>DASRSJ010000198.1:0-25819 GCA_035656555.1 Opitutaceae bacterium
CCGACGGAGTTCGCGAACTCAATGCCCGCCTGCTCGGCGTCGGCAAGCGGCGTCACGTTGGCCGCGATCTTCCTCGTGCCGACCAGCGAGCCGCTCTCGCCGATCGCCTTCTGGAACATGCCGCGCGCCATGGGCGAAGCCATGAGGACGCTGACCGAGTACGATCCCGCCGACTCTCCGAACACGGTCACGTTTCCGGGATCCCCGCCGAAGGCCGCGATGTTCCTCTGGACCCACTGGAGGGCCGCCGCCTGGTCCATGATCCCGTAATTCCCGGAAGCTCCACGTCCGGACTCCTTGGTGAGCTCGGGATGGGAGAAGAATCCGAAGACGCCCAGCCTGTAGCCCATGCTGACGACGACGACGCCCTTGGTCGCCAGGTGCGTGCCGTCCTGCCGGGACTCCGAGGTGCTGCCTGCCTGGAACCCGCCGCCATAAATCCATACCATCACCGCCAGCTTGTCGGCGGCAGACTTGGCCGGGGTCCATACATTGAGATAGAGGCAATCCTCGCTCATCCGCTTGTCGCGGAAAAGCATGTCCGAGTAGATCGAGCCCTGCATCGCCCTGGCCCCGAAGGCGGTCGCCATCCTGACGCCGTCCCAGTGGGGCGCGGGCTGCGGCTCGCGCCACCTGAGGGCGCCGACCGGGGGCGCCGCGAAAGGTATGCCCTCGAAGACGCGCAGGCCCGGGGCCTTGCCTGCCATGCCCTGCACGATGCCCGCGTCCGTCGTCACCTGATTGCCGTCGGCGGCCTGGGTAAGGGGTGTCATCGCAGCAAGGAAGGCAAGGGCAACGATCGTGAGGATGCTGTTCTTTAATTCCATCTTTTGGTGTGCCGAGTCCTCCGGCCTCGGCGCCCCGGAGGGGTTTTGGCGCTGCCGACCCACTTGGATCGTGACTGGAGAAGCCCAAGGAATCCCAGCTCCATTAGGCTGTCAACGCCCCCAATCCCTAGGGGACAGGGGCGCCGTCCGTCACCACGACGGGCCATCCCGAACCACTCCACTCGAGCTTGTCTATGCGCAGCTTCGAGCGGCCGTGGGCATCGGTGGCATCGTAGCCGTGGAAAATAATGTAATCCACGCCGTCGAACGAATTCACCCCGTTGTGCCCCACCCCGTACCATCGTGAATCACCCGCGAGCAGGATGGTGCCTCCCCCGTGTGAAAGCGGCGTTCCATTTTTGTCGAGGTAGGGACCCGATATGGCCGTGGAGCGGCCCACGATCATCTTGTAATTGCTCTTGGATCCACGGCAGCAGTAGTCGATGGACGCGAAGAGATAGTAGAAGCTGCCGTGCTTGAAGATGAAGGGTGCCTCGATGGCGTTGCCTCCCGCATCTACCGGATTTCCCGGGGTCGCCGGCGGATTGGCGCCACCCGAATCCTTTTTGCGGGTGGCGATCGTGGGGATTCCCCCCAAGTCCTCAGCACAGCCGAGCCTGTCCGGCGTCAGCTTGACGAGCTTGATCCCCTCCCAGAAAGAGCCGAATGCCATGTACGGCGTTCCTTCGTCGTCCACGATGATGTTAGGGTCTATGGCATTCCAGTTGTTCACGCCCGGGACGGACTGGATCACCTTCCCGTGATCGACCCACCTGAAGGCCGGGTTGCTCGGGTCGAGCGTCGCGTTTGTCGCGACGCCAATGCAGGACGTATTTTTGCCGAAGGCCGACACCGCATAGAACAGGTAATACTGTCCCCGGGAAAAGCTGATGTCCGGCGCCCAGATATGGCCCCGGAAACCTGGAACCGCCTTCAACGCCCAGGAAGGAGGCTCATCGAAGACCGGCTTCTCTCTTTTCCAGTGCACCATGTCGCGGGACGACCAGACGGCGACGCCCTGTCCTGTGGCGAAGATGTAGTATGTGCCGTCCTGCCGGTACATCACCGGATCATGCATAGGCACGTCCGTCACCACCGCGCCGACGGCGGGCCCGGCGAATTGCCCCCGCAGGGCGGTAGCCACGAGAGCGGCTACGGCCCATCTCATGGCGCGAAAAGTCATCGGGAGAAGCCTACCGGGCCACGGCCAGCCTAATGACGCTGAATGAATTGGCGGGAAGGTCGATGGTCACTCCAGAACCAGCGACATTCAGTACGCTCTGCGTCGGTTCCACCCTGTTGGGAAGATTCATCGTGTTGTCGTCGTTCGGGCTTCCTGAGCTAAGAAGCGTGCGCCTTGCGCCCGCCAGCCCCGTGACTCCCTTGAGTTCAATGGTGCTCGTCGAGGCTACAGATCCCGCGTTCACAACCTTCACGATCACTTCGCCCGAGGCTGAGTCAAAAGTCGCCGATGTGTAGAGGTGCTGCTGCTCGTCCTGGGTGGCCCCGACAAGCGAGGCTGGCAGAACACGGTCCCCGCGGTTGCGCGCAAAGAGGCTCTGGACGTGATAGCTTGGCGTCCGCACCAACCGCAGGCTGTCGACCCAGATGAGGTCCGGCGTCCACTGCCAGGCGTCGGTATTCGCGAACAGAGGCGCATAGGAGGCCATTCTCACGACGTCGGCATTCCGCTCGAGGCCGGTGAGGTACGCCGCCTCGGCGAGGGCGCATCCCAGCGTATTTCGGTTCTTTGTGCTTACCGTGGCGACGCTCTGCGCGGCGTACTCGCCCATGAAGACCTTGGGCCCATTTCGATCGTAATTATCATAGCGGTGGGAGTTGTTTAGAAACCACTCGGGGCCCGCATAGCAGTGCTCGTCGACGATGTCCGCGTGAAGCTCTCTCAGCTTGGCCCATGATTGGCGGAACCGCTCGTCGGCAGGTTCTGGACCCGCCGCTGACACGAGTGATATCCCCGGATAACGCGCCTTCAGGGCCTTAGCGAATTTCTCATAGTGGTCGAAGTAGTCGGGCCCCCACTGCTCGTTGCCCACGCCGAGAAGCCTCATATTGAAGGGCTCGGGATGGCCCATGGCCGCGCGCTTCGAGCCCCACGTGCTGTCCACTGGGCCATTCGCAAATTCGACCAGATCGAGGGCATCCTGGATATAGGCGTCGAGCGCCCCTGGCGGGCAGACTTCACCCGAGTTGAACTGGCAGGCCATGCCGCAGTTCAGGATTGGGAGGGGTTGGGCGCCGATGTCCTCGCAGAGCTGGAAGTATTCAAAGAAGCCCAGGCCGAACGACTGGTAGTAGTCGGGAGTCGGCCTGTGGACGAACTCGTAGTTCCACCTGTTGATGAGGACCTTCCGGTCCTCGATGGGCCCGATCGTGTTTTTCCACTGATAACGACGAGAGAGGACACTGCCCTCCACAATGCATCCTCCCGGGAAGCGCATGAATCCGGGATGCATGTCCGCAAGCGCCTGGACCATGTCGGCACGAAGTCCGCCGGGACGGCCCTTCCACGTGTCGGTGGGAAAGAGCGAGACAAAGTCGATGTCTACTGCGCCGGCCCCGTCGACCAGGACAGCGAGCCGGGCCTTGAGGTCAGTGTCCGAAGGGCGCAGGGTCGCCTTGAGCTTGCTCCATGAAGCGCCGAGGTTCTCCAGCACCGCCGTATCGAGGAGTGTCCCGTCCCCGCCATAGAGCCGGACAGAGAGCTTCGGCTTACCCGAAACACCACGAACCTCCAGGGCTAGGTTGTAGGTCCCGCCCTTGCGCACGCCCATTCCCCTGAAGCCCTCGTTCGAGACGCCGATGACGGCCGTGCCCTCCGAGCTGATTCTGGCGTAGTGCGGATTTGCGGCATCAAAGGGATCATCCGTGCGCACGGTCACCTCGCCCTTTGCCAGCGACGGGCTTACCTTGATCCATCCCATCATAGGGTCCGGAAACTCGAATCCCCTATTCTTGACGAGCTCCGCATAGAGACCCCCGTCAGCCCCGAAATTGATGTCCTCGAAGAAAACGCCCCACATCGCCGGATTGATGTCAGCCCCAGGGTGGCTGACGTCCACCATCACGTTTGCGGCGGGAAGCGACAGCGCCGCGGCCATGAAAGGCGCGAGCAGGGACAGGACTGGTCGCCTCGTGCGCATGGATGAGAGAAGGGGATTTAGGGCGGGCATGAAGTCAATCTGTCAGAGATTCGTTCGCGTTTTCACGGGTAGGCCGGCACGAGGTCCCGCGACCTCGCGCCGGCCAGTTTCAAGCGAGCTTAGCCACGAGCACCCCGCTCGCGGCTAGGCCGTCAGTACTGGTACCGCAGGCCGACCCCGTAGGTCCTGTCGTAGTTGCGGGTGTCGCGAGTGAACATCGGCAGGTCGCCGAAATTGTCGTGGTACTTGTGGTCCAGGATATTGGTGGCGTCGAACGTGAGGGCCAAGTTCTTGGTGAGTTTGTAATCGAGCGAGAAATCAAGCCGGTCGTTTGGCTGGACCCAAACCGTCGTCGGCTGGATGCCGGGCTGGTTGAAGCTGTCGATGAACTTGTCGCGCCAGTTGTAGGCGAGGCGCGCCGAGACGGGACCCTTCTCGTAGATCAAGACGACGTTGTAGTTGTTTTTGGACACCTGGGCCAACGGTGTCTTCTGGAGCGTCAGGGGGCTCTGTGTCTGCCCGTCGATGTAGGTGTAGTTTGCCTGGACGCCGAAGCCCTTGAACGCATCGGGCAGGAAGTCGAAGAACTGCTGGAATCCCGCCTCCATGCCCTGGAGCGATCCGTCATGGGTGCTGCGCGGGCGCGTGATGCTGTATGAATTGCCCCCGATGACTTCCTCATCGGCGTAATTCTGGATGTAGCCGTCGATCGTCCTGTAGAATCCGGCGACGGTCATCTGGCTGGACTTTGTCGGGTAGTACTCGAGGGCGAGGTCGTAATTGGTGGAGCGGATGGGGTCCAGGTCCGGGTTTCCACCCGAGCCAGATCCCTGGATCGTCGGCCCCGGCGAGGTCAACGATACCGCCGGGTTCAGCTCGGCGTAATCGGGCCTCGTCACCGTCTTCGTAAAGGAGGCTCGAAGAAGCAGGTTGTCCGTCAGCTTCAGCCTGCCATTGGCCGTCGGCAGGGCATCCCATCGGGCGCTGTCCACCGTCGTCAGCACAAACGGCCCTGTCGTGGAACCCCCAACCGACTGTTGCTGGTAGCCGCCAAGCGTGTCGTGGGCGTCGGTGAACCGCAGGCCAAACTCCCCGTCCACAGGGAGATCGCCCAACGAGGCATGGTAATTCGCGAGGGCGTAAGTGGCAAAGTTCTTCTCAACGTCGAGGAACGTGCGGGACGGGTCGTCCTGAGGAAGGCCGAGCGGGCGGCCCGCAAGGGCGCGGATCACGTCTGTCTGACCAAGGAGGAAGCTTTCGCTGGCCGAAAGCCACTGGCGGACGTTCAGCTGCTGCGCTGAGACGAAAGGCGTCGACTGCGAAAGCTCCATCAGGCCGGGTATGCTCGACGCGAGCGTGGCGAAGGGAAGTCCGTAGCTGCCCGGGTTAGCCGAGTGGGAATCCACGTCGCGATCAGAGTAGCGCACTCCGAACTTCAGAGAGTTCAGGAGCGCGTTCTGCAGGCGGACAACGACATCGCTGCGTACCGCGTATTGGATGCTGTGGTCCCTGTCCCACTGGTCGAAGTACTGGCTGAGGTGATAGTTGCTGGCATCCGTGTAGTCCGTCCCCGAAAGGTTGATCGTCGTCGGGGCGTTCAGGTTGTACTTAACATCCATCGTCGGGGTGATGATGATGGTATCCAGAATGACGCCGCGCGTCTTCACCGTCGTGAAGTTGTAGCTGACCTCGTCGCTGAGCGTGATGTTATTGTGCACCCAAGAGCCTCCGACCGCCCCCTGATAGGTGTCTGTGCTGTCCGAGAAGGCCTGCTTGCTTGCGATCGTGTTGGTGTTGTGAGCCACGAGGCTCTGCACGAAACGCGCCGGTGTCCCGAGTCCGTCGAAGGTCTCGGGCACATTGTATCCCTCGCTTCCGGCGGGAAAGAGCACGACGTTGTCGGTGAAGCCGCCGAAGCTCGGGATCGCTATGAAGAAATTGACCTGGTGAGTGTTCCGGTAGCCCGTGAAGAGGTTGTCCCAGTGCAGCTCAAGGCCGTCGTTGTTCTTCCACTGGAGCATGATCGATGCCGCCGGGCGGGTGCGGGTGCCGGGGATCAGCTGTAGGCCGTAGTTGTCGGCATAATAGCCGCGCGTCCCCGAAGGATCCGTGGCGAGGTCGAACTGCTCGCCGTTGGCCCCAAAATGCACGTAGTTGTCCGCGATCTGGTCCTCGTATTGCTGCCTGGAATATGAAACGTCGACAAGGATACCAAACTCGCCGCCCTGGACCTTCCAGCGGTCGCTTACGAGGGCGCTCAGGTTGTAGCTGTCCTTCTTCGCTTGGTCGCTGTAGTAGCCGCGGGTTGTGAGCGCAAACTCGGGCCCGGCGAAGTCGAAGGGGCGATGCAGGCGCACGTCGATAAGTCCGGCGACGCCGCCCTCGATCTGGTCCGCACCAACCGACTTGTAGGTGTCGATCCCCGCGAGCATCTCGGCCGGTATGTCCTCGAGCGCAACGCCGCGGCCGGTTCCTGTGAAAACCTCATAGCCGTTTATGGTCGTCTCGATATTGGGAAGGCCTCTCACCACAACGTTCTCCGCCTCGCCGTTCGTATGCGAAACCTGGACGCCGGGAACACGCGCAAGGGCGTCGGCCGTCGTGACGTCGGGGAACTTGCCGATGTCCTCTGCGACGATCGAGTCCACGAGTTCAGGCGTGTTCTCCTTGATCTCCTGGGCGCTGATTAGGCTGGCTCGCACTCCGGAGACAGTCACTGCCTCCATCGTCACCGTGGGCGCGTTCGGATCCGCAGCAGCGGGGGTGGCCGGGGCCTGCTGCGCGCTCGCGGAGCTTGCGGCCAGGATAAGGGCCAATGCTGTAACGCTGACAAGCGCCGGGGAAAATCCAGCGCGGACCTGGCTCACCCTGAGGGAGCCGGGGTATGCATTGTTGGTCATGGGGTCTGTAGGGTTTCCTGCTTTCAGGACAATTCTATGTCGGTTGTTAGGGAGGGGGGGGTACTGTCCTAAATGCGCCAATAGGATCCGAAACCCGACATCCGGCGAAAAAAAATAACCGGACACTCGTTTGCGCTGCGCATCGCGCCGATGGCTTGACTCGAAGATTTCAAATAAGCAGTTTCGGCCCGCAAGCGACCCCGGACTTAAGGACACCCCTCCAAAGACGGCGACACGGCGTCCGGCTTCGCGTCCCACCACCTTGAGCAACATTGGCAAAGCCCCGTGGCTACCCGTGGCACAGGCTGCAGGCCGCAGGCGTGCGCACCGGCCATGAGCGAGATTACCCGTATCCTGCAGGAGGGGGGACTCGCCAACGTGCGGGCGTCCGAGGAGCTCCTGCCGCTCGTGTACAAGGATCTCCGCCGGCACGCGGCCGCCAAGATGGCCCGCGAGATCCCGGGCCAGACCCTCCAGCCGACCGCCCTTGTACACGAAGCATGGATACGGCTCGCCGGCGACGGCGACCGAAAATGGCAAAACCGCGCCCATTTCTTCGGGGCTGCTGCGGAGGCGATGCGCAGGATACTCATCGAGCGGGCACGCCAGAAGGCTTGCCTCAAGCGAGGTGGCAACCCGGTGCGCCTCGGGATAGACAACGCCGACCTGACCGCCGCCTCGCCCGACGAGAAGGCCGTGCTCATAGACGACGCGCTGCAGAAGCTGCAGGCGCTTGACCCTGAGAAGGCGAGGGTTGTCATTCTCAAGTTCTTCGAGGGCCTCACAAACCAGGAGGTCGCCGAGTGCCTGAACGTCACGGAGCGAACCGTCGAAAGGCACTGGGCCTACGCGAAGGTATGGCTTTTCAAGAGCATCCGCGCCAACCCCTAACCGCAGCCGCACCGTGAACGAGACAAAGGACGGCGAGGAGGACCTGTTCGTCGCGGCGAGGGAACTCCATGATCCCGACGGGCGCAGGCAGTTCCTCGACAAGGCCTGCCACGGCGACACATCGCTGCGGGCGCGCATCGAGGACCTGCTGGCCGCGGAGGCCGAGGCCGAGCAGTTCTTCTCCGACAGCGCCTTATCCATGAGCATACCCGAGCCGGGCCTTTCCGCCTCCTGGAGCGCCTCCTCGCTATCCGGCGTCTCCACCGCAAGTTCCTCCGAGGAGGAATCCGTCGGAACGAGGATCGGCCGCTACAAGCTGGTGCAGAAGATCGGCGAGGGCGGCTGCGGGGTGGTCTACATGGCCGAGCAGGAGGAGCCCGTGCGCCGCCGGGTTGCGCTCAAGATCATCAAGCTCGGCATGGAGTCGCGCAGCGTGATCGCGCGATTTGAGGCGGAGCGACAGGCGCTGGCGATGATGGACCACCCGAACATCGCCCGCGTGTTTGACGCAGGGGCCACCGACCGCGGATCCCCCTACTTCGTCATGGAGCTCGTCCGCGGCGTGAGGATCACGAAGTACTGCGACAAGAACCACCTCAACATCCGACAGCGCCTGGACCTCTTCATCCAGATTTGCCACGCGATACAGCACGCCCACCAGAAGGGAATCATCCACCGGGACATCAAGCCGTCGAACATCATGGTGTCCATGCACGACGGCGTGCCCGTTCCGAAGGTGATCGACTTCGGAATATCCAAGGCGACGGATGCGCGGTTCTCGGACCGGATCTCCTTCAATACGTATGCCCAGCTCATCGGCACGCCCGACTACATGAGCCCGGAGCAGGCAGAGATGAGCGGCCTGGACATCGATACGCGCAGCGACATCTACAGCCTGGGCGTCCTTCTCTACGAGCTGCTCACGGGCCGGACGCCTTTCGACACCAAGGAGCTGCTCGGGTCGGGCATAGACGACTTCAGGAAGACGCTGAAGGAGCGGGCGCCGCCGCGCCCCTCGGACCGGATCATCACCATCGAGCGCGACGAGGCGCTGGCCGCGGCGGAGAGCCGGCAGGTGGACCCCTCAAAGCTGTATGGGCTCCTGAGGGAGGACCTGGACTGGGTTGTCATGAAGGCCCTCGAGAAGAACCACCGGCGCCGCTACGAGACAGCGAACGGCTTGGCGATGGACATCCAGCGCCATCTCAACTGCGAGCCGGTGACGGCCCATCCCCAAAGCGGGTTCTATCTGTTCCGGAAGCTCGTGCGCAGGAACCGGGGGGTTTTTGCCACGTGCGGGGCCGTTACCCTGGCCCTCGTTGTCGGGCTCGGGACCTCGACGTGGCTGTTCCTGAAGGAGCGCGATGCCAGGCAGAGGGCCGTCACCGCGGAGCAGCAGCAAGCCCACTTGCGCGTCGAAGCCGAATCGCGGGCGAGGATGACGCAGGCGGCGCTTCTCATCAGCGAGGACCACTTTGCCGACGCCGACCGCCTCGTGGACGAGATCCCGCTTGGCAATCCCACGGTGGAGGGCGCTGCGATCCTTCGCTCACTCGGAGAGTGGCACGCCGTGCACGGTCGCTGGAAGCTTGCCGCCGACCGTTTCTCGAAACTCGTGCAAGTCGACCACCTGGACGGCTGGGACGTCATCACGCTGGACTACCTTCGGCTGGGACCCACCTACGTTGAGATGGGCGACACAGTCGGCTACGAGCGCTTCAGGGAGGAGGCGGTGTCGCGCTTCTCCGTCGGCGTCTGTCCGGCAGCTGACCGCATCCTTAAGATCTGCCTTCTCATGCCCGCAAGTCGGGGGGCCCTGGCTTTCATCACGTCCATAGCCGCGGACTCGACGAGGTCCTTTGCCGAGGGCGAGGCCAATGGCGACGGCTTCAGGGCCGCGTGGGACTGCGTGGCCCTCTCGCTGTGGGAGTACCGCAATGAAAACTACGCCAAGGCCGTCGAGTGGGCCCAGAAATGCCTCGCCTACCCCGAGAAGAACGCACCACGCGCCGCCGCGGCCGAGGCGATACTCGCCATGTGCTACGAGCGGCTTGGACGCCACCCCGAGGCGGTTGCCGAACTCGCCGCCGGCGAGGAGCTTGCAGGCGGGAATCGCAAGATGAACCTCGACTTGGGAACGCCCGTTCAGGGGTTCTGGTTCGACCGGGCTTTCGCCACCCTTCTCCTTGGTGAGTCAAGGGAGCTGACCGAGCCTCACAGCCCCTGGCGTTAACGCCTTGAGGCCGTGCGGACCTGTCGGGTTATACCGGCGGAACACGCATTATTGGTAGGATCCATGAACAAGCATAACTCCTCGGCCGCGGCCGTCCGCCTCGTCGCGTTATGCATGCTGCTCGGCCTCTTCGCGCCGGGGGCATGGGGCGCAAGCCATGCCCTTACGGGCGCGCTCGGCGCGCATGATCCCACCATCATCCAGGAAGGTCAGACCTGGTGGGTGTTCTCAACCGGGACCGGGCTTCCCGTGAAGTACTCACCGGACGGCCTCGCCTGGACCCAAGGCGTCCAGATATTCGCCGCCGAGCTTCCCTGGTGGCGCACCTATGCACCGACCATGGGCCAGAACGACGTCTGGGCACCCGACGTGCATTATTTTGGCGGACGTTTCTGGTGTTACTATTGTGTCTCCGAGTTCGGGACGAACAACTCGGCCATCGGCCTCACCTCCTGCACGAGCATTGCCAAAGGCGACTGGCGTGATGACGGCGTGGTGCTCAGCTCCGAAAGTGGAGCCCAGTCCTTCAACGCCCTCGACCCCGACCTCGCCGTCGACGCGGCGGGAAATCCCTGGCTTGTTTTCGGCTCCTTCTTCGACGGCATCCACGTCGTTGCCCTCGACCCGGCGACAATGAAGCCAACGGGGACAGTTTCCTCGATAGCCGCCCGCCCGAACGGGATCGAGGGATCCAACATCATCTACAACAACGGCTATTATTACCTCTTCGTCTCGATCGACAAATGCTGCCTCGGGGTCAACAGCACCTACAAGATCGCCTATGGACGCTCGACGGGCATCACCGGACCCTACGTGGACCAGTCCGGCGTCCCGATGCTGCAGTCCGGCGGCACGGTGCTGGATTCGAGCGGCCCGCGGTGGATCGGCCCGGGGGGCCAGAGCATCTATCACTCGGCAGGCGGCTGGATCATGGCTTTCCACGCGTACGACGCCATGAACAATGGCAATCCGACGCTCATGATCAGCGACCTCTACTGGGATGCCGGCAACTGGCCTACGCTTACCCAGCCGGCCGCCCCGCTGAACCCGGTGTTCACGACGCAGCCCCTTTCGGTGGAGGTGGCGGCCGGCACCGTTGCCCTGGACGCGGTGGCATCCAGTGCCACCTCCTACCAGTGGATGCAAAATGGAGTCCCGGTGGCGGGCGCCGCAGGCCCCACCCTCGTTCTGACAGATGCCTCGGCTGCGCCGGGAAGTTATGCCTGCGTTGCATCGAACTCCACCGGATCGGCGACGAGCGAAACGGCCACGGTCGGCATCATCCAGGCCTCCACGCCAACGCGGATGGTGAACATTTCCGCGAGGGCCGAGGTGGGGACCGGGCCGTCGATCATATTCGGGGGATTCGCGGTCGGGGGAGGCGGAGCACCGGGAACCGTGCGGCTCCTTATCCGCGGTTCCGGGCCTGCGATTGCAGCAGCCCCTTTCAATGTTCCCGCCACCCTGCCAGACCCCCAGCTGCGCCTCTTCGACTCGGGCGGCTCGCCGATTCCCGGGGACCTGAATACGGGTTGGGCGGGAAACACAGAGGTGATCTCCGACTCATCGGCTGTCGGCGCATTCAAGTGGAACGACCCCGCGAGCCATGACGCGGCGCTCGATCTCGCCCTGGCCACCGGCCCCTACACAGCACAGATCTCCGGAGAGAACGCGGATACGGGCGTTTCCCTGATGGAAGTCTACGACGCGACACCCGACGGCGCCTTCAATTCCTCCTCGCCCCGCCTGGTAAACCTCTCAGCCCGCGTTCTGGCGGGATCCGGCCCGAACGCGCTGTTCGCGGGATTCGTGATCAAGGGCACCGCCGCCATGACCGTCCTCATACGCGCCTCAGGACCGGCCCTTGCCCCTTTTGGGGTATCTGGCGTCCTCCCCGATCCGCAGCTGACGCTGCAGAACCAGGCAACGGGAGCCGTGATTGCCGCTAACACCGGCTGGGCAGGAAATGCCGCGGTGTCCGACGCAGCGGGGAACGTGGGCGCGTTCCGCTGGAATGATCCGGCAAGCAGGGACTCAGCTCTCCTCATCACGCTCCCGCCAGGAAACTACACCGCCGAGGTGGCCGGAGCCGGCGGGGACTCCGGGATAATCCTGGTGGAGGTCTACGAGGTACGATGACAAGGCACCTGGCTCTCTTCCTTGCGTTGCTACTCACGGTGCGGGCATCGCCGCCGCCGGGTACGGCCCTCAGCTGGGACACTCGACTCATCAGCGCCTCCGCCCAGCCGGGAAAGCGCGTTGTCCATGCGAGCTTTGGATTCAGGAACTCGTCGAGCGCGCCGGTGGCCATCATCGCGGTGGAGACAAGCTGCCGGTGCACCTCGGCCGACTCCGACAAGAGGATCTACGTCGCGGGTGAGAGGGGCAGGATCGATGTCGCCTTCGCGATCGGCGCCCAGGAGGGACTGCAAGAGAAGTCCGTCACCGTGTCGACCGACGAGCCCGGCGTGAAGGACTCCATCCTCGTTCTAAGGGTGGCGATTGCCCCCGCCGATTGAAGGCGCCGGCCGTCAGCCGATCGCCCACTCGCCGTCCTTCACCGTGAAGTTGACCTTCGAGCCCTCGGCCACCTCGCCCGAGATGATGCCGCGGGCGAGCTTCGTCTCAATCTGGCGCTGCAGGTATCTCTTGAGCGGGCGGGCGCCGAACACGGGGTCGTAGCCCTTCTCGGCGGCCCACTCGCGCGCCTTCGCGTCGAGGACGACGCTGATGCGCTTGTCGCCAAGGCGCTTGTTCAGGTCGGCGAGGAGGAGGTCCACGATGGAGCCGATCTCGTCCAGCGTCAGGGGCTTGAAGAGGATGGTCTCGTCGATCCTGTTCAGGAACTCCGGCCTGAAGGACGACCGCAGTTCCGCCATCACGCTCTCCCTCACGGTCTCCGGGATCGTGTCGCCCACGACTCCCTCGAGGAGGAAGCGGGAGCCGATGTTGGAGGTCATGATGATGATCGTGTTCTTGAAGTCCACGGTGCGGCCCTGCGAGTCGGTGATGCGCCCGTCGTCCAGAACCTGGAGGAGGACGTTGAAGACGTCGGGATGGGCCTTCTCGATCTCGTCGAAGAGGACGACCGCGTACGGCTTCCTGCGGACGGCCTCCGTCAGCTGCCCGCCCTCGTCGTAGCCGACGTAGCCTGGAGGGGCGCCGATCAGGCGCGAGACGGCGTGCTTCTCCATGTACTCGGACATGTCGATGCGAACAACCGCGCCCTCGGTGTCGAAGAGGGTCTCGGCCAGGGCCTTCGCGAGCTCGGTCTTGCCGACGCCGGTCGGCCCCAGGAACAGGAAGCTGCCCACCGGGCGCCTCGGGTCCTTGATGCCGCTCCTGGCGCGCAGGATGGACTCCGTCACGAGCGTCACGGCCTCGTCCTGGCCGATCACCCGCTTGTGGAGCGTGTCCTCGAGCCTGAGCAGCTTCTCCTTGTCGCCCTCGACGAGCCGAGTCACGGGGACGCCCGTCCACTTGGCGACGATCTCGGCGATCTCCTCGCCGGAGACCTCCTCCTTGAAGAGTGTCGTGGCCTTGCCGGAGTTCTCGAGGCCCTTGAGCTCGGCCTCGAGCTGCGGGATCTTCCCGTGTCGGAGCTCCGCCACCTTGTTCAGATCGTAGGCGCGCTCAGCCTTCTCCATCTCCAGGCGCGTGGCCTCGAGCGTCTCGCGGGCCTTGCGGGTTCTGTCAATGGAGGCCTTCTCCTTATCCCACTGCAGCTTCAGGCCGCTCGCCTTCTCGCGCACCTCGGCCAGCTCCTTCCTGAGCACGGTGAGACGCTGCTTGCTGGCGTCGTCCTTCTCCTTGGAGAGCGCGGTCTCCTCGATCTCGAGCTGGAGGCTGCGCCTCGTGAGCTCGTCGAGCTCCTGCGGCATCGAGTCCATCTCGGTGCGGATCATCGCGCAGGCCTCGTCCACGAGGTCGATGGCCTTGTCGGGCAAGAACCTGTCGGAAATGTACCTGTTGGAGAGGATGACGGCGTTGACGAGCGCGTTGTCCTGGATCCTGACGCCGTGGTGGAGCTCAAAACGCTCCTTGAGGCCGCGCAGGATCGAGATCGCGTCCTCGACGCTCGGCTGCTCGACGACCACCGGCTGGAAGCGCCTCACGAGCGCCGCATCCTTCTCGATGTGCTTCCTGTACTCGTCGAGCGTCGTGGCGCCGATGCAGTGAAGCTCGCCTCGTGCCAGCATGGGCTTGAGAAGGTTGCCGGCGTCCATGGCGCCGTCGACCTTGCCCGCTCCGACGATCAGGTGCAGCTCGTCGATGAAGAGGATGACGCGGCCGTCGGACTGCTTCACCTCGTTGAGGACCGCCTTCAGGCGCTCCTCGAACTCGCCGCGGTATTTGGCGCCGGCGACCAAGGCGCCCATGTCGAGTGCGAATACCGTCGCGTCCTTCAGGCCCTCGGGCACGTCGCCGCGCATGATGCGCTGGGCAAGGCCCTCGACGATCGCCGTTTTGCCGACACCGGGCTCGCCGATCAGGACCGGGTTGTTCTTGGTCTTCCTGGAAAGGATCCGGATCGTGCGGCGGATCTCGTCGTCGCGGCCGATCACGGGGTCGAGCTTGCCCTTCTTGGCGCGGTCCACCAGGTCGACGCCGTACTTCTCGAGCGCCTGGTAGGTGGCCTCTGGATTGTCGGTCGTGACGCGCTGGCTGCCGCGGACTTCCTTCAGGGCCGCCATCACCTTCGCCCGGTCGAGCCCGAAGCTCTTGAAGAGCTTCTTTAGGGCATCCGGCCGGCCGACGTCGATGAGGCCAAGGAAGAGGTGCTCCACACTGACAAACTCGTCCTTAAGGGACTTCGACTCCTTCTCGGCGCGGGTCAGGACGTCGTTCACGGCCTGGGTCACGTAGACCTTGGAGGTGTCGACGCTGCCGGTGACCTTGGGGAGGCGCTCAAGCTCGCGGTCCACCGCAAGCTTCAGGGCGCTGGCCGAGAGCCCCATCTTGTCGACGAGGCCCGGAATGATCCCATTCTCCTGGGACAGGAGCGCGGAAAGCAGATGCCACGTGTCGACCTCGTTGTGGTTGAGTCGGCGCGCAACCGCCTGGGCGTCCGTGACGGCCTGGCGGGACATCTGTGTCAGGTTGTTGGCTTCCATTTTGTGTCACTTGCCTTGCATTCCCCGAGCCAATCGGCGCCGGTCTGGGCCCCTCGGAGGGGACGCAGGCAGGTGGGTCATGGACAGTCAATAAGGCACACCGGTTGCCGCGGGCCTGTCACTTTGGCCCACTTGCCGAGAGGTTTTTGTTCACAGGCGGCCCAAAAAGGGGCACGGTTGGACTACCCCAAACCCCGAATCATGAAGGTCATCCCCACCCTCCTTGCCGCACTCCTCCTCGTTTCCCCGGCGCTTGCCGCCGACCCGGACAGCTACGTGCCCGGTCCCGAGTCTCTGCCCCAGGCCGGGATTCCCAAGGGCGAGCTGCTCAAGTTCGAGTTCGCCCAGTCCAAGATCTTCCCGGGCACGGTCCGGACTGTGACCGTGTACGTTCCCAGGCAGTATGACCCGGCAAAGACCGCGTGCGTCTACATAAGCCAGGACGGCTCGCCGTGGAGCGGGCAGGTTGTCTTCGACAACCTGATCGCGAAAGGAGACATCCCGGTCCTTATCGGCGTCTTCGTGACGCCGGGTGTCGTGCCCGCGATCGATCCGAAGACCTCTCTCGCGCGTTACAACCGCAGCCTCGAGTACGATGGGCTGGGCGATGACTTCGCGCGCATGCTGCTCGACGAGGTTCTCCCGTTCGTCGAGACGAAGTCGGCCTCGGACGGGCGGGCGATCCATCTTTCCCACTCCGGCAACGACAGGGCGATCGGAGGGGGAAGCAGCGGCGCCATCGCGGCCTTCAACGCGGCCTGGGAGCACCCCGAGGCCTTCAGCAGGGTCGTGAGCTCGGTCGGCACGTTCGTCGGCCTGCGCGGCGCGGACCGCTACCCGATCCTCGTTCGCAAGTACGAGCCGAAGCCCATCCGCGTCTTCCTCCAGGACGGCTCGCATGACCTGAACATCTATGGCGGCGACTGGTGGATGGCCAACCAGACGATGGAGCGCGCGCTCACGTTCTCAGGCTACGAGGTGGCCCACAACTGGGGCGACGGCTCCCACAATGGAAAGCATATCACCTCCATCTTCCCCGACGCGCTTCGCTTCATCTGGAAGGACTGGCCGAAGGCCGTCGGCAATGGACCGACCCAGAACGGCGCGCTGAAGGCGCTCCTGATCGCCGGCGAGGGTTGGCAGGCCAGCGCCGCGGCCGTGACGGCCCCGGACGTCCCCTACGTGACGGACAAGGGCTCGGTCTGGAAGGTGAAGGCCGATGGCACAAGGACGCCCGTCGAGACCGGCCTGCAGGGCGCCACGGCCGTCACGCTGTCGCCCGACCGGACTCTCCTCTATGTTGCGGAGGGCGCCTCGCACTGGATCTACAGCTACCAAGTCCAGCACGATGGCACGCTCGCCTACGGCCAGAGGTATTTCTGGCTGCACACCGATGACCTGGACGACGAGAGCCACGCGTCGGCCATGTGCTGCGACAAGTCGGGATGGCTCTACGTGGCCACCGGCCTTGGCGTGCAGGTCTGCGACCAGGCAGGCCGCGTGAACGCGATCCTACCTCTGCCCGACAAGTGCGCTACGACGGTCTTTTTCGGCGGCGACAAGCGGGACACGCTCTTCGCCGGATGCGACGGAACTCTCTATGGCAGGCGCCTGAACACGGTGGGCGTCGATCCGATGGGCGAGCCGGTGCTGCCGCCCGTTCCTCATCTCTGATAGGGTGCCAAGGATTCCCGAGAGCCCGCGATGATCGACGAACTTAAGAGGCTACTCGGCAGGGAGAGCGTACTCCACGAGAAGGAGGACCTGATCCCCTACTCGTTTGACGCAACGGCGACCCTGAAGCGCATGCCGGCGGCGGTCGTCTTCGCCCGCACGACCGATGAGGTTTCCTCCATCCTCAAAATCGCCAGGGCCCGAAAGGTTCCGGTGGTCGCAAGGGGAAGCGGAACGGGGCTGAGCGGCGGGAGCGTGCCCGTCGACGGCTGCATCGTCCTTTGTCTCGTCAGGATGGACAGGATCCTCGAGGTCGACGCCCGCAATTTCACGATGCGCGCCGAGGCCGGCGTCCTGACGCAGGCCATCTACGACGCGGCCGACGCCGTCGGGCTCTTCTATCCGCCCGATCCCGGATCCATGAAGGTGTCGACCATCGGGGGCAACGTGGCCGAGAACTCGGGCGGCCTGCGGGGGCTGAAGTATGGCGTCACCCGCGATTACGTGATGGGCCTCACGGTCGTGATGGCCGACGGCGAGGTCTGCCGGCTCGGCAACAAGTGCGTGAAGGACGTCGCCGGCTACAGCCTGAAGGACCTCTTCGTCGGCAGCGAGGGAACGCTTGGCATCGTGACGGAGGTGCTGCTCAAGCTTCTGCCCCGCCCGGCGAACCGCCAGACCCTCCTGGCAACCTACGCGCGGATGGACGCCGCGGCCGACACGGTGTCCTCCATCATCGCGGAGCGCATCGTCCCCTGCACGCTTGAGTTCCTGGACTCCAGGACCATCCGATGCGTCGAGGACTTCGCGAAGGTCGGCCTGCCGACGGATGCCGGTGCGCTCCTCCTGATAGAAGTGGACGGCCATCCCGCGGCGGTCCGGGACGAGGCCTCGAAGATCGAGGACATCTGCCTGAGGAGCGGCGCCACCTCGGTGCGGCTCGCCTCAAACGCCGTGGAGGCGGCGAGGCTCGCCACCGCGAGGCGCGGCGCCTTCAGCGCGCTTGCGCGGGTCAAGCCGACGACGATCCTCGAGGACGCGACGGTTCCGAGGACCGAGCTCGCGAGCATGATCCGCTTCATCGAGGAGACGGGCGCGAAGCACCGGGTCGAGATAGCCACCTTCGGGCATTTCGGGGACGGCAACCTGCACCCGACGTTCCTCACCGACGAGCGGGACAAGGACGAGATGCACCGCGTCGAGCTCGCGATGAAGGAGATCTTCGACATGGCGCTCTCGCTCGGGGGCACGATCACCGGGGAGCACGGGGTCGGCCTGGCGAAGAAGGCCTTCCTGCGGTCGCAGCTTGGCGACTCGAGCTATGCGCTCATGAAGCAGGTGAAGCGTGCGCTCGATCCCGACAACCTCCTGAACCCCGGCAAGGTGTTCGATCCGTGAGCGCCGAGAATCTCCTTCGGGACATCGACTACTCCGTCCTGCAGCAGTGCATCCACTGCGGCCTCTGCCTTCCGAGCTGCCCCACCTACCTCGAGACGGGAAAGGAGAGGAATTCGCCGAGGGGAAGGATCTCGCTCATGAGGGCCGTCGCGGACGGCGAGATGGAGACGACCAGGGCGTTCGCGGATGAGATGTCCTACTGCCTGGGCTGCCTTGCCTGCACGAGCGCGTGCCCCGCCGCCGTGGACTACGGCACGCTCTTCGAGACCTCGCGGGCCGAGGCGGAGCGCAGCGGGGTCGCCGCCGCTTCCTCACGCTCGCTCCTGAGATACCTCTCGCTGCGCTTCCTTCTCGGGAAGCCCTGGGCGCTCCGGACGGCGGCACGCGTTCTCTGGTTCTACGAGTCGAGCGGCCTGCGACGGGCCATCCGATCGAGCGGACTCTTCTCGGTGCTGCCGACACGCTGGGGTGAGCTCGAGAGACAGGCCCTTCCGATTCAGGGAAAGTTCTCCGAAGAGCTGATCGCCGAGACTGAGAAGCCGAAGGACGGCGTACGCCATCGGGTCGCGGTCCTGACCGGCTGCGTGCAGGACGTCGCCTTCTCGGACGTCAACCGCGCGACGGTCGACGTCCTACTTGCGAACGGTTGCCAGGTGTCGACGCCGAGGGCCCAGGGCTGCTGTGGCTCGCTCCACGCCCACAACGGGGACCTTGAAATGGCGCGCGAGCTCGCGAGGCGCCAGATCGACGCCATCGACCCCCTGGATGTCGACGCGATCATCTCCAACTCAGCGGGCTGCGGCTCGCACTTGAAACGGTACGGCCACCTCCTTGGAGACGACCCTTCCTACGCCGCAAAGGCAGCGGCCTGGTCGGCGAAAGTGAGGGACATATCCGAATGGCTCGTCGAGACGGGATTCAGGCGGCCCGTCGCCCCGCAGTGGGGTGCGCCGCCGGTCTCGGTCACCTATCACGAGGCCTGCCACCTCTGCCACGGCCAGAAAATCTCGGCCCAGCCGCGGGAGATCCTCAAGGCCATTCCCGGCTTCACCCTCAAGGAATGCGCCGAGGCAACGATGTGCTGCGGAAGCGCCGGCATCTACTCGCTCACCCAGCCGGAGACCGGGGGATGGCTCCGGGATCGAAAAACCGAGAATCTTCTCTCCACTGGGGCGACCCTGATCGCGACGGCAAATCCAGGCTGCCAGCTGCAGATCCAGCAGGGTCTTGCACAGGCTGGAAAAGGACAGGGAGCTGTCCGAATCGCGCATCCCGTAGTGTTTCTTTCCGAAGCGTATGCTTCTGAAAAGAAATGATTTATGTTTTTAGTCGTCCAGCCCTTCTCCCATGCGAAAGGCCCGAATAGGGCTTGTCGACGCCATCGATTTGCAACTACATTAATCCCCATGAAGGTCCGGTCCCTCTTTGGTGTCGCTGCGTTGTTGTTCACGGCAACGGCCATCTCCGCGGCGACAGTTTCATGGACCGGCACCGATGACGGGAACTTCAGTAACTTTCTGAACTGGTCGGGCGGCAACACCCCGAGCCCAGGCGACGACCTCGTCTTTGATATCAACGGTTCCGGAAATCAGATGTTCCTCGACCAGGACTTCACGGCGAAAACGCTCAATTTTTCGTCGTATAACTACACTTTCGTAGACGTTGCCAGCTACACCCTGACGATCACGAACGGCATCACTGATACCGCGGGGACGACCACGATAGACGTTCCCATCGCCGTCTCCGCGACCATCGCAATCAACGTTTCGGGAGGAGACACGCTGATTTTCGAGGGTGGAATAATCGGCACCGGCGGTTTCCAGCTCCTTGGCGGCGGCACGGTGACGCTTCAAGGCATCAACACCTACACCGGCTCCACGCTAGTATCAAACGGTACGCTGCTCGACAACGGGGCAAATTCGTTCTCACCCCACAGCCAGCTCCTGGTTGATTCGAGCGGCGTCGTGAACATCGCATCCAGCCAGACCGTCCCCACCGTGACGGACTCTGGTGGAGGGCATGGGGCCGTCGGGCTGGGTTCTGGAGTGACGCTCACTCTCACCGGCACCAACTCCGACACCTTCTCGGGCGTGATCTCGGGACCGGGCGGTATAGACCAGGCCGGCGTATCAACGTGGACGCTGACGGGCGCCAACACCTACACTGGCCCTACAACGATCGAAACCGGGGCCGCCATCTCGGTCGGCAGCGGAGGCTCCACGGGCAGCCTCGCCACTGGCTCGGTGTCCGGAAGCGGAATCCTCGAGTTCGATCTCTCGGGGACGCCCGCGCCCTTCACCGGCGACCTTTCCGGCACCCTCAGCGTCGTCATTCTTGGCTCGGGAGTCGTCAGGCTCTCCGGCGACAACGCCAACACGGGAGTGTTCACG
The DNA here is from genome assembly GCA_035656555.1 of Opitutaceae bacterium. Lineage (GTDB taxonomy): Bacteria > Verrucomicrobiota > Verrucomicrobiia > Opitutales > Opitutaceae > Palsa-1447. Next base: position 20,589 of record DASRSJ010000198.1, read on the forward strand.
GTCTCTTCGGGCACGCTCCAGGCTGGCTCGAACACCGCATTCGGAAACGCTGTGGGAAACACCTTCATGACGGTTGCCTCCGGCGCGACCCTGGACCTGAACGGCTTCGACAACGAGATCGGAGCCCTGGAAGGCGGCGGCACGGTAACCCTCGGATCTGGCCAACTGACGCTCTTCAACAACTCGAGTCTGGCGATATTCTCCGGGACGATCACAGGCTCGGGCGGCACGCTTGTGATGAACGGCTTGTCCGAGGAATTGACGGGGGGAAGCACCTACAGCGGCGGCACGACGATCAACGAGGGCACGCTGATCGCCGACAACACGGTTGGCTCGGCGACGGGCACCGGACCCATCACGATCACGACCAACGGAGTCCTTCAGATCGGAGACTCGTTTGATTCCGCCGGTTCCGTGAACGGCGCGTCTGCCATCACCGACGACGGCCTCCTCTCTTTCGTGCGCGCCGACACCGTCACCTTTGCGAACAGCATCTCCGGCACCGGCGCCGTGACGATAAACGGCGGTGGCACGGGGATCTACACCTTCTCGGGCACCAACACATATTCCGGAACAACGTCGGTCAACAACGCCACCTTCAAGGCCGGCGGTGCCTCTTCCCTTGGGAATAACTCGGACTTCACGCTCGTTAACAGCACCCTGGACCTGAACGGTCACAACGTCTCGCTGGGCTCGATCAGTTCAACCGCCTCAAGCACCATAGCCCTGGGCGCCAACACGCTCACGTTCACCGACTCGGACTTCTCGAGCGTCGGGTCCCCGATAACCGGCAGCGGAGGACTGGTCCTGAACGGTTCGGGCGAGTTCGCCATCACCGGCGCCGCCTCCTACACGGGCGGAACCACGATAGGGAGCTCGGGTTATCTCTCGCTCGGCCTCAATTCGATGCCGGGAGCCTCGATGGTCGGCAATGTAGCCGACAACGGACAGTTCCAGATCGCCCCCTACTCCGCCGAAAACATCACGCTCAACGGGGCCATCACCGGGACCGGGATGGTCAGGATCGAAGGCGCAGGAATCGTCACCCTGGGAAATAGCGGCGGGAACACCTACTCCGGCATCACCGACCTAAACATGTCCACGCTCACGGACAGCGCCCCGAACGCCTTCTCGCCCATGAGCAATGTCTATATCTCCTCAGGCGGCACGCTGGCGGTGACGCAGAACGAGACGGTCGGCGGACTCTTCAACGGCAGCGGAAGCGGACCGGTCACGATCGGCACGGGAGCAACACTCACTTCGCTGGGAAACGCCTACATCAACGATTTCCAGGGTGTGATTAGCGGCGGGGGCTCGTTCTCGATCGGCGCCGGCGTCCAGGGGCTGAGCGGCAACAACACGTACTCGGGTGGGACTACTGTCCTGGGCGGCGCGGAGCTCTTCGTCGGCAGCGACACGGCGCTCGGCACGGGCACCGTCACCTTCGACAACAGCAGCGAGTTTTCACCCGACGTCGACGTCACGATCGCCAACCCGATCGTCCTCGTGGGTGGCGAGGCCCTGGACAACGACGACGGGGGCCCGAGCAACATGACGCTTACCGGCGTCATCTCGGAGTCGGGCAGCCCCGGCAGTATCACATGGTGCACGACGGGCACGCTCACGCTCACGAACTCCAACACCTTCACGGGCGGCGTCGACATGCGTCTGGGCAACCTGGTCCTCGCCAATAATTCGGCCGCGGGATCGGGCATCATCACCCTGGATACGAGCTCCTCGCTCGACGTGATGAGCGGCGTCACGACGACCAACCCCCTCAATTTCACGGGCACCGCTGCGGTGCTGACAGGAAGCGGCACGATCGCGTCGCCGGTGGTCGCCAATTCGGGCGTCGTCATCGACCCGGCCGCCTCGCCTGGAAACGGCCCAGGCACCCTCACCTTCTCGAGCGGCCTGACCCTGGCGTCGGGCACCGCCATCCACTTCGACATCTATGACGCGACCGGGGTGGCCGGGACCGGGTACAGCCTCATCTCGGCGACGGGCGGGCTGAACCTCACGGCGTCGGCCAACTCCATCACGTTCAATGTGGTCTCGACCGACGCCTCGGGCATCGCCGCACCCGCCGTGAACTTCAGCGGCGGGAGCCCGTTCTCCTGGACATTCGCCTCGTCGACGACGGCTATAACGGGATTTAACGCTAACGAGTTCCAAATCGTGGACAGCGGCTTCCAGAATTCGATCGGCGCCGGCTTCTTCTCGGTGAGCGAGGTCGGAAACAACCTGGAGCTCAACTTCACGCCGGTGCCGGAGCCCTCCACCTGGTGCCTCGTGGCCACGGGCGCGGCGCTGCTCACCGGACTCGTTGTCCGGCGAAACCGGGTGCTCAGGGCTTGATCAAGATTGACGTGGCAGGCCCGAATTCGGGCTTGTGAACGCCAGTCAATTGCAAGAGGTTTTAGGGATGAAGCCTTGGTCCATCTTCAGGTGCGTTGCTGTCTTCGTGTGCTGTGCCGCGGGTCTGCGCGCCCAGAATTCAACGTGGACCGGCCTCGGGCTGACCGACACCGAATGGTCCGACCCGCTCAACTGGGACGTCGTACCCGGCACCACGAGCAACGTCTTTTTCTCGAACCTGACGCCGGTCGTCTCGGACATAGATACCAACACGACCGTCTCCAATGTCTTCATCGAGGGATCGGTGCTTGGCACGCTGGACCTCACGAGCACCAACCATTCGACGCTCAATGCCTCGATCTACTACGAGACGACGCAGGCGGCCGCGATCTCGGTGGCGGTTACCCAGAACCCGGGCGCGGTGTTCGCCGTCAACGGAGGCGTTCTCACGCTGTCCAACGCCAACAACATCCTCAGCAATGTCCTCATCCTCAGCGGAACCCTCGTCGACGGCGTGCAGGGTTCCATTTCCGGGACGGAGGGCGTCTCGATCGACGCCCCCGGCATCCTCCACGTCCAGTACAATGAGTCCGCGGGTTACCTGAGCGACAACACGACCGGCGGCGGCTCCGTGGTGCTCGATCCCGGCGTCACCCTCACCCTGGCGAACAACTACACGACGACGTTCTCGGGCGTGATCTCCGGCTCAGGCGGGATCGAGAAGGGCGCGAACTCCACGATGACGCTCACCGGAGCCAACACCTATACGGGCGCGACGGTGATCGACACCGGCGCGACGATCCAGCTGGGCAACGGCGGAACCACAGGCAGCCTTTCCCCTTTCACCACGGTGTCCGGCGGGGGAACCCTCAGTTTCTCCCTCGCATCCACGACGCCGCTCCAGGAAACCCTGTCCGGCTCGCTCAATGTCGTGCTTCAGGCCGGATCCGGAACTGTCCAGCTGGCGGGTCCCAACAGCTATTCGGGGACCACGACGGTCAACGCGGGCATTCTTCAGGCCGGCTCGAGCACCGCCTTTGGCAACGGCTTTTCCGCGGTGTCCATTCCCGGCTCCGGCGCGCTCGACCTGAACGGCTGGGACAACGCCATCGGAACCCTGAACCTCTCCGCCACGGGCTCGGTTACCCTGGACGCCGGCACCCTCACGATCGATTCCCCCGGCGGGACCTCGTTCATCAACGGCGTCATCAGCGGGTCCAACGGCCGCGTGACGACCAATTCCTACCAGGTGATCGTCACCAGCGAGAACACCTACACCGGCCAGACGACGATCGGCGGGGGCACCTTCGAGGCCGACAATCCCTCCGGCGGCTACGCGAACGGCCAGGGAAGCGCCCAGGTCCTCATAACGCCGACCGGCATCCTCCAGATCGGCAGCGGCAACGCCAACGGCTTCATCAACCCGGCATCCCCCATCATCGACAATGGCACCGTCACCTTCGTGCGGGCCGACGACATCACCTTTTCGAACAACATCTCCGGATCGGGCGGCCTGGTGAAGATTGCCACGTCCGACACCGTGACCTTGTCCGGATCGAACAGCTTCTCCGGCCCGATCGACCTCTACAGCGGCACGCTCAAGGCCGGCGCCGGCGACACGAGCGCGTTTGGCGCGGGCAGCGAGGTGAAGTTCGATTCCTCGAGCTCCGTGCTGGACCTCAACAACAACGCCGAGTCGGTGGGCTCGATCTACAACGGCAACGCCTCCGACTCGATCAGCCTGGGATCGGGCCACCTGACCCTCACCGACAACTCGGCGAGCACCAACTTCGCCGGCATCATCCAAGGAACGGGAGGAGTGACCACCTCCGAGTCGCAGCTGGCCCTGCTGGGTGCCAGCACCTACAGCGGCGGTACCATTGTCCTCGCGGGAAGCCTCGTTGCCGACAACGCCGCGGGTTCCGCCACGGGCACCGGGGATATCACCATCTTAGGCGGCGCATCGCTCCAGATCGGCTCCAATGACACCAAGGGAGCCGTGTCGGCCTCGACCATCATGGATGCGGGAACGGTCGTTTTCGACCGGACTGACAGCACCACCTTCAGCAGCAACATCACCGGGCCGGGCGGCATATTGCTCTCCTCGCCTTCCCCCGGCTCAGTGGAACTGAACGGAAACAACAACTACACGGGCGCCACGGACATTGAGAACGGGGGCACCCTGTATGCCGGGTCGTCGAGCGCATTCGGCAGCGGGTCCAGCGACCTGACCATCAACAACGGCGGAATCCTGGTCATGAGCGGCCATGACCTCGCCTTCGAATCGATCACGGGCGACACGAGCGGCCAGATCCAGACAGGCGGCGCGATGCTCTCCGTGGGATCCTCGAACACCGACATGAACTTCGGGGGCACGATCTCGGGCACGGGCGGGTTGCTCAAGGAAGGGTCGGGCACGCTGACCCTATCGGGCTTCAACAACTACACGGGCACGACGATCGTGCAGCAGGGCCTCCTCGCCGACGGCCAGGCAAACGCGTTTTCCGCCGACAGCCCCATCTATATCGGTAATTCCCTCTCCGGGGGCCTGACCGTGAACTACGACGAGACAATACCCAGCGTGGTAGACTTCGGGGGAGTTCCCGGAACGATCACCCTGAACGACGGGGCGACGCTCACCTTCACGGCCACGACGAGCACAAATTCAGCGATCGGCGGGGCGGGCGGCGTGACGGTGGACATCATGGGCTCCACCCTCTCCCTCGGCGGCGGCAACACATACTTTGGCGACACCGTCGTGAACCAGGGAACACTCCAGGACAATGCGGGGAACTCCTTCTCGCCCAACAGCTCCGTCTACGTGAACTCCGGCGCCGCGCTTGTCGCCAACTTTAACGAGACGGTGGGAAACC
>DASRSJ010000199.1:0-2812 GCA_035656555.1 Opitutaceae bacterium
CCACGCCTTACTGGCCCTCCTCACCGTGGCGCTCGGGCCCCGACGCAACGCACAAGGGCGGCACGGAGCGCGGCGACTCGCATTTCTGGGACGTCTGGCACGGCAGGAATCCCGTGAAGGACTATGAGAAGTGGGATTTCCGCTTCGTCTCGGAGTTCGGCATGCAGAGCTTCAGCTCTCCCGCGACGCAGGCGACCTTCTGCCCGCCCCGGGACGCCAACATCTTCGGCTCCTCCATGGAGAACCACCAGAAGAACAAGGGCGGCAACCAGGTGGTGCTGGACTACATCTCGAGGCGCTACCGCTTCCCGGCCGACCAAGGCTCCCTGATCTATCTTTCACAGCTGAACCAGGTCGATTGCGTCCAGACGGGCGTCGCCCACTACCGCCGCCTCATGCCGCGTTGTATGGGCGCCCTTTACTGGCAGCTCAACGATTGCTGGCCCGTCGCCTCCTGGAGCTCCATCGAGTTCACGGGCCGCTGGAAGGCGCTCCACCACGTTGCGCGCCGCTTTTTCGCCCCGGCCGTCGTCTCAGCCCATGTTCCCGGTGACGAAGTCTTCGGGATCAGCAATTACAGGAAGTCGACCGTTCGCCTGGTCCATCTTTACACGAGCTACGACGGCCCGAAGCCGGCCAAGGGCGTCCTCAGCTGGGATCTCTTCCATCTGGACGGCCGCAAGCTCGAGACGGGAAACCTGAAGGTCACGCTTAAGCCCATGAGGGGCGCCCGCCAGAAGACACTCAACCTGGGGGAATCCCTTAAGCGGCACGGCCGTGAGAACATCTACCTGCGGGTGGCGCTCGACATCGGCGGGTCCAGGGTAAGCGAGGACACGGCCCTGCTGACCCTTCCGAGGTTCATGGATCTTCCAAAATCGAGGACAAAGGCGGTAGTGAGGATCAAGGGCGCAAGGAAAGCGGTCGTTGAGTTCGCCTCCCCGGTCTTCCAGCACCGCTTTGCCTTCGACTTCGAGGGCCACGCGTTCACCTGCAGCGACAATTTCTTCGACCTGCAGCCCGGGGAGACGAAGAGAGTCAAGGTGCAGCTCGGCGCCGCCGTGTCGGCCGCCGTCCTCAGGCGCTCGCTCAGGCACTTGTCGCTCGCCGACACCTACTAGCGCTCAATCTGGGGCCTCGGGGCCCTTGGCGCTTGAGTCCCGGCCCCGGCAGGGGTTGGTTGCTCCCCGATGGCCAGACCCAAGGAAACAATTGCAGCCCTAGCGACGCCCGCGGGCACCTCGGCGCTGGCCATCGTTCGTATCAGCGGTAGCGATACAATACGCCTGGCCTCCGCGACGCTCAGGGTCGCCCCCCCAACCCGGGCGGCCACCCACTGCGACTACCGGGACTTTTCCGGGGCCGTCGTCGACGACGTCGTCGCCACGCTCTTCCGCGGCCCCCATTCGTACACGGGCGAGGACACGCTTGAGCTCGCCTGCCACGGCAGCCCGTACATTGCCCAGAGGATCCTCTCCGACCTGGTGGCCCGCGGCTGCAGGCAGGCGGCCCCCGGGGAATTCACACAGCGAGCCTTCCTGAACGGCCGGATGGACCTGAGTCAGGCCGAGGCCGTGATGGACTTGATCAACGCTCGCAGTGAGCGCGCGCTCGCCGCGGCGCAGCAGGTGCTCCGCGGTGCGCTTGGCCGCCACATGGCGAAGCTCGTGGACGGCCTGATCGGCGCCCTTGCGACCGTCGAGGCGTACATCGACTTCCCCGACGAGGATCTTCCCCCGGAGGACCGCGGGACGCTGTCGGCAGCCATATCCGGCGTCCTCCTCGGGGCGAGGCAGCTCCTGGCAACGCAGAAGACGGGCGCACTTCTTCGCGACGGCATCGTGACCGTCATCGTGGGCGAGCCGAACGCGGGAAAGAGCTCCCTCCTGAACAGGATCGTCGGGACGGATAGGGCGATCGTGAGCCCGGAGCCCGGGACGACGCGCGACTTCATCGAGGAGCGGATCACGATCGGCGCGAACGGGCTTCGGCTTGTGGACACCGCTGGACTGAACCCCGCCGCCACCGGCATCGAGGCCCTCGGGATCGAGAAGACCCTCGAGCGCCTCGGCGCCTCGGACCTGCACCTCGTGGTCCTCGACGCCTCCCGCCCCACCCCGGCCTTCCCTGCGGCGTTCTGGGACCGTATCACGTCTGACAATACGCTTGTGGTCCTCAACAAGTGGGATATCGCGCGGGATGGATCCGGCGCGGTCCCGCCCGACGGCTTCCCGGTTGCGCGCGTCTCAGCGCTCAGCGGCGAGGGAATGGACGCACTCCTGGTCTCCCTGTCCCTCCTGGCCGACGGCCTCCAGAAGACCTACGGGGACGAGCGGATCGCGATCAACGTGCGCCATGCCCATTTCCTTGGCGAAGCCCAGGCGTGCCTGGAGTCCGCTCTGGCAAAGGTGTCGGAGAAGGGGCCGGTTGAACTCCTGGCGAGCGACCTGCGGGGCGCCTTAGCTGCCCTTGGGGAGATCTCCGGCAAGGTGGACAACGAGCGCATGCTCGATCAATTGTTCGCGTCCTTCTGTATCGGAAAGTGACGCGGCCGGGCCGGCTCCAAGCCGGGCCAAGTTGGATTCCGCCTGCGGATGGATTTCGCTAGGCATTGTATACCAACAAGATCCAGTATGATGTGATTGTTTGCGGCGCCGGCCATGCCGGGGTCGAGGCGGCGCTTGCCTCCTCGAGGACCGGGGCCTCTACCCTGCTCCTGACCGGCAACATAGACTCGATCGCCCAGATGAGCTGCAACCCGGCCATTGGTGGCCAGGCGAAGGGCCAGATCGTCCGCGAGATCGATGCACTG
>DASRSJ010000200.1:0-10556 GCA_035656555.1 Opitutaceae bacterium
CGTAGATCAGAACCGCCACAATCCTGCGCGCCTTGTTTCCCAGGAAGAACGCTCCCTTGTAGAAGTGCGGGAGGAAATACAGGTAGACCGAGATGGCCGCCATGTAGGCCACCGGGTGCCACTTGTACCGGCGCATGCAGACGCAGAGGAGCGAGAAGACCGCGACCAGGAAGAACGAGAACAGCGACGAACGCGGGTGCGTCTTGCGGTAGAACGTGAGGAAGATCGCGACCAAGGTCCCCGTGATCGCCGGCATGACGAACATGATCAGCCGCACGTCATAGCCAAAGACCATGTAGAGCGGCACGAAAAGCCAGGAGAAGCCCTTGTTGTACTCGATGAAGCCGCCCGTGAGGCACATCCACCAGGACCCGAAATAGTCGTGGAAGACCACCGTGCCCTGGGCCAGGTCCAGAACCTTCGATTCCTCCCCCTCGAAGAAAGCGGGGAAGTAGGTCACGTGGTACATCATCCTCAGGTAGATGAGGAGCGCGGTGCCGAGAAGGAAGCAGCAGGTGGAAGGCGCCAGGAAAGGCCACTTGAGCCACCGCGTATCCGGTTCCTTGCCCCCGCGCGCACGATTCAAGCTTAGTCCCGCGGGAAAGGCACCGTCCTTCCTGTAGTGCTCAACGAGAAGCTCCCAGACCTCGATCTGCCGGTCGCGGTCGTCGCTCTTGGGCGATCCACGGAGCCAGTCGAGGTGGCCCAGCGCCCGGCCCAGCTGGGCGTCGTCCTTAATTACAGCAGGGTCCATGGATCAGGCGCATCCCGGAGGGTTTTTCCCGTTTCGTGGTCTGCATCTGGGGCCAAAAATTCATTTATCCCCTTAGAGTCATGTCAATCAAGTGTTTGAGGTTGGGCCTTCGACGCTTTGATAGTTGGCGCGGCTCACTTTTGCGATAACGTTGTCTTGATTCAATGGTGCCTCCTTTGGAAACGCTCATCCACCGCCCCAGGATCCCCGGCAGGAAAGGTAAAGGACTCGGCTTTGCGCGCCTGTTGATCGTGGCCGCAGCCGTGTTTATGGCATCGGCCCTGCAGGCGATGTCCGTCGTTGCGCCGACGTTCAGCAAGCTGGTCGACCATGCCACCCAGATCCTGCGGGTGGAGGTTACGGCGTCCTCAAGCCGATGGGACTCGACTTCCTCAGGAAAGGTCATCGACACCTACGTGCAGTGCAGCATCGAGCGCACGCTGAAGGGCGCGACCGCGAGCTCCATCACGCTTAGGTTCCTGGGCGGCAGCGTCGGGGATGACCACATGGAAGCGCCGGGCATGCCGGTGCTCCAGGTCGGCCAAAGCTACGTCCTCTTCATCGCCAAGAACGGCGATGCTTTCTGCCCCATCGTTGCCGGCGCGCATGGGTCCTACCCCATTTCGCTGGACGCCTCAACCAAGGCCCAGACGGTGCTGCGCGCGAACCTGCAGCCCCTGGTCTCGATCAGCGCGGTTTCGGATCCGATGCAGGGAAGTGCTGCCTCCCTAGGGCAGGCAGCTGTCGGGCCCGGATTATCCCTGGCAGCTTTCGAGGATTCCATTTTAAGCGAGGTCACCCGTGAGAGCGCGCACTAAGTCTTTCATCTGCGCGGCGGCCCTCCTCTGCCTCGCGGTAGGCCAGGCCCGCGCTTACTTCATCGAGGAACAGTCGGACGGCACCCCGGTTCCCTTCTGGCCGAACGGAACGGTGGCCATGCAGCTGCAGCTGGACACCACTCCCCTCGCCTCGCCCCTCACGGACGGTTCGACCTCCTGGGGCCAGGTTGCCCAGGCGGCCCTCACCGACTGGAACTCCCACATCTCGAAGATCCAGTTGTCCGGCGTCGCCAACTCATCGGCCCCCATTGCCGAGAACAATGGCTACAACAACGTCTTCTTCAGCGACACGATCTACGGGCAGGCGTGGCCTACCGATGTCGTCGGCCAGACGCTCTACGTCTGGAGCTCCAACAAGCGGATCGAGGCCGACGTGATCTTCAACTCTACGTCCACCTTCGACTCCTACCGGGGCGACCTGCGTTACAAGTCGAACGGGGACCCCATAAACGACTTCAAGCGCGTCGCGCTCCATGAGTTGGGCCACGCCCTCTGCCTCGACCACCCCGACACCAACGGCCAGACGGTGGCGGCCATCATGAACAGCGTCTCGAGCAACATCGACGACCTGACTGCGGACGACATCGCGGGCGTGCAGTCCGCCTACGGCGCCCCCTCTAGCGCGGTTCCCTCGATCGCAACGCAACCCCAGGGCGGCGGCCTGGCCTTCGGCTCGTCCGTCACGCTCTCCGTCACGGCCTCGGGCTCCGGTCCCTTCACCTACCAGTGGAGCGTCGGATCGCAGGTGATCACGGGCGCCACGTCCTCGACCTACACGGCGAGCACCCCGGGCTCCTACTCAGTCGCCGTCGGCAACTCCGCGGGTTCCACGACGAGCTCCGCCGCCCTCCTGACGGCGAATAGCAGGCTGATCAACGTGTCGAGCCGAGCCCCCGTCGGCACGGGCCAGAATGTGCTGATCCCTGGCTTCGTCATCAATGGGCCGGCCGGAACGACGAAGCAGGTCCTGATCCGCGCGTCGGGTCCGGCCCTGACCCAGTTTGGGGTGACGGGCGTCCTTGCGAACCCCGTCCTCAGCCTCGCTGATGGATCGGGCAACACGATCGCGAACAACACAGGCTGGAGCACCAGTTCAAACGCGACCCAGATCGCCGCCGCGGCGAAGACTGCGGGCGCCTTTGCATTTCCGGCCAACAGCCCCGATTCGGCCATCCTGATCTCGCTCTCGCCCGGCGCTTACACCTTCAACATCTCTGGAGCCAATGGGGGCACCGGTGTCGCACTGGCGGAGCTCTACGAGCTGAACACCCAGGATCCGAACCTGATGATCAACATCTCGGCCCGCATCAATGCCGGCACGGGTTCGAACACGCTTATAGCGGGCTTTGTCATCCAGGGATCCCAATCCGCCCATCTCCTCATCAGGGGCGACGGTCCCACTCTCGCCCAGTTCGGGGTGACAGGTGTCCTGGCGCAGCCGGTCCTCACGGTCTTCGACAGCAATCAGCACCAGGTCGCGACAAACACAGGCTGGAGCACCAATTCGAATGCGTCGGCAGTCGCGTCGGCCGCGAGCAGCGCGGGGGCCTTCGCGCTTCCCATGGCCAACGCCGACAGCGCCCTTCTGCTTTCCCTGCCGCCCGGCGCCTACACGGCCCAGGTCACCGGGGCCAATGGCACGACCGGCGTCGCGCTCGTTGAGGTCTATCAGGTACCCTGAAGCGGCGGCTACGAGGCGGTCTCCTCGGGCTCGTTCAGCACCATCCGGATCTTTGAGATCAGCTCCTTCACGTCGAAGGGTTTGGTCACCACGCACTGGACGCCTGACTCCTGGGCGTTCTTCTGGGCGTCGGAATGCAGGTAGCCGGTCGTGATGATGATCGGCACGTCGGGTCGCCTCGCGAGGATCTGCCTTGAGAGCTCGATCCCCGTCATCTCCGGCATGGTGAGGTCGGTGATGACCGCGCAGATGGCCGCGGGGTCGAGCTCGAAGGCCTTGAGCGCCTCCTTCGGGAGCGCATAGGCCATGGGGACAAAGCCGAGGCGCCTGAGGAGGTTGGAGCCGATGCTGATCACCGTGTCCTCGTCGTCGACGAGCATGAGGCTGCGGCCGTTTCCAAAGGGGACTATTCCGGAGCGGCGCGTGATCCTCGGGGCGACCTTCGCCGAGGCGCTGAACGTGGAAGCCGCGGGGAAGTAGAGGCTGAAGGCCGTGCCCTTACCGGGCTCGCTCTCGACGACGATGGCGCCGTTGTGGCTCTTCATGATGGTGTGGACCATGGCGAGCCCGAGGCCCGTCCCCTGCCCGAACTCCTTGGTCGTGTAGAAGGGCTCGAAGATGCGCTTCAGGACCGAGGGCTCCATGCCGCAGCCCTCGTCGCGCAGGGTCAGGCACACCCGGTGGGCGGCGCTCACCTGCGGGTGCCTTGAGCGCAGCGACTCGCCGGGCCACACGGGCTTCACCTCGAGCGAGATGGTCCCGCCGCGGGCGCTCATCGCGTGCGCGCTGTTCGTCCCAAGGTTCATGATCACCTGGTGAATCTGGCCCGGGTCGCACTCCACGTGCGGGCACTCGGAGTCGACGTTGGTCTTGATCTCGATGCCCATCGGCAGGCCGACGCGCAGCAGCTCGACCGCCTCGAGCGCGACGGCGCCCAGCGAGGCTGCATTGCGGTTGTCCCTCCTCGGAAGGCTGAAGGAGAGGATCCTCGCCACGAGCTCCCGGGCCCTGCGGCTCGCCTTGTCGGCCGAGGACAGGGCCACGAAGGCCGGGTGGTCCTGGGGCAGGTCCATCTCGGCGATCTGCAGGTTGCCGAGGATGCCGGTCAGGATGTTGTTGAAGTCGTGCGCGATGCCGCCGGCCAAGGTGCCCAGGGCCTCCATCTTCTGCATCTGGAGCACCTGTTCCTCCAGGTTCTTCTGCTTTTCCTCGTTCTGGCGGCGCTCGGTCACGTCCTGGAGCGCGGTCATCCTCAGCGTGCGCCCGCCCATCTTCGTCATCTTGGCCCGGGCCTCCACGCGGAAGCGGGTGCCGTCCTTCCTGACGAGGTCGTGCTCGTAGATCGCCTCGCTGTTGTCGCGGATGTTCTGGGCGACGACGGAACGGGCCTCGAGGCTCACGAAGTCGATCACGGAGCGACCGATCATCTCCGGCCTCTCGTAGCCGAAGAGGACGAGCGCCTGGTCGTTGATATCGTAGATCTTGCCGTCCTCGGTGATGACGATGCCCTCGAAGGCCGCGGACGTCAGGGTCCTGAAGCGCTCTTCGCTCTCCCTTAGGTGCTGCTCGGCGGTCATCCTCTCGGAGATGTCCTCAATGATTCCGTCGTAGTAGAGGATCGTCCCCGCAGCATCCCTGATGACCGTGGCGCTCTCGCGCACGAACATCGTGCTGCCGTCTCGGCGCTTCCAGGCTGCCTCCCACCCGTTGACGAAGCCCTCCCTTTCGATCTTCTCACGGAAGAGCTGGCGGGGGTAGCTCGGCTCGTAGCCCTCGGATTCCAGGTTCCTCGCCGTCATCTGCTCGAAGGAGTCAAAGCCCATGATCCTCAGCAGCGCGGGGTTCGCCATGACGATCCGCCCCTCGGGGGTCGAGCGGTAGACGCCCACGCCCGCGTTCTCGATGAAGCTCCTGAAGCTCTGCTCATTGGCCAGGAGGGCCGCCTCCGTCCTCTTGCGCTCCGTGATGTCCTGGATGATCGAGAGGGCGCACTTAACGCCGGCCAGGACGAAGACGTCCGCGCTTATCAGGATGTCGACCACGCGGCCGTCCTTGCTGATCGTCTGCCGCTCCACCGCGCGCACCATGCCCGTCTCCCGCAGCGCCCGCCTGAACTCCTCGCGGTCGCCCGCGTCCCTGAAGGTCCCAATGTCGATGGAGGTCTTGCCGATCACCTCCTCCCGCGTGTAGCCCGTGATCCTGTAGTGGCCCTCGTTCACCTCGATGAGCCGTCCCGTCGCGAGCTCCGATATGAGGAGCGCGTCCGGGCACATCTTGAAGGCCTTCGAAAATTTCTCCTCCGCCATGCTCAGGCGCAAGAGGGCACGCGACATCTCGCGCCCGACGAACGCCACGACGCCGGTGATGCCGCACAGGGCGGCAATCTCCGCGATGGCCGACCTCATCCAGAAATCCCTCTCCGTCGTCTGCAGGGCCGGCACGTGGGGGGTGATCGGCAGGCGCCCGCTCATCCAGCCGTAGGCGCCCAGGCCAATCACAAGGAGCCCGATCAGGCCCGCTATGATCCCGCCGCGGACGCCGTAGAACACGGCGCCAAGGAGGATGAAGAAGCAGAGCAGCACCATGCTGCCCGGCGGCATCCCGTACGCCAGAATTCCGACGATGGTCGCGTTGAGGAAGCTGACCTCGAGGATCAGGAAGCGGGCGCGGTTGGACAGCGGGTAGAACGACGCGAAGACCATCGCCAGGACGAGCACCACGTCGGAGACGCCGAAGAACGTGCGAAGCGCCCACGGCACGCTGACCAGGATGCTCCCGATCCAGAGTGCCGAGACCAGCGCGAACATGCGCAGGATCGCCACCAGCGAAAGCTGGCGCCACGCATTGTCGCCACTGGGGTCGACGTCGAGGTTGAGAACTGGACGGTCCACAAGGCCAGACGATGGGACCCGCGCCGGTAATTCCAAACCGATTTGAAATCGCGCCGTGGCAACCCGGTTGCGCCGCCAGTTTTACAATTCAGCCAGGCTTAGGCCATGACTCTGGAAGAACCCACGAGCGCCTAGGCACTTAGGTTCGGTCCGGGGCCTCGCCAAAAAAAAGAACCCGGCCGCCAGGCCGGGTTCTTTAGCACATTGTGGAAATTTATTTTACCGGACCGGGGTCCGCCGGGAGCTTGTTGGCGTCCGGCGCGGCGTCCGCGATGTTGGGCGTGACGTCGGCGTCAACGCGGCCCAGGGCCCAGTTGATGCCGCCCATCAGGACCGACTGGAAAGGCGCGCCCTGCCAGATGTCGTCGCGGTGGCCGAGGCTGCTGTAGAACACCCGGCCCTTGCCGTACATGCGCGCCCAGGTCGAGGGGTACTTCGCGCGGGCATACGGTGCGCCGGTCATTCCGGTCGTGTCGTTCACGAGCAGGACGTGCATGTTCGAGGCGAAGTCCTTCAGTGAGTACCACTCCTCCTTCATGTTGTTGTCGGCGGGCATGCCGCTGATGCCGGGGAACTTCGAGTCCACGATGATCAGGTGCGAGGTCTGCTGCGCGCCATGGATGATGAACTCGCCGCCGATCATCTTGATGTACGGGTCGGCGTTGTCGCCGTCGGTGATGTAACGGGCCGGGGCGTGGTCCGCCTTGCCGCCCGGGGAGTGGAAGGTGTCGGAGGCGCAGTGGGTGCCGATGAAGCCCTTGCCGCCGGCGACCGCGTCCAGGAGCGCCTGCTTGCCCGCGATGCTCATCGCCGGGTTGCCGTCAGTACCCACCTCGGTCAGGTCGCCCGTCGTGTGGAAGTAGATGGCGTCAAACTGCGCCAGGTAGGACGGCGAGAAGAGGCTGCCGTCCTTCGAGAACACGAACTCGATGTTGTTCTTGGCGCCGAGCTCCTTGAGGACCTGGAAGGCGAGGCCGGCCACCATGCTGCCGCCGCCCGGGGAGAACGGCCTTCCGGGCTCCTTGATGACCGAGTGCTCGTAGCCGGTGGACTTGGAGAAGAAAAGGATCCGCTTCATCGGCGGAGCCGCGTCGTCGGCCAGGACTAGCGATGCGGGGGCAAGGAGAGCCAGGGCCAGGAGGAGGTATCGTGATTTCATGGGGTTCCCAAGGCTTGCCAAGACAGCCAAAAGGTCAACCGAGACCGTCAGCCTTGCGGACCCTTGCCGCTGGCGATCTCGGGCAGCGACCAGAGGAGGTCGACCTGCAGCGTCCCTGCAAACTGGGGATCGTTCAGGTCGGTGTAGCGGGCGCCCGAGTAGCGTGGCGCAGTGGCAAGATTGCCGGGGTTGTAGTTCGCGCGGATGTGACAGCTCATGCAGTTGCACTGCACGCCGTTGTTGTTCGGCGACGGCGAGCCGTCCGGGTCGTTGCCCGGGAGGGAATCCGGGAGCTGGACGGGTCCAAAGCGCGCCTCGAGGTACGGATTATAGATGTAGAGCCCGGAGCCGACATTCTGCCCCCCGACGTTCGGCTGGCTGGGCGAGAGCATGTCATAGCCTATCGCCATCGCATAATGGCGCGGGGCGCCAACCAGCTGGGCCGGCCTCAAGGCGGCAACGGCCTGGGAACTCGGCAGCTGCGGATTGTCTGGAGTTGGGCTCCACCAGAAAGTCTGCCACGTCCAGCGTGCGATCTCACGGCCGGCCACGTGCATCGCGACCAGGATCGCATAATCCCCGGCGGCCACATTCGAGCCGGGCTGTCCCTTGTTGAATTCCGCCGCCTCGAAGGCCGACAGCCTGTGGTTGATGAAGCTGGCCACGGGATAGGTGGTCTGCTCGGTCCTTGTGCCTCCATCCGTGGAGGCCTCCATGTCGATCTGGCCATTGCCACCGCCCCCACCCATGACATCGACCCAGACGACGCCCGGCCAAAGGTACGGCGGATAGGCCTGCGGCGTCGCGGGCGGCCCGGACCAGACGTTGAGACGGTAGTACCGGCCCTGGACCAGGCCCTTCGCCGAGATGATCTGAAATGCGGACTTGAGCGTGACGGCGGTATTCGGAAACACCGGTATCTGGGCGGCTCCCCCGTCCATCAGCTGGTTGAGCGTCGCGACATTCAGGAGGTTCTGTTTGATTACGTGGTCGGCTGCGGTCGGGTCGAACTTCACGTAGCCGAAGACGGTCTCGCTGCCGTTCTGCTGCACGAGCAGATTCCTGTCGCGCGGCTCGAGGCCATGCTCGAATTGTGCGAAATTTCCGAGGGGCGGCCGCCGCCGTGGCGCCACCATGAGCGTAAGCGGCGAGAGACTCACCCCGCCGGGCGGAATGTCGATCTCCTGCGGCGTGAACCATGTCTCGAAGACCCTGAGGCGCTCGCCGGAATCGATCTGGGACGTCGGCATGGTAATCGCCGTCCAGAGGCCCCATCCGTGAGTGGTTATGTTGGCCGTTGCGGCGGCGGCAGCCGGGGTTCCGGAGTTGGACTGCTGGACCCACGTGAGCACCGTCGCCTCGGTCTCCGGGAAATGGAACCCGGGGACCTTGGGATCGGGCAGGCCTATGGCCGTAATGGCGCCCGCCCTCGGCAAGAGGGCGGGCGTTAATCCTAGGACACAGAGGAGAAGTGCACTACTGCACCTCATAGACCTCTACGATGGCGACGCCGGTGTCGCTCGAAGCGCCGGCGACGTTCGCCGTATAGTTACCCGGCGGCAGCGTGATCAGGAGCGCCGAGTCCTTGCTGGTCGTGTCGCTCCACTTGAAGGCGCCGACGTCGTGGGCCGTCGAGACGATCTGCGCGTCGCCGCCCCAGCCCGCGTTGGCCGCGATGGTCGCTCCCGTGGACTGATTCTGGAGTGTCAGGACCGGGTCAGGGATCGTGCCGCCGACATTGAAGGGCGCGGCGCCGATGGCCGGGCCCGAGGCGCGGATAAGGACCGTCATTGCGGTATCACCCCTGATGACAAAGCCCGCGAAGAGCGAGTTGGAACCGGCGCCGACCAGGACGCGGGCCGACAGGTTGGTCAGGTGGAGCGGCGTCGAGGAGTAGGCGCCCATGGGCGTCGCGTCATAGACCTCCATGATGGCGACACCGGTGTCGCCGGACTCGCCGGAGACCTGCGCCGTGTAGCTGCCTGGGGCAAGCGGCAGGTCGAGGGCGGCGTCGTGGCTGGCCGTGTCGCTCCACTTGAAGGCGCCGACGGCCGCGGCGTCAGCCACGACCTGTGCGTTGCCGGCCCAGCCGGTGTTCAGGTCGCCGGAGATCGCGGCGCCGGTGGAGTCGAACATCTGCAGCATCGGGTCCGGAATCGTCCCGGCCACGTTGAACGGGGCGACCGAGATCGCGGGGCCCGAGGCGCGGATCAGGAGGGGAAGCGTCCCGGAGCCGCCAGCGATGGCGAAGCCGCCGAAGATGATGCTGCCACCCGTGCCGACCGAGGAGCGGGCGGAGATGTTCACCATGCGCCCGACGTTGCCCGTGCTGATGATGCCGACCGTGGCCGCGCTGCTCGTGACCGAGCCCGTCGCGTTCGTGGCGACACAGGTGTAGCTGCCGGCGGCCGAGGTGGCGTCCGGGATAAGGAGCGTGGCATCCGTGGCGCCCGACACGGCCGTGGTGCCGTTCCACATCCACTGGTAGGACGTGGCTCCCGTGGCCAGCGCGTCGAGGGCGACCGGGCCGCCCGTGACCGTCACCGAGACGGGCTGCGTCGTGAAGACGGGCGCCGGGGTGGTCGTGGTCGTCGTAGCCGGGGCCACGATCACCGTGACCGGGTACACGGCCGAGATGCCGGTGCCCACGAAGGTCGAGCCGCTTCCACCCTTCTCGCCGGGGTCAGCAAAGCCCTGCAGATTGAAGGTGAACGTGCCGGCCGTAGTCGGTGTTCCCTTCAGGACGGGGGTCGTCGTGTTGTTGCCCGTTGTTCCCGGGGACCAGCCGTCGCCGGAGGAGCCCGGCGTGGTCGCGTCAAGGTTGCCGGGGGCCGTCAGGGAGCCGCCATTGGGCTCGACGGTGGCCACCATCATGCCGGGGGGAATGCTTCCGCTGACGGTCCAGGAGGCCACGTTGATCGTGTCCGTGATCTGGAATCCGACCATCGTGAAGGGCGTGCCGACCTTGGCATTGAGCGAGGGAAGCGTGCCCGAGGTGATCTGGTTGACCGAGTCGGACAGGACGGTGGCGCCCGCCATCGAATCCACGGCGCCCAGTCCGACGACGGCGGCGACGGCGGACTTCAGGAGCGTGCCAATAGGGGAGCTGACGACAAACTCGTCGGCTGATGCTACGAGCTGTAGCACGGGGGTGCGCTGCAGGAGCGCGACTAGGGTGGCCGTCGACAGGTTCATCCAGCCGAGGCGGCGTTGGAGCGTTGCTTTGAGTTTC
>DASRSJ010000201.1:0-1639 GCA_035656555.1 Opitutaceae bacterium
AAGATGGAAACCTCGATCGTCGCCGAGGGACTGGCGAAGACCTACGGTCACCGCAATGTTGTCGACGGGATCGACCTGAAG
Organism: Opitutaceae bacterium; assembly: GCA_035656555.1. Classification (GTDB taxonomy): domain Bacteria; phylum Verrucomicrobiota; class Verrucomicrobiia; order Opitutales; family Opitutaceae; genus Palsa-1447. The sequence continues at coordinate 82 of DASRSJ010000201.1, forward strand.
ATAAACGGCGGCGAGGTGGTGGGGCTCCTGGGGCCCAACGGGGCGGGCAAGACGACGACATTCTACATGGTGGTCGGCCTTGTCCCCGCCACGAAGGGCCGGGTCATGCTGAACGGCCAGGAGATGACGAACCTTCGCATGCACCAGAGGGCGCGCCGGGGCATCGGCTACCTCCCGCAGGAGGCGTCTGTCTTCAGGAAACTCACGGTCGAGGAGAACATCATGGCGATCCTCGAGGCCACGCACGTGCCGCGCGGCGAGAGGAAGAAGCGGATGAACGACCACATCGAGGAACTGAGCCTCGGGCAGGTTGCCAGGCAGAAGGCCTTCACGCTCTCGGGCGGCGAGCGCCGGCGGCTGGAGATCGCCAGGGCTCTGGTGACAAAGCCCCACTTTCTCCTGATGGACGAGCCCTTTGCCGCGATCGACCCGATCTCCGTGGCCGAGGTGCAGAGGATCATCCTCCAGCTGAAGAAGCGCGGCATCGGCATCATCGTCACGGACCACAACGTGCGCGAGACGCTCAGGATCGTCGACCGCGCGTACCTGATCCACAAGGGCCGGGTCCTCACCGAGGGGACGGGCGAGTTCCTGATCCGAGACGAGAAGGCCCGTAAGTTCTACCTGGGCGAGGACTTCAACCTGTAGGGTCCCGGCCGCACGGCCCGTTTTTCCGTGCGTTTCCCTCCCCTAGTTGCTGCAATCAAGCCATGCAGAAGGCCATCCACGGCATCACTGTCGCCCACTTCTTCGAGACGTATAAGGAGAAGCTGAAGCTTGAGCTCGTGACGGGCGACGCGGGCCTGCACCGCCTGATCCGCGAGGGAAGCATCAATCGCCCCGCCCTGGCCCTGACGGGATTCTTCAAGTATTTTGCCAACAAGCGGATACAAGTCATCGGCGCCGCCGAGATGACCTACCTTAAGACACGCAGCCAGAGGGACCAGATAATGATCTTCAAGGAGATGGCCAAGCGCAGCGTCCCCTGCGTGATCCTGACCCGAAACTACAACCCGACGCACGCGATGCTCGCGGTGGCCTCGGAGATGAACCTGCCGATCTTCAGGACGCCGCTGATCACGATGAACCTCGTGAACCTGGCGACCCTCTGCATCGACAACGAGTTTGCGCCGAGCGGCATCGAGCATGCGACGACCCTGGATGTTAAGGGCGTGGGCGTGATGCTTCGCGGCGACTCCGGCGTGGGAAAAAGCGAGTGCGCCCTGGCGCTTATCGAACGCGGCCACTCCCTCGTCGCAGACGACCTTACGATCATCAAGCTCCTGGACGAGCGCGAGCTCATGGCCTCGAGCCGCGCGCTCAACCGCGGCTACATGGAGTGCCGCGGCATCGGCATCATCAACATCGCCGAGATGTTCGGCGTTAAGTCGATCCGCCTGGAGAAGCGCATCGACATGGTCGTCTCGCTCCACGAGTGGACGCCCGAGGTCGTGGAGGAGCGGACCGGTCTCGAGGAGAACCACTACATCGTGCTCGGGATGAAGGTTCCCCACATCGAGCTCTACGTCCGCCCCGGCCGCGACATGGCGAGGCTCGT
>DASRSJ010000202.1:0-16419 GCA_035656555.1 Opitutaceae bacterium
TGGGGCGAGTGCTTCAGGTGGACGGCGCTCTGGGTGGCCCCCGTCCTGGCGGCCATCGTCGTCGCGCTCGCCATCTGGAAGCACAACGTGCACGCGGCCGTGATAGCCGCCATCGTGTGCGCCGTCAGCTACCTGGTCGTCGTGTCGCTGCGCTACATCCTCGAGAACGGCTACGTCTGGCGGCTGCACGAGCGCTTCGACGAGAAGTTCGAGAAGATGCGCAACTTCTACGGGAGCCTCCTCTCGTGGTCGCTCGGGAACCGCGGCCTCGTGCTCGCGATCTTCATCGGCGTGGTCTTAAGCGGCGTGGCACTGCCCACCTTCGGCCTGATCGGCCGAGACTTCTTCCCCACGGTGGACGCGGGCCAGATGAGGCTTCACGTGAGGGCCGCCCCGGGCACGCGGCTGGAGGAGACCGAGCGCATCTATGGCAAGGTCGAGAACGTGATCAAGGAGGACATCCCCGCCGAGGAGATGGACACCATGCTGGACATCATCGGAATCCCGAACAGCGGCATCAACCTCTCGCTCTCCGACGGCTCTCTCATGTCGCCCGCCGACGGCGAGATCCAGATCGCGCTCAACAAGGACCACCACCCGACCGAGGGCTACCAGGACAAGCTGGCCCACGACCTGAAGGGCAAGTTCCCGGACCTGACCTTCTTCTTCGCACCGGCCGACATCGTGACCCAGGTTCTGAACTTCGGCATCGCGGCCCCGATCGACGTGCAGATCGAGGGGTCCCCAGCTGACGAGGGCAAGAACCTGGCCATGGCCCGGCGGATCGAGTCCGAGGTCTCGAGACTGGTCGGCGCCGCCGACGTCCGCCTCCAGCAGGTGCCCCACATCCCGACACTCCTCCTCAACGTCGACCGCACCCAGGCCGCCTACGCCGGCCTCACCCAGAGGGACGTGGCGAACGACATGCTGGTCTCGCTCTCCGGGACCGCGCAGCAGAACCCCAACTTCTGGGAGGACACGGTAAGCGGCGTCCAGTACAGCGTCATCGTCCAGACGCCGCAGTACCAGATCGACTCGATCAACGCCCTGCAGAACCAGCCGGTCGTCCCCTCGATGGGGCTCGTCCCCGGCGGGACGCTCGACCCGAAGGCCCAGCTCCTCGGCAACGTCGCCCGCTTCGACCGCGGCTCCTCGGCCAGCAACATCACCCACTACAACCCCAAGCCGACCTATGACGTCCTGGCGGGAGTCCGCGGCATGGACCTAGCCTCCGTGGCCAAGGGCGTTCAGAAGATCGTCGCCAACGAGTCCAAGAAGCTGCCCAAGGGGACGAAGATCACGATCCGGGGCCAGGTGCAGAGCATGTTCGAGTCCTTCCACGGCCTTACCTACGGCCTGATCTTCGCCATCGTCCTCGTCTACCTCCTCATGGTGATCAATTTCCAGTCCTGGCTGGACCCGATGATCATCCTGATGGCGCTGCCGGGCGCCCTCTCGGGCATCCTATGGATGCTCTTCATCACGCAGACGACCATCAACGTGCCGTCGCTGATGGGCGCCATCATGAGCATCGGCGTCGCCACCGCGAACAGCATCCTCATGATCACGTTCGCGAACGACCAGAGGAAGGAGGGCATGAGCGCCCATGACGCGGCGCTCGCTGCCGGCATGACGCGGCTTCGTCCGGTCATCATGACGGCGCTCGCCATGATCATCGGCATGCTGCCGATGTCGCTTGGACTCGGCGAAGGCGGCGAGCAGAACGCGCCGCTCGGACGCGCCGTCATCGGCGGCCTCCTCATGGCCACCTTCGCAACACTGTTCTTCGTGCCGGTCGCCTACAGCCGCCTGCGCGACAAGCCCCTGGAAACCAAGGTGGAGGAGGAACTAAAGGAAAAGGAAGCATGAAAACCGGAGAAGAAGTCCCCAAGGACCTGCCCAAGGTCAAAACGCGAACCCTCTGGATCATCGCCATCTCGGGGCTCGCCGCCCTGATGATCCTCTTTGTCATCGGCTTTGTCATCCGCCACGAGCGTATCTCGAAGCGCGAGAAGATGGCCAAGGAGGAGAAGGACCGGAAGCTGGTCGTCCTGATCGTGAAGCCGAAGCAGACCCAGAAGGACTTCGACCTCACGCTCCCCGCCGACGTGAAGGCGTTCGCGGCGACGGCCCTCTATTCCAGGACAAACGGCTTCCTCGCGACCTGGACCGCCGACATCAACGACCGCGTGAAGAAGGGCGACGTGATCGCGGTCATCTCGGCCCCGGACACCGACGCCAACCTGGAGCAGGCGAAGGCCGAGCTGAACCAGAACCAGACGGGCTACCAGCTGGCACAGAACACCGACGAGCGGTACAAGGGACTTGTTTCAGTCCAGGGCGTCACGCAGCAGCAGCTGGACCAGTTCCATTCCCAGAGGCAGCAGGCCAAGTCCAACGTGGGATCCTCAGCGGCCTCGGTGGACCGGATGCAGGCCCTGGTGGGATTCGAGAAGATCGTGGCACCGTTCGACGGCGTGATCACGGCGCGCAACTACGACGTGGGCGCCCTGATCTCCGCGACCAACACAGCGTCGGGCCAGGAGCTCTTCGACATTGCCCAGGACGACCAGCTTAGGGTCTACGTGAACATCCCCCAGACCTACGCGCTGCTGGTGAAGTACGGCCAGCCGGTCGACCTTCTCCTCGCCCGCAACTATCCCGGCCACACCTTCACCGGCGTCGTGACCCGCTCGACGGGCAACATCGACCCCGTGACCCGCACCCTGAAGACCGAGCTCGATTTCAAGAACACGGACCCGGCGTTCCACATCTTCCCGGGCATGTACGGCGAGGCCGTGTTCCACATCCAGCGTCCGGCCCCGGTCCTGACGATCCCGACCAGCGCGCTGCTCTTCGAGGCCGATGGCAAGCAGGTCGCGGTCGTGACCCAGGACAACAAGATCCACTTCCAGAAGATCACACCCGGGACCGACTTTGGCACGGAGATCGAGGTGCTCGACGGCCTGAAGGCTGACGAGAGGGTCGTGGCGAATCCCGGCGAGCAGCTGACCGAGGGGGTCGAGGTCCAACCCCAGGAGAACAAGCCGGACGACAAGAAGCAGGGGCAGCAGCAGAAGCCCGACAAGGATTCCGGGTGAGAATGAGCCTACAGGGATTTCCGGCCCGTGGACTCGGGCTCCTCGGGACGGCACTCGTGGCCGTCGGCCTGGCACTCATGTCGGGCTGCGTCGTCGACCAGGCGAAGGAGGTCAAAATCTACCGCGATGTCCTGGACTCCAAGTCCAAGAAGCCCGAGCCGCTGAAGCCCGGCGAAACCCTGACCCTCAGCCGGGCGCTTGAGCTCGCGAACGCCGACAACGAGCAGCTGGCCTCCCAGGGCGAAACCTACCTGCAGGCGCTGATCGCGAAGAACAGGGCGTTCGCGTCCTTCCTTCCCACCCTCTCCTTCCAGCCGAACTTCACGGCAGAGGACGCCCCGGGCGGCACCGAGCCCGCGGGATCCCCAGGTGCGCCGCCCGTCAGCGAAGCGTCGGCGGCCGCGAGCTCAGGCGGCTTTCAGCAGCATGGCCACGTCCTGACCCGCCTTGAGGCGCCGGTTGTAGGCACCATGAACTTCTCGTTCCGCAACGTGCCGCTCTACCGGGCGGCCCAGATCGCGGTCGCCCAGCAGCGCCAGCTGCTCCTGGACGCCCAGGCTACCATCCTCCTCAACGTCGCGCAGACGTATTTCCAGGCCGTCATCTCGACCAAGCAGGTGGCCGTCCTCGAGCACTCCCTGAACCTCCAGGAGGCGCGGCTTAAGAACCTGCAGGGCCGATTCAAGGTGCAGCTCTCCCTGGCGCTCGAAGTCTCCCAGGCTGAGGCCGACCTTTCGGCAGCGCGCGTCCTTCTCGACCGCTCCGTCACCGATGTGAGGAACGGCCGACGCACGCTGGCGCTCCTGATCGGCGCACCTGTCGTCGACGGGCCCCTGGTCGATGACGCCGTGCAGCCCGACCCACTGCCCTCGATGCAGTCTTTCGTCGATACCGCGATGGCCCATCGCCAGGACCTCCTGGCCGCGCAGGACGCCGTCAAGGTCGCCAAGAAGGAGGTCGATGCCGCAATCGCGGAGTACTACCCTTCCGTCTCGCTCAACGTCGCGGCCTATCTCTACCGCGAGGACTATGCCGACTCCAGCAAGTGGAACGGCGTCCTCTCCGGCAACCTGCCGCTCTTTAGCGGCGGGGCGATCCGCGCCGACGTTCGCACGGCGTGGTCCAGGCTCCGGCAGGCCGCGCTCTTTGAGTCGTACCTGCGCCGGGAAATAGACAACGGCGTCAAGACCGCATACGACAACGTGACGACGAGCGCCATCGTGATCACGGAGCTGGCAAACGAGGTAAGGGCGTCGCGCGACGCCTACAACCAGTCGGTGCAGATGGAGAAGTCCGGCCTGGCGCTCCCCCTCGACGTTCTGACGGCACAGGACCAGCTGCTTAACTCGGAGCTCCAATATGCCAACGAGAGCTTCACGAGGACGATCCTGTACCTCGACCTCGTCCGCGCCTCCGGCGACCTCGATCCCTCGACACCGGAGCACCTCAGCTGGGCCCCGGAGTCGGCGATCGTCGGACGCTAGGTCCTCGCGGGAAGCGACTTCCTGGCCTCGCGGTCCGGGTCGTCCTGCACGGCCGAGACGTCGTTGAAGACCATGGTCTCGCCCTTGGACGGCGTGTACGTCGGCCACTCCGGCAGGTCGCCGCTGTTCGGGTTGCCAGTCCTCATGAACTGGACGAGCGTCTTCGACATCGCGGTCCCGAGGCGCCTCGCCTTCGCGCCTCCTCCCGTGTGGGTCAGCATGCGGTCCGTGTTGTAGAACCAGAAGCTGATGTCCAGGCAGTGGAACGCCCTCTGGCGATTGTCGAAGAGGGAGGGCTGCCACGCGAACCAGCTGACGTAGACGGGGGCCTTCTGGGCCGCCTTGGCGTCGGCCGTGGCAATGGCTCCCTGGCGGTTGCTCGAGACGAGTGACCAGATCTCGACCGGCTTGGCCTTGGGGAAGGCCTTGGCGTACGCGTCGACGACCTCGTCTGTCTTGTCGCCGAAGTGGTCCCGTACCTTGGTCTTCACTCCCGCGAGCGAGATGCTCTCCATCGCGGAGTCAAAACGGCTGGGCGACTGCTCGTTCAGCATGGTGGAGACGATGAGAGGGATGTCGGAGCCGAGGCCGGCCGGGTCCGAGTAGAAGGTTCCTTCCGGGACCACGACGCCGTCGGCCACCGGGCCAAACTCCATGCCGCGGCCCTTGTTGCCCTGCTCCGCCGACAGGTTCTTCGAGGCGCGCGCAGCGATCTGGATATAGTCCTTCCAGGGCATCTGCTGGAGCTTGTCCAGGTCCGCGGCGGTGAGGCCGGCCTCCGTGAGAACGTGGGCTGCGAGCTTGGCCGCCTTCTCCTTCTTGGCGCCGTGAAGCGTGCTGCCGCTAAGCGCCACGCCCTTGTGGAACAGTCCCTTGGCCGAGGGCATCGCGGTCAGGAGCGTCACCTTGGCGCCGCCGCCGGACTGGCCGCTGACGGTCACGTTGTTCGGATCCCCGCCGAAGGACTCGATGTTGTCGCGGACCCACTGCAGGGCTGCCACGATGTCCAGCATGCCGACGTTGCCCGACTGGGCGTACTTCTCGCCACCGATGGACGAGAGGTCCGTGAAGCCTATCGGCCCCAGGCGATGGTTGATCGAGCAGAAGACAACGTTGCCGAGGCGCGCGAAGTTCTCGCCGTCGTAGCCGTCCTGCTCGATGCCGTTGCCGTTCGTGAACCCGCCGCCGTGGAGCCAGACCATCACAGGGCGCTTTCCGCCGTCGCTGAGGGCGGGCGTCCACACGTTGAGCCTCAGGCAGTCCTCGCTCAGCTCGTCGTAGTTCCAGTGGTCGACGAAGGACTGGTAGGGGTTTGCGAAGCGGTTCGTCATGTCCTGGGGAGCGGAGTTGCCCCACCAGAGAGCGGGCTTCACGCCGTTCCACGGCGCCGGCTCCTTCGGGGGCATGAACCGGTTGGCGCCCGACGTGTCGGCGCCGTAGGGAATGCCCCTGAAGACCGTGATCCCGTTCAGGATGAACCCACGGACCATGCCGTATTTGGTGTCGGCAACGGCGATCTGGTCGCCGATCTGAAGGGCCGGGCCGTCGTCGGCCTCTGGAGCGCTCTTTGTATCGGCGGCCGCACGCAGGGCCGGCGACAGGCCAAGGCCTGCGGCGATCGAGCCGAATGTCTGGATGAAGGAGCGTCTGTTGATGTTCATGGGGATTCTTGTTCGGGAGTTTGCTGTGCAGGGGGACGCCGGGTTGAACGGGACTAGACGCCGGTCGTCCGCGGGGGTTGGGGTTTCAAAGGTAAGCAACTCGGGGCCGCCCATGGCAACCCCGCCGGCAGCACAGACGAAGAAACCCGCGATGAGGTTTTGCTCTTGGTGCCTTTCCGCCCACGATATCTCCTCCGCTCCGCTCCCCCGGCCCGAGCTTCCCGTCCCGGGCCCTTCCTCCTCCCCTTCGATGAAATTCCCCGCGCGCGCCACCGTCCTTGCCATGCTCTGCACCTGCCTGAGCTCCTCGAGGGCGACCGACGCAAGTTGGTGGCTTACGAACCCCGACAAGTCCGCTCTCCTGGCCGAGCAGCCCGCTCTCACGGACCTCCCGGCGTCTAATGACGCGTCGATCCCCTCGATCCTCGTCGACCATTCCCAGCGCTTCCAGACCATGGACGGCTTCGGCTTCGCGCTCACGGGCGGCAGCGCGCAGAATCTCATGCGGATGACGCCGGCCAAGCGCCACGAGCTCCTGAAGGAGCTCTTCTCGCTTGAGGACGGCGGGATCGGGATCAGCTACCTGCGCCTCAGTATCGGCTCCTCGGACCTCAATGCCCGGACCTTCTCCTACGACGACATCCCGGCCGGTGCCACCGATCCGAACCTCGAGCACTTCACGCTGAGCGACGATCTCAAGGACGTCGTCCCGGTCCTGAAGGAGATCCTCACCATCTCGCCCAAGATCAAGATCATGGCCTCGCCTTGGTCCGCGCCCGTCTGGATGAAGACGAACGGGGACATCCGGGGCGGAAAACTGAAGGAAAGCTGCTACCCGGCCTATGCGGGCTATTTCGTGCGCTACATCCAGGCGATGTGGGCCCAGGGGATCACGATCGACGCCGTCACGGTCCAGAACGAGCCCTTCAACGACCTGAACACGCCCAGCATGCAGCTCTTCCCCAAGGAAGAGGCCAGCTTCGTGCGCGACTACCTCGGGCCGTATTTCAAGATGGTGGGGCTCACGACGAAGATCATCCTCTATGACCACAACTGCGACGCCCCGCAGTACCCGGTCTCGATCCTGACGGACCCGGAGGCGAACAAGTTCGTCGATGGCTCGGGCTTCCACCTCTACGGCGGCGACATCTCCGCGCTCTCGGTCGTCCACGACCGCTTTCCCGACAAGAACATCTACTTCACGGAGCAGGCCGTCGGCGGGCGCCGCGGCTTCAATCTCGCCTGGCCCATCTCGCACGTCGTGGTCGGCGCGACCCGAAACTGGAGCAAGAACGTCCTCCTCTGGAACCTAGCCTCGGACCCGGAGTTCAAACCTCACACCGACAACGGGGGCTGCGCCTCCTGCCAGGGCGCCCTGACGCTCGACGGCGACACGGTGGAGCGGAAGCTCGCCTACTACGTCCTCGCCCACGCATCCAAGTTCGTGCCGCCGGGCTCGGTCCGCATATCGAGCTCAAGCGTCGACTCCCTCTCGAACGTCGCCTTCAGGACGCCCGACGGCCGCACGGTCGTCATCGTCGCCAACACCGGCACAAGCCTGATCAAGTTCCAGGTGGAGGAGGGAGCAAACACCTTCGAGCCCCAGCTCGGGGCCGGCTCCGTCGCGACCCTGAAGTGGTAAACCAGCCGAATCCCCCCATGAAGAGCTATCCCATCCTTCCGTTCCTTGCGCTCGTGGCCGCCGCCCTTGCGCCGCTTTCCGCCGTCGCGGCTGAGGCGGTCCTGTCCTCGGCCCAGGTCAAGGTCGCGAACGGCGTCCTCGAGGGCACTGTCGAAGAGGACGGCGTGCGCACCTTCAAGGGGATTGCTTACGCGCTGCCTCCCGTCGGAAACCTCCGCTGGAGGGAGCCGCAGCCGGTGGCCAACTGGGACGGTGTGCGCCAGGCGACGCAGTTCGGGCCCCGTCCGGTGCAGGGCTATCACAACTGGCCGGACATGATCACGCGGTCGCCCTCAATGGACGAAGACTGCCTTTATCTGAACGTCTGGACCCGCGCTGCCGCTGCGACGGATGCCCTGCCGGTTCTCGTTTACTTCCACGGCGGCGGACTCGTTGCCGGCGACGGATCGGAGCTGCGCTACGACGGCGCCAGCGACGCGCGGAAAGGCGTGGTGGTTGTGACGGTCAACTACCGCCTCGGGATACTGGGCTTCTTCTCCCACCCCGAACTCACAAGCGAGTCCCCGCACAAGGCCTCGGGCAACTACGGCTTCATGGACGAGGTGGCCGCGCTCAAGTGGGTGCAGGAGAACATCGCGGCCTTCGGCGGCGATCCCCACCGGGTGACGATAGACGGCCAGTCGGCGGGCTCGATGTCGGTCTGCGCCATGATGACGACGCCCCTCGCCCGCGGCCTCTTCCAGGGCGCCATCGGCGAGAGCGGCTCGATCCTGGGCAATCCGGTCGAGTACACCAAGGCGCAGGGCGAGCAGGAGGGCGTGGATTTCGCCGCGAAGGTAGGTGCTCCCTCGCTGGCGGCGCTCCGCGCCATGGCGGCGGACAAGCTGATTGCCCTCACGGCGGACAGGACGATTGCCCGGACGACCGTCGTCGACGGCTATGTCTTCCCCGAGACGCCCGAAGAGATCTTCTTTACCGGCCGCCAGGCCAACGTCCCCCTCCTTGCCGGTTGGAACTCGGCCGAGATGCAGACCTCGCAAGTCCTGGGCGACAAGCCGGCGACGCCGGAGAACTTCGCGGCCGCCGTGAACACTTTCTACGGCGCCAAGGCCCCGAGGGTGCTCGAGGTTTACAAGGCCACAACCAACGCAGAGGCGCTCCAGGCTGCCGAGGACCTGGCAAGCGATCGCTCGATCGGCTACCGCACCTGGAAATGGACCGACATGCATGCGAAGAGCGGCGGAAAGCCCGTCTTCAGGTATTTTTACTCGCAGCGCATGCCGCCCGAGCGAAACGGCCCCAACGGACCGTCGCTCGGCGCCGCGCATTCCGACGAGATTCCCTACGCCCTGGGCAACCTGAAGATCTTCAATATCTTCAAGTGGGAGGACGTGGATTACAAAGCCGCGGAGGTCACGCAGGCCTACTGGGTCAACTTCATCAAGACCGGCAACCCGAACGGCGATGGACTCCCTAAGTGGACATGGATGCAGGGAAGCATTCCTCAGGTCATGGATCTCTCGGCCAACCCCCACTTGATCGACGAGCCGAACCTGAAGCGCTACGAGGTCCTGGACTCGCCGTAAGAACCGCTCAACGGGACGCCGGCACCCGCAGGTTGGTGTCGGCAGCGTCCAGTCCGTCCCTCCACGTGAGAGGCGCCAAGTAGAGGCCCCTCTCGCCCCAGCCGCCGCGGCTGACATACCACTTTCCATCCGTGTCCCGGACGACTTCCGCGGCATGGGCCGGGAAGTGGCCGGCCTTGTCCTCGGTCTTCCAGGAAAAAGGATCCTGGCTCACATAGACTTCCGTTCCGTCGTAGTCCGGATGAGGACCCACGAAGAGATAATAACTCGCACCCCTGCGGACAACGAAGGGTGACTCGGTCGGGCCGCCATAGGTGCCGACCTCGGGATCCGTGTAGACCACCCGCTTGCCTCCCCAATTGATGAGGTCGGTGCTCGTGACGCAGGCGACCACGTGGTGTCCGCCCAAGGGCTCGCTGGTCGCCGTGTAATACAGCACCCACTTGTCCCCTATCCTGGTAACGAAGGGATCCCGCGCGTCGTAGCCGTCGACCACCATGGGATTGGCGGGATGCCGGGTCCATTTGAACAGATCCGGGGAGGTCGCGAGGTGGATCTTGTACTTTGCATGGTCTGAGTCTCCCGCGCAGTAGAACATGTAGTAGGTGCCGCCGCTTGTGACCACGTAAGGCGCCCAGAGGTGGGTTTCCTTCCAAGGCGCCTGCGGGGCAAACGCCAAGGCGAAGGGCTTCTTGTCCCAAGGCGCCTGGAGAAGCGTCTTGGCCGTCGCGTGGGCGAACACACGCTCGTGCCCCGGATCGGCGGGGTCCGCATGCGTGATCCCGAACATGTGCCAGAGGTTGTCCGGCCCGAACACAAAGGTGTGATCGTTGATATACCACGGGGAGCTCTCACCGACGCTCGGGTCGTAGATCTTCACGAAGTCGCCCGCCGAGACCAACGTCGGCTGTACCCCGCGGGCCATGAGGGAGATACCCATGAGAAGGGCTCCGGTGGCGGCCTTAAGGCTGCGCATTGCAGTCCGCCCCTGCAGGGACGGACCGCCGAGATACCAGGAGCCTCTCATCGGGTGCCATGGCACCGCCCGCTGCAGGATCTGTCAAAGGGGATCATGACAAGAATCACTGGACTGGAGGACTTATTCTGGGACCGGCTGGCGGAGATGCGCGACGCGGAGAGCAAGCTCGCCAAGGCCCTTCCGCTCGTGGGCAAGGCGGCCAAGGGCGCCGACCTGAAGGAGGTCGTGAAGATCCACACCGGGGAGACCAAGAACCACGTCAAGGCGATCGACCAGGTCGCCGAGTCCCGGGACAGGAAACTGGCGAAGGTGAAGTCCTCCGCCATGAACGGACTGATCGAGGAGGCCGTGGCCGCCATCCTGGCGCAGCACGGCTCGCCCCACATTGACGACATCCTGATCGCGGTGGCCCTGCGGATCGAGCACTTCGAGATCGCGAGCTATGGGACGCTCTGCGCCTGGGCCGACAAGCTGGGCTACGAGCATGAGCGCACCCTCCTCGAGTCGAACCTCGGCCAGGAGAAGCTGGCCGAGACGGTCCTGACCGGTCTCGCGGCGCACGAGGCGCCTCTGCCGGAACTGATCCGGAAAATAGAGAAGCGCATCGCCCCAAGGTCCTAGGAAATCAGGAACCAACAGGGGGTTGATAGAGGTGCCGGCGATCCGGCGGCCGCTGGACTTGGCCGGTCTCACCGGATCCGCCCGAGCCGCAGGCAGCAGGTTTCCTGAAAAATGCACGGACTGGCGAATTGCGAATCTCGCCGACCCCCGCGAACCCGAGGCGCGAATGGGTGTTCTATTCGGCTATGCAAAAGAAAATTCTTTTCGTCCACGGCATGTTCCAAAACAGCGTCAGCTGGGCGCGCTGGGTCTCGTTTTACGAACAGCGCGGCTTCACCTGCCGGGCACCTGACTGGCCCTGCCACGACGGAGAGCCCGCCGACCTCCGCGCCAACATCCCGACGGCGCTCGGCACGCTGACGCTCGACACGGTCGTCGAGGCCTTCGCGGCCGAGTGCCAGGACTCGCTGGACCACCCGATCGTCATCGGCCACTCCGTCGGCGGCCTGATCGCGCAGATCCTCGCCGCCCGTGGCCTCGCCTCGGCGGCGGTCTGCATTTCTTCCGTGGCCCCGAATGACATCATCGCGGCGGACTGGCATTTGCTTAAGAATGTGGCCTCGATCACGAATCCGCTGAAGGGCCACGATCCCTACATCATGACGCCCGAGGGATTTCATGAAAACTTCTGCAACACGATGTCGGTCGAGGAATCCAACAAGGCCTACGCGGCCACGGCGACCCACGACAGCCGCCAGGTGCTGCGCGACTGCCTCGGGAAGACGGGCCACATCGATCTCGCCGCTCCCCATGTGCCGCTCCTCTTCATATCCGGGGACAGCGACCACATCATCCCGCCGGCGCTCAACCGCCGCAATTGCGAGCACTACAAGCACAAGGGCAGCATCGCGGAGCAGGTCGAGTTCCCGAAGCGCGGGCACTTCATCTGCGGCCAGCCCGATTGGGCCCAGGTCGCGGCGTTCTCACGCGACTGGCTCCTTTCGCGGATATCCGAACTCTCCGTCTCGGGCACCCTCGCCTAGATGACGGCGAGGCGCGTGGCGCCGACGTGGACCTCGGCAAATGGCGAGGCCGTCGAGCCTGCGAGCCTGCGGAAGCGGCGCCCGTCCAAGTGATCGAGGATCTCGCTGGAGCAGAACTCGAAGACATCAGGGCGGCCTTCCCTGCCCTCGATGGCACCGGACAACAGTGCGTGGCAGCGACCAAGGCTCGGGTACTCCCCTTTGAACTCAAGCGGGAGGCCCTTCTCGTAGATGTCTGCGATCTCGTCCAAGCGAAGCCTGGGGTCCAGTGAGAGCGCCATCTGGATCTCGGGAAGCTTAAGCCAGAACTGCTCGATGAACTGCCTCATGAGGCAGAGGGCCGCCAGGGCCTGGCCGGTGTGGTGCGCCACCTGGGCCTCGGAATAGTAGCGCGAGATCGCCCTCGGCAGGCTGGCCGGGGCCTTCGGGGTCTCAAGCGGGTCGCGGCCGGAGAGTTCGAGCGTGTCGGCACGGCGCGTCACGAGGAAGGTGACATTGCGCTTCTTGCAGTCCTGGCATTGGTACGAGAGGAGGAAGGATTGCTCTGTCGGCGACTGGCCCTGGACGGAACGGCACCTCGGTATATCTGCCCTGAACACCGCGCCGCTCTGGCACTCCTCGCACCAGATCTGGATCGAGGGCAGTGAGAAGAGGCGCGCCTCCATGCCGGAGAGTTTCGGCTGCGAGAGCGGGTCATCGATGAGCCGGGTGCCGTCGGGATGCCAGTAGGACTTCCCGATCTCCGACTTCTCGTCACCGCCGGGCCCCGTCTCGATCATGACGGACTGATACTGGCTCTTGTCCTGGAGGAGCAGCTGGAGCGCCTTGGAAAACGCCTTCTGGAGATGTGAAAAGGGAGCAGCCGTTCCGCTGGCTGGAGACATGGCAAATGCTACTCAGTTGCCTTGGGAAAGGGCCAGCGTTTTTGACGTTGGTTTTACAAATACCGTCAGTTTCCCATGGGGAAACACCACTGGCTAGGCCACGAACGTGTAATCGTAGGGCTTCCTCATCTCGCGCGCGACATAGGCGTTGGCCTTGTGCGCGTGCCAGCCCGTGAACCGCTCCATGTTGGCGTCCCAGCGCAGTTTCTTGCCGGTCCTCATGGAGATGGCACCCAGGTGGCACATGGTCGCCGAGCGGTGGCCGGTCTCAACATCGCAGATCGGCAGCTTACGCGAGCGCACGCAGTCGAAGAAGTTCTGCATGTGGTTGTTGCTCTCGTAGAGGCGGATCGCGTCATCCGGAAGAGGCGTCGACAGGATCGAGGGATCGCTGGCGGAGATCCCGTCCCTGTTGACCCAGATCCAACCGCTCGTGCCCTCGAAGCGGATGCCGTTCGGCTGGCCATTGGGATCGATGTGCTTTCCGAAGATGGTGTCGGCTTTGGTCGTCGCGATGTTCAGCTCGATGCCGTCGGAATAGGTGTACTTCACCTTGTAGTCTGCGAAGGTCGTGTAGCCCCCCGGGATCGGCTGGGAGAGCGGCGTCGCCTCGATGATGTGCGGGGCCAGCTGGCCGATCGCCCAGTAGGCGATGTCGTTATGGTGGGCACCCCAGTCGGTCATCGTTCCGCCCGAGTACTCGTACCAGAAGCGGAACGTCTGGTGACAGCGCTCCTTCACGTAGTCGTAGGCGGGCGCCTGGCCCTGCCAGAAATCCCAGTCGAGGCCATCCGGCACGGGGACCGACTTGAACGGACCGTCACGAAGCCCCGCCGGCAGCCACACGTTCGCCCGGACCAGCTTTCCGATCTTCTCGTTCCTCACGAGTTCGCAGGCCAGGCGGAAGCGCGGATCGCTCCTCTGCTGCGTGCCGGTCTGCAGCACGATCTGGTTCTCGTGGACGATCTTCACCAGGCGACGTCCCTCATCGATCGTCAGCGTCAGCGGCTTCTCGCCGTAGACATCCTTGTGCGCCCTGGCCGCCGCGATGTTGACCAGCGTGTGCCAGTGGTCCGGCGTCGCGTTGATGACGATGTGGACGTCCGGGTCCGCCATCACCTTCCGGAAGTCAGAATAGATCTTGGGAGCCTTGCCGTTCTTGGTGTACGTCGCGGCCACCTTCTCCGCATGGGTGCGGTCCACGTCGCACACGGCGACGATGTCGCCGAAGCGGGACGCATTCTTCGCGTCGCCCTTGCCCATGCCGCCGCAGCCGATCAGTGCGATGCCGGGCCTGTCGTTCGGGGACGGCATCGGGACCGTGTCGGCCGCCTCGGCCTCCGCGCGTGTCACGAACCAAAGGGGAAGGCCCGTCATGGCGGCGAAAGTCGCGCAACGCTGCATGAACCGGCGCCTGGAGATGTTGGGAAACGATATGTCCATGGTATTTAGAAAGCTCGGAACTGGGGATGACGGCGCCGCACGGAGGAGGTTGCGGCCCAAAGGGTAAGTAAGCCCAAACAATCGACTCTCCCTCCCAAGGCAAGGTTCCCGTCGAGTGAGGGCCCTCCGGAACAATTAGGTCCATCCGCCCTCCAAGGTGAGTCATGGCCGCCCCCGACTTCATCCCCCTGCCCGGTCGCCTGCGCCGCCCACCCGTGGGAAAGGCCACGCCTGCCCCCGCCGATAACCGCATTCGGGTCTCAGTCTTCGTCCGCAGGAGGCAGCCGATCGACCCGGGCGCCGCCGGGACGGGCGTGCATCCCAGACTCAGGCGCTATCTCACGGCGCCCGACTTGGCCGCCCAGCACGGCGCTGACCCCGCCGACCTGGACAAGGTTGCCGCCTACGCCAAGTCGAACGGCCTCAATGTGGTGAGTTCCGATGCAGCCCATAGGCGCGTGATCCTTGAGGGCTCCCTCCAGGCGTTGGCCTCTGCCTTCAAGGTCGACTTGGTGCACTGCGAGCTGGGTCCCAAGACGCACCGCATTTGCCGCGGGGCGGTCCAGGTGCCGACCGATCTGGAGGGGATCGTCGTCGGTGTCTTCGGCTTCGATTCCCGCCCGGTGGCGACGTCCCACCTGCGCCGGCTTCGCGCGGCAACCTCCTTCGCCGGATATTCGGGAAACCAAGTGGGGGCCTTCTACAATTTCCCGAAGGCCGCCGACGGCACCGGACAGACGATCGGGATCCTCGAACTTGGCGGCGGGTTCAAGCCGGCCGACATCGCCACGTACTTCACGGAGATCGGGGTCGCGGCGCCGAGCGTGAAAGCCGTCTCGGTCGGCGGCGGCAAGAATGCCCCCACGACGCCGGACGGGGCGGACGGCGAGGTGATGCTCGACATCGAGGTCGCGGGCGCCGTGGCGCCGAGGGCCAGGATCGTCGTGTACTTCGCGGCGGGCGCCACGGACCAGGACTTCATTAACGCCATCAGCGACGCCGTGCATGACACCGTGAACAACCCCTCGGTCATCTCCATCAGCTGGGGCGGGCCAGAGTCGGCTTCAGATGAGACGTTCCAGACCCAGTTCGACGAGGTACTAAAGTCTGCCGCAACGCTCGGGATCACGGTCACGGTTGCATCAGGCGACAGCGGCGCCGCCGACGAGGGCCCGAACGAATGGGACGGCAAGGCCCACGTGGATTTCCCGGCCTCGAGCCCAAACGCGCTCGGCTGCGGCGGCACGAACATCAAGGTCTCGGGAAACGCCGTCACCTCGGAGTCCGTTTGGAATGAGAACGTCACCGACGCGCAGGACGACTCCTTCGGAGCCAGCGGTGGCGGCATCAGCGAGATATTCCCCGTCCCTTCCTACCAGTCTTCCGTGAAGCTTCCCGCGAACGTCTCAACCGGCGGAACAGGCCGGGGAGTCCCTGATGTGTGCGGCGACGGCGATCCGGCGACGGGTTACCGCGTCCGCGCCGATGGCCGGGAATTCCCGGTCGGCGGGACAAGCGCCGTGGCGCCTCTCTGGGCGGGCTTGGTCGCGCTGCTCAACCAGAAGCTCGGGCACCGCGTCGGCTTTCTGAATCCATTCCTCTACGCCAACCCGTCTGCGCTCGTGCCTGTGACGAAGGGCGACAACCGGGTCGCGAGTGCGAAGGTGGGATATAACGCAGGTCCAGGCTGGAGCGCCTGCGCAGGACTCGGTCGCCCTGATGGAGCTCAGCTGCTCAAGCTTCTCGCCGGACCCGTAGCGCCGTCCATGCCCGGCCACCCTCCCGAGTCGGCCTGATTACCGACCAAAGTTCTGCTTTGTGGACTCGCGGGCACGGCGCGGAGGTATTGCAGTGCAGGAGAGTTGATTATGGGATCAAAATGCAGCCCTTTGGCCCGCAAATCGGGGGTATGGCCCAAAACTTGCGTTGGTGGTTATTGGTTAAGCCCCTACAGTGAATCCCACCCATGGCCCTGCACGTCGCCCTTCATCACCGGACTTCTTATCGTTATGACCGAGCCGTCACGGTCGGGCCG
>DASRSJ010000203.1:0-6444 GCA_035656555.1 Opitutaceae bacterium
CACGCCGAGGAGCTCGAAAGCCGCCGCCAGCGCCGGGCCCGTCTCGCCAATGAGGAGCGCGTGGGAAACCCTGGGGGCGATCCTGCGGGCGAAGGCAGCTATGTCGCCGCCCTTGGAGCGGCCGCCGGCAATGAGAACCACGGGCGCCGCGAAGCCGGCCAACGCCGCCTCGACCGCGTGGAAGTTGGTGGCCTTCGAGTCGTTCCAGAATGACACGCCATCGATGGTCGCGATCTTGGCCAGGCGGTGTCGGCCCGTCTTGAAGGACCTGGCGGCGGCCGCGAAGTCCTCCGGCGAAAGACCCTCGGCCCGCAGGAGGGCCTGCGCCAGCAGTATGTTCTCCCTCTGGGGGTAGGACTCGAAAGCCGTTCCCAAAAAAGCCGGATCTCCGGGCTGGCCCTCCGTCGGTATGGCCGCCGAGCCCGGGAGCGCCCGACCCGACTGGGCCGCGAATCGCTGCACGGAGGTGCCTGCGAAGAAGCGCGAGGGGGGCGTACGCAGGACGAGCTCCCACTTGGCGGCAAAATAGGCCTCCATCGAGCTGTGGCGCTCCAGGTGGTCCTCGGCGAAGTTCGTCCAGATAAGCGCATCGGCGCTGAAATGCCCGAGCTGCTCGGCCTGGAAGGAGCTCACCTCCACGATGGCCGTCATCTCCTCGCTGCCTCCGTCCTCGTCGGCGACGAGGGAGGAGAACGGGTGCCCGATGTTGCCCGCCGCGTGGGCGTGCCGCCCCGACTGGGACAGGGCGTGGGCCAGGAATTCGGTCAGGGTCGTCTTTCCGTTGGTGCCTGTGACCGCGAACACGCGCCCACGCCAGAACACGGAGGCGAAGTCGATTTCGGCCATGCAGATGCAGCCGGCCTTCCTGGCTTTCTCGAGCCAGGGATGGTGAAGGGAGAACCCCGGGGAGAAAATGACGAGCCCATGTCCGCGCGCCTCCGCGCCCGAGAAGGCCCGGCCGACCTGGTCATAGGTGACGAATGTGGCCCCGAGCTTCGAGATGAGGCGGCCCGCGGCCTCGCCGCTCAGGCCGGAGCCCAGGATCGCGACAGGGCGGCTGATTCTTGCGCTGAGGAAATCGGGTATCGTGAGGCCCATGTCAGCGGATCTTCAGCGTTCCCAACCCTGCAAGGGCGAATATGAGCGAAAGGATCCAGAAACGGAGCACCACCTTGGTCTCCGGCCATCCCTTCTTCTGGAAGTGGTGGTGGATCGGGGCCATGAGGAAGAAGCGCCTCCCCTGCCCCTCCCGGATGCGCGTCATCTTGAAGAACCCCACCTGGATGATCACCGAGGTCGCCTCCCACACGAACACGCCGCCGACGATGATGAGGGTCAGCGGCTGCTGGACCATGAAGGCGATGATCCCGAGGAGACCGCCCAAAGCCAGCGAGCCCGTGTCCCCCATGAAGACCTCCGCCGGGTACGAGTTCCACCAGAGGAAGGCCACGCCAGCACCGACAAGCGCCCCGCAGACGACCGTAAGTTCGCCGGTCCCGGGCACGAAGCTGATGAGGAGGTAATCCGCTATCTTCGCGTTGCCGGCTGCGTACGCCATGATCCCGTAGGTCAGGGCGACCGTGATCGTGCACCCGATAGCGAGGCCGTCCAGGCCGTCCGTCAGGTTGATCGCGTTGGAGAAGCCGACAATCCAGAGGTAAACGAAGACCGCGAGGACCGCGATCGGCATGGTCATGAGAGGGTGCTTCACGAACGGCACCCAGAGTTCGCGGATCTTCTCCGAGCTCGCGGGGTGCAGCGTCAGCGCCGCCAGCGCTATGGCGGTGATCACCGTCTGCCAGAATATCTTCGCGCGGGAGGAGATCCCGTTGCGGTTCTTGTGGACGACCTTCAGGTAGTCGTCCCAGAAGCCGACGCCGGTCAAGGCCGCGTAGACAAAAAGCGCGACGTAGACCCAGACATTGGGACCGGCCCAGAGGAGGGAGCTGACAAACACGCAGATGAAGATGAGGAGGCCGCCCATGGTCGGCGTGTTCTTCTTGTCGAAGCGGCTCGCGAGGTCGCCCGTCCTGTCGTCGTCATAGTGCTGGCCGAACTTCATTCGGCGCAGGTGGGCGATCAGCCAGGGGCCGATCACGAAGCCGATGAACGCCGCGGTTCCCGCCGCGAAGAGCGTGCGGATCGTGATATAGCGCAGGATGCGGAGCGGGCCGTACTCCCCGTCGTAGCCGGCAAGGAGGCTAAGCATGGGCCACCCCCGCGAGTTCCCCGACGATGAACGCCTTCTCAAGCTCGTGGCGCCGGCTGCCCTTGACGAATATGGCGCCCCTGAAGGAGGAGAGCCGGGAGGCCAGCGGCGCGATGGTCTCGGTGATCTCCACCTGGGAGGCGTTCGCGCCGGCCGCGAGGACACCGCTGCGGATCGAGCCCGCGAGGCCCCCGACGGCGACCAGGTGATCCTGCTTCCGCAGATGGATGGAGCCGCCGAGTTCGAAGTGGTACTTTTCGGACTCCGCACCGAGTTCCTCCATGCAGCCGACAACAAGGAGGCGCGGCTCGGCCGCGGGCGCCACCGCCTCGAAGGTCGCGAGCGCGTCCGCCATGGAGGCCGGGTTGGCATTGTAGCAGTCCAGGTAGATTCGCCTGCCCTCGGAAACCTTCCACTCGCCCCGCAGCTGCGAGGGGCGCCAGGAGACCAGGCGGCGCTGGATCTCGTCGACAGTCGCTCCAAGGCCGGTAGCGGCGCAGATCGTCATGGCGACATTGCGCGCCATTCCGTCTGTCGTGCGCCGGAGGTTCACGGTGGCGTTGCCGGTCTTCAGGCCCACGCTGACTGTCGTGCGGTCGCCGTCGTGGCGCACCGAGTAGGACACGGCACCGGGCCGCGAGGCAGGAGCGAGCCCGAGCACCATGCAGTGGGCCGGGGGAAGACTGGCAAACGAGGCGTAATCCGCGCAGTCCGCTGGAAAGATGGCGGTGCCGCCGGCCTTCACCGCGTACAGGAGGACGGCCTTTTCGCGAGCGACCGCGTCGAGTCCCCCTAGGTCGGCAAGGTGGGCCGGGGCGACAAGCGTCACGATCGCCATGTCGGGTTCGATCATCCCCGCGAGGACCGCCATTTCTCCGGGGGCGCTGATCCCCGCCTCGATGACGGCGAGGCGGTGGCTGCCGTGCTCGAGCCTGCAGAGCGTGAGCGCAACGCCGATATGGTTGTTCAGGTTTCCCTCCGTCGAGAGGACGCCACCGGCCTCGCCGCCGAGGGCCAAGGCAAGGAGCTCCTTCGTCGATGTCTTGCCCGCGCTTCCAGTGATCCCGACAACCGGTCCCTTGAAGGCGCGCCTGTGCTCGCGGGCGATCGCCTGGAGCGCCGCCAGCGGGTCGGGGACCACGAGCTGCGGGATCGCCACCTCGGCGACGCTCCGGGAGACGATGGCTGCCGATGCGCCGGCCTTCAGCGCCTCCCCGAGGTAGTCATGGCCGTCGCGGCGCGCGGTCTTCAGCGCCACGAAAGCGTGCCCGGGCGAGAGCCGGCGCGAATCCACCGAGAAGCCTAGGAGTGGCGCAGGAGGCCTCGAGGCCCACCGTCCTCCGGTCCAGCCCTCAAGGACATCTGGGTTGAATGCCGGCATCAGGTCCTGAGCGCCTTCACCCCGATCAGCTCGCGCACCACCTGCCTGTCGTCAAAGGGGATCACGGTGTCCGCGAGTTCCTGGTAGCACTCGTGGCCTTTGCCGGCGATGAGGAGGCAGTCGCCGGGCCGGGCCGCGTCGAGAGCCAGGCTGATCGCGCGCCTGCGGTCATCGGTCCAGGTGATCTTCGAGGCGTCGGTCACGCCCTCCCTCATGTCGGAGAATATCCTCTCGAGGGACTCGCCCCTCGGGTTGTCGGCGGTGGCGTAGGCGTGGTCCGCGACCTCCTGCACGGCGGAGACCATCCTTGGGCGCTTCGTGCGGTCGCGGTTGCCGCCGCACCCGAAGACGACCAGGAGACGGCCCGGCGTGATGGCCCGAAGCATGCCAAGGGCGTTGCGCAGGGCGTCGTCAGTGTGGGCGTAGTCGACAAGGACGTTGAAGGCCTGGCCCTCCTCGATCCTCTCCATGCGCCCGGGCACTCCCTTGAAGTCCTTGAGCCTGAGCATGAACGTGCGGGGATCCCGTCCGAGCGCGATCGCGGTCGCGGCGGCGGCCAGCAGATTCGAAACATTGTAGCGACCGATCAGCGGGGACTTGACCGGAATCGAGCCGCCGGCCCACGCCAGGCGGAACTCGGTGTCCCTGAAATTGAGGGCGACGTTCTCGGCGCGCACCTCGGCCCTTGGATTCTCGCCAAAGGTGACAAGGCGCGACGCCGGCGCCTCCGCGCCGACTTTGGCCGCAAGCTCCTCACCGTAGGGATCGTCGAGGTTGACGACGGCGACCTTCGGGACAGGGGGATCCGTGAAGAGCCTCGTCTTCACCTCGAAATACGACTCGAGCGTCTTGTGGAAGTCCAGGTGGTCGCGCGTCAGGTTCGTGAAGACCGCGGCCGCGAACTCGATACCGAGGACGCGCTGCTGGGCGATCCCGTGCGAGCTGACCTCCATGACCGCGTTCCTGCAGCCGGCGTCGCGCATCTGCCCCAGCATGCCGAAAATGTCCAGCGACTCGGGCGTCGTGCGGAAGGACGGCACGGTGCGCGCCCCGAGGTCATAGCTGATGGTTCCAAGGAGGCCCACCCTCTCGTTCCCGTTCAGGAACTGTCGGATCAGGTGCGTGACGGTCGTCTTTCCGTTCGTCCCGGTGACACCGGTGACGGCCAGCTGGCGATCCGGGAACTTGAAGTAGCGCTGCGAGACACGCGCCATCGTCGCGCGGGCGTCGGCCACCTGGATGAAGGTCACCTTGGCCGGCGGGTGGATGGGGATCTTCTGGGCTATGATGGCGGAGGCGCCGCGGCTCACCGCCTCGTCGACGAACGAAAGGCCGTCGGAGCGCAGACCGGGCAGCGCGAAGAACAGGTTTCCGGGCACGACCCGCCGGCTGTCCATCACCAGCCCCGAGATGGGGCGCTCGAGGGTCCCCTTTATGGAGAGGATCTCGTCCTGGTGGATGTAGTCTGAGAGGATTGGGGCCATTTTGAACGCTCGGTTATACTCAAGATAGTCCGCGGTACGGCGGCGCAAGGGCTTCTCGCGGAAAGCCTGGACGAGCGCGTGGTTCTGCGTGACGTAGCCGATCACCGGGCTCCTCCCATCGCAAACGTCCTGGCGACGTCGTTGTCGATCGTGGGCCGGGTGCCGAGGTAGGGTATCAGCCTCTCGCCCAGCCTCTTGAAGACGGGCGCGGCGACCGCGGCCCCGAAGGCGACGCCCCTCGGGCAATGGGCATCGGCGTCATCGATGATGACGGCGATCGAGACCTGGGGATGGCTGGCGGGGAAGAATCCAATGAAGGAGGCCACGTGGTGCTTGTCCGAGTAGCGCAGCACCGTCTTGCCGTTGGACAGC
Organism: Opitutaceae bacterium; assembly: GCA_035656555.1. Lineage (GTDB taxonomy): Bacteria > Verrucomicrobiota > Verrucomicrobiia > Opitutales > Opitutaceae > Palsa-1447. The sequence continues at coordinate 5,447 of DASRSJ010000203.1, forward strand.
ATGACGGGAAGAAGCTTCTGCGCCGTGCCGGTCTTTCCCGCGACCTCAAAGCCCGGGATGGCCGCGAGGGGCGCATTGCCCTCAGTCGACGCCACGCCCTGCAGGAGGTGGGCGACCGTCTTCGCGGTCTGCTCGGAGATCACGCGCCTCTCCTCGAGGCGTCCGAAATTGTAGACCAGCTCGCCGTGGGCGTCCCTTATTTGCCGGATGACCTGGGGCCGCAGGAGTATGCCGCCCGAGGCGATGACGCCCATGGCCTGCTGCATCTGCAGGGCCGTAGCGGTCACCGACTGGCCCATCGGCATGCGGGTGATCGTCAGGCTGTCCCACTTGTCCGGTGACTTGAGGTTGCCGGGGACCTCGCCGCCGACGGGAAACCCCGTCCTCTGGCCGAAGCCGAAGGCGCGCGCGTAGTTGTAGAAGCGCTGGTCGCCCAGGCGCATTGCGAGCTGGGCGGCTCCCTTGTTGGAGGAGTGCTCGACGATTTCTGCGACGCTCAGGGGATGGGTGAAGTGGTCGGACGCGTCCTCGCGCGGCAGGTTCCTCGTCAGGCCGTTGTAGTCGATCTTCTCCAGCGTGCAGTCGAACTCGGTCTGGGTCGTGACGAGCCCCTCGTTGAGGGCGCCGGATACGGCCACTATCTTGAAGACCGAACCGGGCTCGTACTCGTCGGCAAGGGCCACGTTCCTCATGCGGCCCTGGTCGTCCCTCGCGAGCTTGCGGAAGTTGTTCAGGTCGAAAGAGGGATAATTGGCGAGCGCGAGGACGAAGCCCGTCTGCGGGTCGCTGACGATGATCGTGGCCTTCTGCGGGTCGTACTGCTGCGCGACCTTGGCTAGCTCGTCCTCCACGATGCGCTGCACCGTGGCGTCGATGGAGAGCGACACATTGTAGCCGTCCACCGCAGGCACCTCGCGCGTGCGGAACTGGGCCAGCTCATGGCTCTTGCCGTCCTTCTCCGACTCAAGCCATCCGTTCTCCCCGCGCAGGTAAAAGTC
>DASRSJ010000204.1:0-21911 GCA_035656555.1 Opitutaceae bacterium
CATTCCCTTCAGCTTCAAACCCCACACAAACCCACCATGGAATACAGACAGCTCGGCAAGTCGGGACTCAAGGTCCCCGTCCTCACCCTTGGCACAGGAACTTTCGGCACAGCCGGCGTCATGAAGGCTTGGGGCGACAGCGACGCCAAGGAGGCCACCCGCCTCCTCGACGTCTGCCTCGAGGCGGGCCTCAACATGTTCGATTCGGCCGACGTCTACTCGGAGGGTCGCTCCGAGGAGATTCTCGGCGCCGCAATGAAGGGTCGCCGCGACAAGGTGCTCGTCTCAACCAAAGGGACGTTCCGCACGGGACCGGGCCCGAATGATGTCGGTTCCTCGCGCCAGCACTTGTTCTCCACGGTGGAGTCCAGCCTGCGCCGGCTCGGGACCGACTACATCGACCTGTACCAGCTGCACGCCTTCGACGCGGTCACTCCGGTCGAGGAGACGCTCGGGGCCCTGGACGACTTGGTCAAAAGCGGGAAGATCCGCTACATCGGCTGCTCCAATTTCTCGGGCTGGCACCTGATGAAATCGCTGTCGGCCTCGGACGCCCAAGGCCTGTCGCGCTACGTGGCCCACCAGGCTTACTACTCGCTCGTAGGCCGCCATTATGAGTGGGAACTCATGCCTCTCGGCCTCGACCAGGGCGTCGGATGCGTGGTCTGGAGCCCGCTTGGATGGGGAAGGCTGACCGGCAAGATCCGCAGGGGCCAGCCGCTGCCCGAGGTCTCGAGGCTCAATGATGCCAAGAACACGAGCATGGGACCGCAGGTCGACAATGAGTACCTCTACGGCGTCGTGGACGCACTGGACGCGGTCTCGAAGGAGACGGGAAAGACCGTCCCGCAGGTCGCGCTCAACTGGCTCCTGCAGCGACCCACCGTCTCCACGCTCGTCATCGGCGCGCGCAACGAGGAGCAGCTGCGCCAGAACATTGCGGCCGTCGGCTGGAACCTGACCGCGGCGCAGGTCGCGACATTGGACGGCGCCAGCGCCACGCCACGCACCTATCCCTACTGGCACCAGGCCTTCTTCAAGGAACGAAACCCGTTCCCGACGTCCTAGCTCCCAATCCTGGCAGCCTCGCGAAGCTGCCCGCAGGCGGCGTCGATGTCCGGTCCCCTGGACCGGCGCAGGTGTGTCACGACGCCCAGGGCCCTCAGCCGCGCGAGGAACGCGTCGGTGGAGGCCTCCGATGAGCGCTGGTAGGTCTCGCCGCGCAGGCTCACGCCCGTGGAGTTGTAGTTGAGGAGGTTGACGTGCATCCGCCGTCCCACGAGGAGCGCCGCCAGGGCATCCGCCTGCGCGGCTGAATCATTCACGCCGGAGAGCAGGCAATACTGGATCGAGACCGGCCTATCCGTCGCCTCCTGGTAGCGATCCGCCGCGGAAAGGATGTCCTGGACGCCGTACCTCTTGCCCGTGGGCAAAAGGCGGGCCCGGGTCGCGTCGTCCGGCGCATGGAGAGACACGGCAAGGTTAACATTCAGGCCGGAGGCTGCGAGGGCATCGATCCCCGAGACGATGCCGACCGTCGACACGGTGACCTGCCTGAAGCCCAGTCCGCCCATCTCGTTAAGCGCCATCCGCTCGATCGCGGCGCACACGTTGTCCAGGTTCAGCATGGGCTCACCCATCCCCATGAAGACGACGGTCTGCAGCTTGCGCCCCAGCCGGTGCGCCTCGTCCCTCAGGGACATGAACTGCCCGACGATCTCGCCCGAGGTCAGGTTGCGCTCGAAGCCGCCCTTCGTCGTCGCGCAGAAGTCGCAGCCCATCGCGCAGCCGACCTGCGAGGAGACGCAGCCCGCCGCGCGGTCCTCCCTGTCACCCGGCATGAGGACGGTCTCGACGGAGCGTCCGTCCGCAAGGCGCAGGAGAAGCTTTGCCGTGCCGTCATCCGCCACCTTGCGCACCGCCACGGAATCGGACCGGCGACGCAACTCGTCAGCCAGCAGGCTCGTCAATTCCAGGGGAAACTTGCGGTCGTTCGTCCCCTCCTCCACTGCTCCCCTGTAGTAGGATCGCAGCAAGGGCCCGGCATGCGAGGGCTTGAATCCCCTGCATTCCAATTGGAGCGCGAGCTCCGCCACCGTGCATCCCGAGAGTTCCGTCATTGGCCTTTGCCCCATTTCTACCCCAGGGCCTCGGTGGTGTCGAATCCTCTGACAAGGGGTCTAGGGAGATGTTCGGCTGCGGTGTAAGCGCATGTAAAATGCGCAACTTCGGGAACCGCAACCCGATTTCGCGCACTATGCGAAGCCGTGATAGCTTGGCCCCCTGGAGCATGGAAAAAGCTGCTTCTGCTTGCTGTCCACCCCGACGACGAGACCCTCGCCGCGGGTGGCCTGATCCAGCGTGCCCTGTCGATGGGTTCCGAGGTAAGGATCATTGTCGTCACCGACGGCGAGGACAACCCGTGGCCTCAGAGATTTGTTGAGCGGCGCTGGAATATCGGCCCTGAGGACCGCCTTCGCTGGGGGAAGATGCGCCGCGCCGAGGCACTCGAGGCCATCGAGCGCCTTGGCGTGCCCCGTGAGCAAGTCTCGTTCTGGCACGAGCCGGACCAGGGACTCACAAGGAATCTGCGCAGCAACGACAGGCGCCTGATCGAGAGGCTGGCCGACGAGATCGTCCGCGAGCGACCCACGATGCTGGTGGCGCCCTCGCTCGGCGACCTGCACCCGGACCACAGCGCCCTGGCCCTTTTCTTGCAGTTTGCACTAGAAAGCCGCGGATTGGAGCGGGATTCCTCCATTCTTCAGCTGCGCTACCTGGTGCACCCGAAGAAGCAGGCATTTGGAGCCGATGGACTGCGTCTCGACTTGTCGCCGCAGGAAATGGCCGCAAAGCGAGGCGCCATCGGATCGTATCGCTCGCAGCTCGCGCTCAGCGGGCGTCGTTTCCTCGGATATGCCCGCCCGGCGGAAGTTTTCCAGCAGGTGGGCGACGTGCCGCATCCAAGGCCTATGGGCGCCGAAATCTTCGCGAAAGCCATCCCGTGCGCATTGGAGCTCAGGCTAAGTAAACTCGCAAAGACGGCGACCGTCCTGATCGCGGCCGAGGGTCCCGGCAGGGTCGTGCGCCAGTCCATCCGGTTTGGCGTCCTAGAGGGCGGGATCATCCGCGACGACGCCACGGGCGAGGTCGTGGGCCGCGCGCGCCGCAGCAGGCAGGACGGCTTCGAGGTGATCCTGCTTCCCTTCGCCGAGTACACGGATGTCCGGAGCATCGCGGTCAAGGTCGAGAACAGGTGGGGAGCCTACGACCGGAGTGCGTGGCAATCGGCGCAGATCGCCCAGCCTCAGGAGGAGACCGGCGAATCGCGCTTCGGGCAAAGGCGCCGGCTGAAAATCTGCAGCGTCATCCCGTGCTACAATGTCGAGGGAGCCTGCGGCCCGGTGATCCGCGCTGCGGCGGAGGTGTCCGACCACGTGATCGTGGTGAACGACGGTTCCACCGATGCGACGGAGGGCGTCTTGCGCGAGGTGGCGGAGAAATTCGAGGGGCGCGTCCATGTGCTGAGCTTCGCGAAGAACAAGGGCAAGGGCGTCGCCCTGATGGAGGCTTTTCGCCACGCGACGAGCTCGGTTCCCTTTGACATCCTCGTGACCCTCGACGGCGACGGGCAGCACCGCCCCGAGGACATCCCACGCATGGCGGAGGCGATGACCAACGACGATGCGATGCTGGTCGGCGAGCGGATGGAGCGCAACAAGATGCCGCTGCGAAGCCGGATCGGGAACACGCTGACCGCGGTGCTCCTTCGGACCCTCTATCCCAATGCTCCCCTCGACACCCAGTCCGGCTTCCGGGCGTTCCGCCGCGATTTTGTCCAGGAGATCGCCGGGGCCATCAAGGGGGGCCGCTACGAGACCGAGCTTGAGATCCTCCTGTTCGCGCTCAGGAAAGGGAGGCAGATAGGCTCGGCGACAATCCCGACGGTGTACTTTGAGTTCAACCGTCTCTCCCATTTCCGGCCGCTCATGGACTCGCTGCGGATCTACCGCACGCTCCTCATGCGTCAGTTCATTCGCTCGGGCGAGTAGGTCACCGGCCGCAGGGTATCGCCCTGGCTGAGGGTGAAAGCAATCGACTTACCCGGCACGCACGGCTCTTGTCCGTGCAGGGATGAACGGTAAGTCGAAGTTCTTTTTGCTGGGATTTCCCGCTCTGCTGCTCGTCGCGTGTTCCTCTGGGCCGGCGTACACGAACGCGCCGCAGTCGGATGCCGCCGTTCTCGAAGGACCGGTGGTCCCGACCGAGGGCCCTGAAAACGGAAACTGCTCCGTCGTTGTCGTGCAGGTCGATGGGCTTAGCAGCAATTTCACAGCCAGCCGCGTGGGCCTAAACTGGCATGAGTTCGACGGCGTCAAGCCGTTGCTGCTCACCGCGGACAAGCACGAGTTCTCACTGAATATTTCCTATTCGGAGGCGGCGGGAAGGGCATCCGGCTCACCGAGCCCCGAGGGATCAGGGGAGCACGGTTCGATCGGCGGCGTGGGAGAATTGAAGGCGACCACCATAGCCAACATCTTTGCGCCCCTCGAGGCCGGACATGTGTACAGGATATCGGCTGACCTCAGAGGCGAGGCAGTGGCCGTCGTTCTTTGGGACGAGACAAAGGGATCCTTGACGCGCACGCGGGTCGCAGACTGGTCCTTCAACTGCCCCCGGACACACACCGGCGGAACAGGGCCCGGGGATCACTTCCTGTAATTCGGGCGCCTTGAAATGGCGGAGAGAGGGGGATTCGAACCCCCGGTACGGTTTTACCCGTACAACGGTTTAGCAAACCGTCCCTTTCGGCCACTCAGGCACCTCTCCGTTTCAGGTCGGTAAGCCAACGCGCCATGGGAGGTTAGGGCAAGGCCGTATTTGCCGCCCGTTGCACGTTCGTGCGATGCGCCGCTTGCCTGGCGCCTGAGACAGGTTGGATCCACGCAAAAGTTCGGTTTGCGTTCCCCAAATTCGCGAAGTGTTCTTCGCGGCTCCAGATGCGCCCAAATTCTGCGAAGTCTACCCTCGCGAAGTGCCTACGCCTTTCCCCGATTCTTGGGTTGATGGCCTTCTTGGGAAAGCCTGCCTCAGGCCAGGAGATCGCCGCCACGGTGCAGACCTACCAAGGCGCCCTTAGCCTAGCGGCGGACGGACAGGCCAACCAAGTCTATGCCGTGCTTGGAAACGGAAACGTCATATTCAACGCCACCACCGGGGATATCGTCGGAAGCTTCGAAACATTGGCTTCCGGCGTGGACGTGGCCGTCGATACCATCTCCCACCGGATCTACGCGACCGACGACGACGGATTGTACGATTTCTTCGCCCTCGATAGTTTTGATCCCACGGCCATCACCGGCAATCTCGCGCCCCGCGACTCGCTTGTCACTCTCGGGAACACCGCATACCGCGTGGCCGTGAATCCGGTTACCCAAATCCAATATGTCCTGGTCAACGCGGACGTCGCGGTCATCAGCTCAAACACCGTCACAACGACCCTGGATTTCGCGGAAACGGCGGCAGCCATAGCCGTGGACTCGGTCCGCAACAGGCTTTATGTCCTCGGAAGCATTGGCCCCCAGGGTGTCGTATGGGCAATCGACGGCTCCACAAACGCCACGATAGGCACCGTCAACGTCGGTGCCGACGCGCAGGACATCGCGGTCAATGCCGTGACCAACACGATCTACCTGACAGGGCACACGGCCAGCATCAGCGCGATCGACGGGAACACACTGACCCTCACCTACCAGAAAATCTTCCTGGTCGACGGCGAGGTCCTCGCCGTTAACTCCGTCACCAACAAGATCTACGTCGGGTCGGAATTCGGCACACTCACGCAATTCGACGGCGCCCTGGGCCTGCGCGACTGGACCATCAACGCGACGTCGGTGGTTACGGCCGTCGCCGTCAACGAAACCGCCAATCTTGTCTACGTTAATGACATTCTCGGCACCGCGGTCACGATTGTGAACCCGGTGCCGACCATCGCCGCGGGAATTACGCTGGGCGGGCTCAGCCAGACATTCGACAACACGCCGAAGTCGGTGACCGTGACGACAGATCCGTCGGGTCTGCCCTACACCGTCACGTACAACGGGAGTCCCGGGCTTAACTACGGCCCGGGCAGTTATGCGGTCACGGCCACGATCACCGACGTCAGGTATTCGGGGAACGTTTCAGGCACGCTCACGATCGCGGCGGCCCCCCTACCCCTGATCACAATGCAGCCGCAGTCCCTAACGGTGAACGTAGGCCAAGACGCCACCTTCAGCGCGCTGGCCACATCAAACCTGCCGGAGCAATTCGCCTGGCTCTACAACGGACAGGGTCTCGTCGGGGCTTCCGGGCCTTCCTTCACCATACCCAACGCCCAGGTCGCCAATTCGGGCACCTACCAAGTCGTGGTCTACAGCTCGGCGGGGCATGTCGACAGCAACATCGTAACGCTCACCGTGAATCCCCCCGGGTCGGCGCCCGCGATCACGACGCAGCCCAAGGACCAGACGGCGGCTGCGGGCTCCGCCGCAGTCCTTTGGGCGAGCGCAAGCGGTTCGCCAGCTCCCCAGTTCCAATGGAGCTTCAACGGAACCCCGATCCCTGGGGCGACATCATCTTTTCTCACGCTAAGCGCCGTGGCTGCCCCCAGCGCCGGTTCCTACACGGTCACCGCCAGCAACTCCCTCGGCTCAAGCACGAGCGGCGCGGCCATGGTCACCGTCTCAGCGGCGGGAAGCGGCGCGGCGCCCGCGATAAGCCTTCAGCCACAGCCCCAGACCGTTGCCGTCGGGGGAACAGTTGTCTTTTCGGCCTCGGCCGCCGGTCCGTCTGCCGCCTCATTGACGGCACCTGCCTCGCTCGAGATATCCGCCGTGCCGAGGGCCTCAACCGCGCCCGCGTTCCAGTGGTTCCTCAACGGCTTGGCCATCGACGGCGCAAGCGATTCCGAGTTCGTGATCTCCAGCGCGAACGCCTCCAACAACGGCAGCTACTCATGCCTGGTCACAAATCCGTACGGTTCGGTCTTCACGTCGGCCGCCCTGCTAGGCGTCGTCCAATCCGCGAATCCGGGCCGGTTGATAAACCTCTCGTGCCGCGCCCTCGTCGGCACCGGAGCCAGCCAGTTGATCGCGGGATTCGTCGTGGGCGGCCAGGGGACGTCCGGCACTGAGCCCCTCCTCGTGCGCTCCTCCGGTCCCGCCCTCCAGCCCTTCAATGTCCCGGGATTCCTGCCCGACCCGACGCTCACGTTGAACAGCGCCTCGGCGCAGATCGACGGCAACGCGGGCTGGGGCGGAAGCGCCTCGATCAGCGCCGCGGCGGCGGCCGCGGGCGCCTTTGCCTGGGCCAGTCCCACGAGCCACGATGCCGCACTGGTTGAATCGCTTCCGGATGGCGCCTACACCGCCGAGGTTGCCGGGGCCTCCGGGGACGCGGGCGTTTCACTGGCCGAGGTGTACGACCTGACCCCGGCGGGAACCTACACCTCGTCCTCGCCGCGGCTCATAAACATTTCCGCGCGCGTGATGGTGGGCTCGGGGGGCAACATATTGATCGGCGGCTTCGTCATCGGAGGCTCGACGTCCCGAACGGTGCTGGTGCGCGGCTCGGGCCCGGCGCTGAAGGCCTTCAACGTCCCCGGCACCCTCGCCGATCCGCAGTTGCAGCTCTACCGCGACAATCCCGACGGCAGCTCGACGCTGCTGCAGTCGGACACGGGTTGGGCCGGGGATCCGGTCATCAAGTCCGCTTCAGCCTCGGTCGGTGCGTTTTCCTGGGGCACGTCTGCAACCGCCGACTCCGCGGTCCTCGTCACCCTCCCGCCCGGCGCCTACTCAGTCCACGTCTTTGGAAGCAGCGGTGACACCGGAGTTGCCCTGGTAGAGGTCTACGACGTCCCCTAGGGCCATCGCGCCTCAGGCCTCGTCGTCCGTCGGCCTGTCGCTGTCTTCCCTGCAGTCGCTGATGACGCGCAGCCAGATCTCGCGAAGGTCGAAGAGCCTCATCCGCATGTCCTCGCGCGACTCGCACACGGCCTCGACCTTGTCGGCCGCCTCAGACCCGATCTGGGCAAAGCAGTCGTTGAGCGCCGCGAGGGCCCTCTTGAAGAGGCAGATCGCCATCGCATAGTCGCCGAAGTCGAGCGCGTGGATCGCCATCACGGCCTGTTCCTCGCACCTGTGCAGCGAGGAAAGGAACGCGACGGAGAGTCCCTGCGGGATCCGGGCCGGATCGGAAGCCATGAGCTCCCATGATCGGCGCAGGCTCAGGAAGAGCGCCTTCGTCGCGATGTATACCGGGTTCTTCTGCAGCGTGTAGATCTCGTCCGAGAAGATGATCTTCTCGGGATTGTCGCGGTCCTCGGGCTCCTCGGCGTCGCCGCGGTCCCATCCCATGCGGTCGGCCACCTCGTCGATGCGCTCAGGGCCCGCCTTGAGCGATTCGTAGAAGCCGAGGTATCGGTGGATGGCGCTCTCCTGCTCTCGCAGGTACACCTCCCAATCGAACTCGTTCCAGGCAAGATCCCCGTTCTCTTCCCACTCGTTTTCCGAGAGGTTGTCAGAATCGAAATCGCTCATCTGTTGGGTGCAATGCTCGCCCGGAATGGGCGCTTAAGCAAATAAATTAATCCCCCCGGCGGCCCGGGCAGGCTTCTGCGGATTGAAGGTTGAAGGAGCGCAAAGGCGCACCCTATTCTGCTTATCCCGTGCCAGAGACCCATCATGAAACCGCCTATTTTGCAGGCCGCGTCCAAGGCGTCGGATTCAGGTATTCCGCCCTCCAGGTCGCCCGCGAATTCGAGGTATCGGGCTTTGTGACAAACCTTTCCGACGGAAGGGTCCAGCTCGAGGCCGAAGGCCGTCCCGAGGTGGTCGCCGCCTTCATCGCCGCCGTGGAGGAGAAGATGCACGGGTTTGTAAGGAAGGTAGACCGCATGAGCGACCGCCGGTCCCCGCAATTCTCGGGATTCTCAATCAAGTGAAGCCCGGCGACGCCACCACGCCGTCGCCCGCCGCCATCTGGCTCTCGGCCTCCAGGCCGCGGACTCTGCCAGCCGCCGTGGCCCCCGTGCTCGTCGGCACCGCAATGGCGGCCCATGACCACCATCTCGTCGAGCCGGCCGCCCTCCTCTGCCTCGCCTTCGCGCTCCTCGTCCAGGTGGGCACCAACTTCGCCAACGACTACTATGACTTCGTGAAGGGCGCCGACACCGAGGCCCGGGTGGGCCCGCGGCGCGCCGTGGCCGCGGGCCTCGTCTCCCCGGCCACCATGCGCCGCGCGATGCTTGGCGTCTTCGCGGCCGCGTTCGTCCTGGGTCTAGGCCTCATCTACTGGGGCGGTCCCTGGATGCTCGCTGTCGGGGTCGCCAGCATCCTGAGCGGCTACGCCTACACAGGCGGCCCGTGGCCCCTGGGCTACCACGGCCTGGGAGACATCTTCGTCTTTGTCTTCTTCGGCCTAGTCGCCGTGTCGACCACCTACTTCGTGCAGGCCCGAGCCGTGAGCGGAATGGTGCTCCTCGCCTCGGTGCCAATGGGCCTCCTGGCCGCGAACATCCTCCTCGTTAACAATTACAGGGACGCGGACACCGACGCTTTGGCCAACAAGCGCACCGTGGTGGTGCGCTTCGGCCGGCGCTACGCAAACGCGCAGTACGGGCTATCAATTGCCGTGGCGCTTCTCGTGCCCCTCGCCTTCTTCGCGCGGGGATACGGCGCCTGGTGCCTCCTGCCCCTCGCTGTCGCCCCGATGGCATTCTCGCATGCGAAGCGGCTCAAGTCTGCCCAAGGGCCCGGGGAACTCGTGGCGCTCCTTGGCGACACGGGGAAATTCCTCGCACTCTACGCCGTCCTGTTCTCGGCCGGCGTGCTGCTCTAGACGGGAGGCGGCCCTTAGACGGCCGCGGCGAGCTTCGACTTCAGCGCCGCCTTGGGCAGCATGCCGACGATCTGCTCGACGACCTTGCCGCCCTTGAAGATCAGCATCGTCGGGATGGCGCGGATGCCGTACTCGGCGGCGATCGCGTCGTTCTCGTCGATGTTCACCTTGGCGATCGATATCTTGCCGTCGAACTCCGTCGCCAGCTCGTCAAGGACGGGGGCGATGGCCTTGCACGGCCCGCACCACGGCGCCCAGAAGTCCACGAGGAGGGGCGTTGCCGACGTGTTGACGGCGTTCTTGAAGGTGTCGGTCGTGAGGTTGGAGATTTTGTCGGACATAGGATTAAGGTATCAGTTAATGCGCGGCGTGCTGAAAAGCAAATCGCCCCCTAGCGGGGCTCGGACTCCTTGATGATCTCCGCCAGCTCCCTGGGGCGCACCTCCTCGAGGTGCTTGCCGCGCTGCTTCAGGGCCTCGAAGGTCTTCACCACGGTCTCCGTCATGCGCTCGTGCGTCTCCGCGGAGCCGCCGACGATCGCGAACTTCTCGCCGGTCGTGACGCGCTTGTGGCCGTCGCTGTTGTCGAGGCCGAGTCCCAGGAGCGCGGCCTTGCCGGGCTTTTCCTTTTTCTTGCTCACAGTTCCACCGTGGCCTCGTCGGCCGGGGTTTCAAGCGGCTTCTCGTCTTTTGCCTCGCAAACAATGTCATCAAACGCCGCCGTCTGGCTGAGGCGTATGCGGCTTAGCCTCGTGAGCTCGAGGACCGCGAGGAAGGTGGCGACCAGCCGGCGCAGCGTCGTTCCGGGGCCGACCAGGCTCGAGAAGACGAACCTCTTCTCCGTGCGCATGCGCACGATCAGCCACTCCATCTGGTCGGCAACAGTGACCGTCTCGTCGTGGATCTCGCCGACGACGAGCTTCTCGGCCAGGCGTCGCAGCACGAGGTTGAAGGTGTTCCATAGCTCGATCCGGCTTACGCCCCTGAGCGGCCGGTCGACCGAGTCCACCGGCCTGTTCGAGAGCTGCCGCTCCATCAAGTCGCGCTGGAGACGGGCCATCTCGGCCAGCTTGGCCGAGGCATCCTTGAATTTCTTGTACTGCAGGAGCTGGTGGACCAGTTCCCAGCGCGGGTCCATCTCGTCCCCCTCCGCGTCCGGGTCGATCGCGTGGAGCCCCTTGGGCAGCAGCATCCGGCTCTTAATCTCCATCAGGGAGGCCGCCATGACGAAAAACTCGCCCGCAACCTCCAGGTCTAGCTCCTTCATGGAGCGCAGCACCGCGACATACTGTTTCATCACCGACTCGATGGGGATGTCGTAGATGTCTATCTCGTTCTTGCGTATGAGGAAGAGAAGCAGGTCAAGGGGACCCTCGAAAACCTGCAGCTTTATCCTGTGGTCTGCGTCTGGAAGCACTGTGCGCAGTGTTGGAATGGCGCCCCTGCCGATGCGACCCTTTTTTTCTTCCGAGTGCTGGACGGTTGACAGGCCCCCGCGCGAGCCGTTGGGATAATCATTTCGCGCACCTCGCGCATCGGTTTTTTTCTAACACACACCCAAGACATGGCAGCCAAAACCAACAAAAAGAAGTCGAGCGGCAAGGCCGCTCCTTCAGCAAAGAAATCCGCCTCCTCCAAGGGCACCAAATACGTGTACACCTGGGGAGCCGGCAAGGCGGACGGCAACGGCGGGATGAAGAACCTGCTCGGCGGCAAGGGCGCGAACCTCGCGGAGATGACGCGCATCGGCCTGCCGGTGCCCCCGGGATTCACGATCTCGACGGAGCTCTGCACCTACTACTACGCGAACAAGCGCACCTACCCGGCCAACCTGCAGGCGCAGATGGAGGCCGGCGTTAAGAACATGGAGAAGGTGATGGGCTACAAGTTTGGCGACGCGGCCGGCTTCCCCCTCCTCGTCGCCGTGCGCTCGGGCGCCCGCGACTCGATGCCGGGCATGATGGACACGATCCTCAACCTCGGCCTCAACGACCAGACGGTCATCTCCCTTGCGAACGCGACGAAGAACGAGCGCTTCGCCTGGGACTGCTACCGCCGCTTCATCCAGATGTACGGCGACGTCGTCCTCGGGGTGCAGAAGAAGGAGGGCGAGGACCACGAGCCGTTCGAGACCGTGATCGAGCAGTTCAAGCATTCGAAGTACCACGACAACATCGAGGACTCCAAGCTTTCCGCCGACGACCAGCGCGAGCTCGTCAAGCGCTTCAAGGCCCTGGTCAAGGAGCGCACAGGCCACGTGTTCCCGAACGATCCCTGGGACCAGCTGCGCGGCGCCGCCGGCGCCGTCTTCGGCTCCTGGATGAACGACCGCGCGATCGTCTATCGCCGCAAGTACAACATCCCGACCGAGTGGGGCACCGCGGTAAACGTGCAGGCCATGGTCTACGGTAACACCGGCGAGACCTCCGGCTCCGGCGTCGCGTTCACGCGCAACCCGGCCAACGGGACGAACGAGTTCTACGGCGAGTTCCTCATCAACGCCCAGGGCGAGGATGTCGTGGCCGGCGTCCGCACGCCCGAGCCCGTCCTCAAGCTCAAGGACCAGATGCCGAAGTCCTACGCCGAGCTGCTCAAGGTCCGCGCGATCCTCGAGAAGCACTTCAAGGACGTCCAGGACATCGAGTTCACGATCCAGGAGGGGAAGCTCTTCATGCTGCAGACCCGCAACGGCAAGCGCACCGCGATGGCGGCCCTTAAGTTCTCCATCGATATGGTGAAGGAGAAGCTGATCGACTGGAAGACGGCGATCATGCGCAATCCGGCCGACCAGCTCGAGCAGCTCCTGGCCCCCGTGTTCGACCTGGCCGAGGTCAAGAAGGCCAAGGTCATCGCCACCGGCCTCCCCGCCGGCCCCGGCGCCGCCACCGGCAAGATCTACTTCAACGCCGACCGCGCCGTCGCGGCCGAGCAGAGGGGCGAGAAGGCCCTCCTTGTCCGCGTCGAGACCTCCCCTGAGGACCTGCGCGGCATGATCGCCGCGGAGGGCATCCTGACCGCGCGAGGCGGCGTCTCCTCCCATGCCGCCCTCGTGGCGCGCCAGATGGGCAAAGTCTGCGTGTGCGGCGCCGCCGCGCTGCAGGTCGACTACGACAAGAAGACCGTCACGGTCAGCGGGCAGACCTTCGGCGAGGGGGACTTCCTCTCGATCGACGGCACCCTCGGCGTCGTCTACGCGGGCCAGATCAAGACCGCCCCTTCGGAGATCGTCGCCGGCCTCATCCACGGGGACAAAGCCGCCCAGGCGACCGAGAAGTTCAAGAACTACAACCAGCTGATGAAGTGGTGCGCGCAGGCCACCCGCATGTCGGTCCGCACGAACGCCGACACGCCCGAGCAGACGCAGAACGCCCTCGCGTTCGGCGCCGTCGGCATCGGCCTCACCCGCACCGAACACATGTTCTTCGAGGGCGACAGGATCGACGCCATGCGCGAGATGATCCTGGCCGACAACCTGAAGGACCGCGAGGCCGCGCTCGGCAAGCTCCTCCCCTACCAGCGCGCCGACTTCTTCGGCATCTTCAAGGCGCTGAAGGGCTTCCCGGCGACCATCCGCTTCCTCGACCCGCCGCTCCACGAGTTCCTCCCGAACACGGCCGAGTCCCAGGCCGACCTGGCGAAGAAGCTCAGCATCTCGCCCGACAAGATCACGCACCGCGTCCACGAGCTGCACGAGTTCAACCCGATGCTCGGGTTCCGCGGCTGCCGCCTCGGCATCAAGTATCCCGAGATCACCTCCATGCAGGCCCGCGCCGTCTTCGAGGCGGCCGCCGACGCCAACAAGGCCGGCTTCAAGGCCAAGCCCGAGATCATGATCCCCCTGGTCGGCTTCAAGCGCGAGCTCGACCTCCAGGTGGCCGTGGTCCACGAGGTCGCCAAGGCCGTCATGGCCGAGAAGAAGACCAAGATCTCCTACTCGGTCGGCACGATGATCGAGATCCCGCGCGGCGCCCTGACGGCCGACGAGATCGCGGAGACCGCCGAGTTCTTCAGCTTCGGCACCAACGACCTCACGCAGACCTGCCTCGGCATGTCCCGCGACGACTCCGGCTCCTTCCTCGGCGCCTACCAGGAGGCCGAGATCATGAAAAAGAACCCGTTCGCATCGGTCGACCAGACCGGCGTGGGCCAGCTCATGAAGATCGCCATCGAGAAGGGCAACAAGACCCGCCCCGGCATCAAGCTCGGCATCTGCGGCGAGCACGGCGGCGACCCGGACTCGGTCAAGTTCTGCCACCAGATCGGCCTCAGCTACGTGTCCTGCAGCCCGTTCCGGGTGCCGGTCGCCAGGCTTGCCGCGGCCCAGGCCGCGGTGGCTGACCTCAAGAAATAACCTCCGCCAACGGGGTGACCGCCAAAGCCGAAAGCCTTGGCGGCATCTCCGCGCGGCAGTGGAAGTCGGGCGCCGCGGCATGGTTCGGCTGGCTCTTTGACGGGCTGGAGCTGCACCTCTACACGCTCGTGGCCACGCCGCTCGTCATCCACCTGCTGGGTGCGGCGAGCAGCGCGGATCCCAGGGTAAAGGAGAAGACGGCCTACATCCAGGCGGCCTTCCTGGTCGGCTGGGCCCTTGGGGGCGCCTTCTTTGGCCGTTTGGGCGACCGCATAGGCCGAAGCCGGGCACTCTCCCTCACAATCCTCACCTACGCCCTCTGCACGGGCCTCTGCGCGGCCGCGACCACGTGGTGGCAGCTCATGCTCTTTCGCTTCATGGCGGCCCTTGGGATCGGCGGGGAATGGGCCGTAGGGGCGTGCCTCCTGGCCGAGACGTGGCCGGTCAAGTGGCGGCCCTGGCTGGCGGCTGTCCTCCAGGCGGGAGTCAACCTGGGTGTCGTCTTCGCGGCGGGGCTCGTGACTCTCCTCTCCTTCCTCCCCCATCCGCCCTCCGAGCGCTGGGTCTTCCTGATCGGCGTGGCCCCCGCCCTGATGGTCTTCTGGATCCGAAGGCAGGTGCCCGAGTCCGATGCCTGGAACGATGCCGCGAAGGCGGGTACGCCAAGGCCCGCCTTCGGGGACCTCTTCCGGGGAAAGGTGGCCATGACCACATTCCACACGACGGTCGTCTGCGCGCTCAGCCTCTCGGGTTGGTGGCTCTTCCAGTTCTGGCACCCCCAGCACCTCAGGCGTCTCCTCGAGCTCTCCGGGGCGGCCCCCGGCACGGTCACCCGGTCCGTCTCCACCGCCTTCTTCTTCCTCAACTCGGTCGCCATCGTCGGCAACTTCGCCTCCGGCTACCTCTCGACGCTGATCGGAAACAGGAAGGCCATCATGGTCATGTTCACCGGGATGTTCCTCGCGATCGCGGGCGGCTTCGCCGTGCCGCGCAGCTTCGCGGAACTCGCCTGGTTCTGGATGCCGATGGTCGGCTTCTTCTCGGGAGTCTTCGGACTCTTCACGATGTATTTGCCGCCACTCTTCCCCACCCTTCTTCGCACCTCGGGGGCCGGCTTCTGCTACAACATTGGCCGGGTGGCCGCCGCAGCCGCGTCGCTGATCTTCGGATGGCTGGCTCCCGTGGGGGACTACCGGATCGCGCTTTTGGCCGCCAGCGCCCTGCTCCTGGCCGCGGCTGTCTGGACCATCTGGCTGCCCGCCGACGCCGAGTAGCGGCTTGTCACCGGCAAGCAGGTTGGTTTTTGCTTCGGGATGGCCTCGACCTACCGGATGTTCATCGGCACGTACACCAAGGCGGGGAGCAAGGGCATCTACGCCGTGTCCCTCGACGGCGCGACAGGCGCCCTCTCCCAGCCCGAGCTCGCGGCCGAGGCGCCGAACCCGACCTACGTCGCCCTCTCGCCCGACAAGGCGCACCTCTACGCCGTGCGGGCCGACGCCGGCTGGGCCGGCTCGTACAAGGTCTCGGCTGACAGGCGCTCCCTTTCCCCGGTGCAGCAGGGCGAGGTCGGGACAGGGCCCACGCCGTGCCACATCAGCGTCGACTCGACGGGGGCCATCGCCCTCGCCGCCAACTACCATCTGGGCACGGCGGCGGCCATCCCGCTCGAGTTTGCCGGCAGGATGGGCAAGCCGCGCGTTGTCGCCCACGAGGGCAAGGGATCCCATCCCACGCGACAGACGACGTCCCACGTCCACTCGACCTACTTCACGCCCGACGGGCGCTTCGCGATCATCTGCGACCTGGGCCTTGACCGGGTCTACACCTACGGCATCGACCGGGACAAGGTCTCGCTCGTCGCCGGATCGCCGCCCTTTGTCACGACGGACGCCGCGGCCGGCCCAAGGCACCTCGCCTTCGGCAAGGACGGACTCCAGGCCTACGTGATCACGGAACTCGCGAACACGATCATCGTCTATGACTTCTCCCCGGCGAACGGCGGACTGACCCAGCGCCAGACGGTCTCGGTGCTGCCGCCCGGCTTCTCGGGCGAGACGACGGCCGCGGAGGTGCGCATCCATCCCGGCGGGAAGTTCGCCTACGGCTCGTCCCGTGGCTCCGACACGATCGCGGTCTTCGGCATCGATCCAAGGACGGGTGACCTCTCGCCGATCGAGTTTGTGCCCTGCGGCGGCAAGGGACCGCGCAGCTTCACGCTCTCGGAGGACGGCCTCTGGCTCGTCTGCGCCCACCAGGACACGAGCACGCTGTGCTCGTTTGCGGTCGACTCCTCGAGCGGGCGCCTCAGGCGCATCGAGGGCACGGTCGCCGTCTCGATGCCGGTCTGCGTCGTCTTCGCCGACTGACGACTACGACGTCGCGAGGACGGCGTCTATCGCGCCCAGCACGCCGGACTGGCTGAAGGGCTTTTCCAGGAGCACATGAGCCCCGAAGTTCTTCGCGATCCTCAGGTACGAGTCGCGGGCGATATGGCCGCCCCCCGACATCGCGATGATCTTGACCTTGGGAAACTTCCGGCGGACCTCAGTGATGAATTCCAGGCCGTCGCGCTCCGGCATCAGGAGGTCGGTGATGACGATGTCGACGCTCTGGTTGGCCAGGACCTTGGGGGCCTGCATGCCATCCTCCGCCGTTATAACCGAATGTCCCGCGGCCTCCAGCATCAGGGTCAGGAGTTCCCGGATTCCGGGCTCATCATCAACTACAAGGATCGAACAGGCGGGCATTGTTTGCCTAATTGGGGGGCACTAGTAGATTGGGACCGACGCGTGGCAAGCCCATGTGCCATCACTCCACACCGCAACCCTATTCATGGCTGATTTTCTTCCCACCCTCCCCAAGGCACAGCGCGCTTTCCTGATAGGGGTACAGACGCCGGACATGCCCGAGGGCGAGGGGGAAGAGCTCCTCGAGGAACTGATGGAGCTGGTCGAGAACCTGGGGCTCACGATCGTCGACACGCTGTTGGTGAAGCTCCGGCACCCCACTCCCGCCCTTTACCTCGGATCCGGCAAGGCCGAGGAGATCGCCGCGATCGCGAAGGAGGCCGGGGCCGACGTCATCATCTTTGACGCCGCCCTGTCGCCCGCGCAGCAGCGCAACTGGGAGGAGATGGCCGAGCTGGCCGTCATCGACCGCCAGGAGGTGATCCTGGAGGTATTCGCCGACCGGGCACACACGCGCGAGGCCGTCCTTCAGGTGGCCCTGGCGCGGATGGAGTACTCCCTGCCCCGCCTGACCCGAGCCTGGACCCACCTTTCAAGGCAGCGCGGCAAGGGGGGCCTTGGCGGCGAAGGCGAGACCCAGCTTGAGCAGGACCGCCGAATCGTGCGCAACAGGATCACGCGCCTGAAGGCCGAGCTGGCCCAGGTGGTGCGCCAGCGCGGCGTCCAGCGCACGCGCAGGGTGCGGGTGCCGTATCCGACCGCCTCCATCGTCGGCTACACGAATGCCGGCAAGTCGTCGCTCCTGAACAAGCTGACGGGCGCGACGGTGCTGGCCGAGGACAAGCTCTTCGCGACTCTCGACCCGACGACCCGCCAGATGCTTCTTCCCGGCAACCAGAAGCTGCTGCTCACCGACACGGTCGGTTTCATCCGCAGGCTGCCCCACGGTCTCGTCGAGGCCTTCAAGGCGACACTTGAGGAGGTGCTGGTCGCCGACTTCCTGATCCACGTCGTCGACATAACAAGCCCCCACTTCGAGAAGCACAGGGAGACGACGCTGAGCGTCCTTGCGGAGCTCGGGGCCGGGGACCGACCCGTCCTGAACGTCTTCAACAAGGTGGACCTGGCCGACGCGATCGAGGTCCGAGCAGCCAAGCGCGCCGTTCCGGACGCGTTCCTTGTGAGCGCCGTCTCGGGCAAGGGCCTCGACGAGCTCAAGGAGCGCTGCCAGCAGATGATCGTCAGCGACATCGGCAGCGTGAAGCTCCTCGTGCCGCATGACCGCTATGACCTGGTCGCCAAGCTGCATTCGATCGGCGACGTGCAGTCGAAGGAGCACACGGAGGCCGGGGTGCTGCTGACCGGCAGGTTCCCGCCGACGCAGGCCGGGCTCATCAAGCCCTTCCTGGTGGTTCCTACCCCCAGGAAGAAGCCAAAGAAGGTCAGGGCGTAATCGGCGCCACCGACATACCGTTCTCGAAGCCGTCGCCGGAGACGATGGAGCAGATTGATATCTTCTCCTTGGCGGTCTCTACCTTGATGCGGCCCTTCTCGGTGAAGGCGACGTCGAGCGTCTCGCCGGTCGCCGGGTCGCGCAGGACCTCGGAGGAGCCGACCTTGAACTGCTGGCCGACGGAGACCCCCTCGCGGGTGCCGCGGTTGATGTAGATCATGGGCGCCTTCACGAGGATCACGTTGCCGCTCCAGTGCAGGCTCGGGATCTGGGTGATGATGAAGGCGACGCCGTCGTCGATCGCCTGCTCCATCGCGGTGCCGACGTTGGTCTTCTTGAAGCCTCCCATGTCGCCGCTCCAGTCGCGCTGGCTGAAGCCGACGGAAAGGCCGCCGCTCTTCACCTTGCCGAGCATCTTGTGCGAGGCCACGACCTGGCCCGTCGTCGAGTCGACGACGTAGAGGACGGCGTTGATCTCTGCGGTGTCGCCGCCGGTGTGCAGAGAAATGCCGCCGAAGCCGATGCCGCCGCTCTGGCCGGACGTGGTCTGGAAGTTCGTGATCTCGCCCTTGATGAGGAGCTGGGCCGGCGTCATGAAGCCGGTCGCCGGGGCCTTGTCGCCGCCAGCCACCCGTCCGCTCTTCGCGAAGTCCTGCTCCTTCATCGCGGCCTCGCGCATGTCCGCCTCGCCTATGACGATGAAGTGGCCGCTCTGCTGGAGAGAATCCGTCAGCATCGAGCCCCAAGTGTCGGAGAGCTGGAAGGGACCGCTGTAGTTCGCGTGGTTCTCGAACTTCGAGACGGCGATGCTGAAGCGCAGTCCGCCGGCGGCGGCGTCGGGCGGCGAGGACGGGGCCTGGGCGCGGACAAAGAGGGGCGTGCAGAGCGAGGCGGCGAGGACGAAGAACGCGATTTTTTTCATGACCTGGCGGTGGGTTGAAGGCTCGGATTCAGGGGTTCTTGAATGCTTGTGGAAGTTCATGGCAGATGCGCCGTAGCAAAACTTCCCTCTGTCCTGGACGGCAGTGTAATTGCCTAATTACCAATCGTTGGCAAGTACTACCCCTCCCGGCCAACCGGTCCGGGCCGGTTCACGCTCGCGACCAGGTTCACGTAGCCCATCCCCTTCGCCGTTGTCGCAAGTTCGAGGAAGCCGCCAAGGGTGAGGAGCCCCCAGCCGTCGCACGAATAGAGGTTAAGGCCGATCCCCTCGATGAATTGGTAGAGGTCCTCCGGCTCGGCCCCGGCGCGCATGAGGCCGTCCGGCCAGAACTCCAGGAAGATGACGGGCTTCGAGCGCCTGAGGGCGGCCTCCATGCCGCTCAACACCTTCAGCTCCCAGCCCTGCACGTCGACCTTCACGAAATCGAGGCGCGCGGAGGGAAAGAGCGTATCGAAGGCCTGGACGTCCACGTCCATCGTGCTGCTGAAGGCCGAGCGCTCTTGGCGGCCGAGGTGGTTCTCCCCGGAATTGAGGATCAGCCTGTGAAGCGAGAGCCGGCCCGCCTCGGCCCCGAGGGCGCAGTGGCGGATATCCACGTTGCCCGCACCGTTCTCCGAGCAGTTCTCCCTGAGTATCTCAACGTTGTCCGGATCGGGCTCAAAGGCGGTGACGCGTCCACCAGGGCCCGCCAGACCCGCCATGAAAAGCGTGTAGAGGCCGACGTTCGCGCCTACGTCCACGATGTTCATGCCCGGCTTGATCAGCTCCATCAGCGTGGCCCGCTCGCTTTTTCCCATCAGGCCGCACCGGTGCATCCAGAGATAAAGGCTTCGGTCGAACGTGCGCGCATGCATGCGCTTGCCCCACACCGGCTGCTGGCCGCGCCAAAGGCCGAGACCGTTGAAAGCCGTTGCCATGTTTTCCATGGCCGCGACGACCGGTTTCATACTCGAGTCACCAGCATGGAGGCGGTGTTCGGCATTAGCTGAAGCGCCACCATGGGAACGGAATGGACCCGGGGAATCAACGCCGAACGGCTGCGTAGAACCCCCACCCTGGACGGCTCGTGCAATTTACGGCTCCAAGGGAGCGATCTGGGGGCGCCGGCTTCCATGCTAGCGTACGACACTCGAGCCTATGGAACCCTCCCACGGCGCCTTGGATCCGCCAGCGATCCAGGAACTCAAGGGGCGCGCTCGCGCCGCACCCGTGCCGCAATCCCATCAAACCTCCATTGAAGTATCGGAAACAACAGGCCTTGGAGCCAGTAAAGGGCCGTAAGCTGCGCGCCGGGGGTGATGGCAAAGCGGCCGCAGGCCACGCCCTCCAAGGTCAGCCTGGCAACGTCGTCCGCTGTCCACAGTCCCGCCCCGGAGGTGATCGCCTTCGTCTCCGCAGGCTTCGTGCGGTTCTCCTCGGCGAGCTGCGGGGTGTCGGTGTCGGGAGGATAGACGATGGAGACCTGGACCCCGTCGGCCTTCACCTCGCCGCGCAGGGACTCCGCAAATCCGCGGACGGCGAATTTCGTCGGCGAATAGGCCGTGTAGCCAAAAAGGCCTATCAGTCCCGCGCCTGAGGATACCATCACGACCGCGCCCCTGCGGCGCTCCCGCATGCCGCCGAGCACGGCCTTGGTCGCATACACGGTGCCGAGATAGTTAACCTGCATCGAGCGCTCGAAGACCGAGGAGGCGATCCCGCCGAAGTGCCCTGGTGTGGCGACACCCGCGGAGGTCACGAGAATATCGACGGGACCGTTCGAGGCCTGCACCGACGCGAAGGCTGAAGCTACCTGCGCCTCACTCGACACGTCAGCCTCTGCCACCTGCACCTTTGCGCCGGGCTCCCTGGCAAGGATGGCGGCCCTGGCCGCCGCAAGCTTGCCGGCGTCGCGGGCGACGAGGCTCACCCTGGATCCTGCGGCGGCACAGCGCTGCGCGATCGCAAGGCCGATGCCGCTTGATCCTCCCGTGACCAGAACATGGCTGTCCTTGAGCGTCATGCCTGGTGAAGGGTGCGGGTCATCGTGGCCCTCGAGAAGGCACGAGAATACCCGGCCCGTCAACCGGCTGCGAGGCGCCTACCTCGCGGCTGCCGCGGCGCCGATCATGGCCTCGGCCACGATCTCAAACGAGCGCAGCCGGGCACCGTGGTCGTAGATGGCCGCCGTGACGATCATCTCGTCGATCTCGGTCCTCGCTACGAATTCCTCGATCCCGCGCTTCACCGTGGCCGGCGAGCCGACGATCGCCTCGCTGAACGCGTGGTCGACCCCGATCTGCTCTACCTCCGTCCAGTGGCCCTCCATGCTGTCGACCGGCGGAGGCAGCGGAGCCGGCGTGCCGCGCCGAAGGTTGACGAAGCTCTGCTGGAGCGACGTGAAGAGGCGCTGCGCCTTCCTGTCGGTCTCCGCCGCGAAGACGCCCGCCGCGGCCATGGCGTAGGGCTTCTTGAGGGTCTCGGACGGCCTGAACTTGCTGCGGTAGAGTTCAAGCGCGTCATGGAGCAGGTCAGGCGCGAAGTGCGAGGCAAAGGCGAAGGGCATGCCGAGCGCCGCGGCGAGCTGCGCGCTGAAGACGCTGGAGCCAAGAAG
>DASRSJ010000205.1:0-7265 GCA_035656555.1 Opitutaceae bacterium
CGAGATCACCTTCCAGGTCCTGTAGAGGTTCTCCGCCTCGAGGCGGGACGTGGCGAGGAGCTCGGAGACCGCCTTCATCCCGTCGATCGGCGCCAGGGCCTTGCCGACCCGGGTCAGCTTGACGCCGTCGATCCAGGGCAGCGTCGCGACCATGGCCGCGTCAAATCCGTGGCCCTCGAAGGCCGTGCCGTCCCTTGCGACCAGCATCATCACGGGCGCGCCGGAGTCTCCCTGGGCCATCATCCTCACGACCGGGGAGCGCTCGGAAATCCTCACGGAGAGGGTGTCGGGGAAATTGCGGGAGATGTCGGCCGAGCCCACCTGGGGATCCGCAAGCACCCGCATGCGAAGCTGGGCCAGGTCGAGGCTCATCAAGGTGGCGTTGGGGGCTATGGCCAGCGACTTCGCGAGCCAGTTCCTGTCGAGGACGCCGTCGGTCACCAGGACCAGGCTCTTC
This sequence comes from Opitutaceae bacterium, assembly GCA_035656555.1. Taxonomy (GTDB): domain Bacteria; phylum Verrucomicrobiota; class Verrucomicrobiia; order Opitutales; family Opitutaceae; genus Palsa-1447. The sequence goes on from DASRSJ010000205.1 coordinate 458, forward strand.
ACCTTGTCGCTCTTGGCGGCGCCCGGCATCGCATCCGGGTTTGCGCGCAGCACACCGGCGACCTCCCAGGCCGCCCAGGCGGCGAGCGTCAGGGCGACAACTCCCATCGTCCCGCGCACGGCGTTCATGGCCACGCGCCTCCTGCCCTCCCCCGACATTGCGCGCGGCCTCACCTGCTGGGGGATTTCCCGCCAGCTCCTGGTTTCAGGCAATGCATTGATATCTTTGCTCAAGGGCTTCGTGTGGCCGCGCCAAGACGGAAACGCTCCACTGCGGGCGACACCATCTCTCTCACCAAGGCCGTGAAATCCAGTCCCGCGCAGCGAGCGCACATCGGCAAAAGGCTCGTGTCGACCATACCGGGAAGCGTGTTTATTTCGAGCAAAAACAGCTCGTCGGCGGACGATATCATGAAATCGATCCGCGCGTAATCGCGGCATCCGCATGCTGCGAACGCGGCCTCCGCCAGCTGAATCGCGCGCGCCGTCAAAACGTCGCCGATCGGGGCGGGAGCGATGTCCTCCGAGGCTCCCATCGTGTACTTGCTCTTGTAGTCGAAGATACCGGAGTGCGGCCGGATCTCGACGATGCCGACACCCTTGCCGTGCAGGACGCCGACCGAGATCTCCCGACCCTCGATCCTCCGCTCGATGATCCACCTTCCCGAGGAGACGGTCGCTAGGGCTGCTGTGAGGCCGGCCTCGTCGCCCACGACATGGAGGCCGACGCTGCTGCCCTCGTTGTTGGGCTTTAGTATGAGCTTTGCGCCCAGCCGGCCGACGACATCGGCCGCGGAGGGCTTGGACGCCGCGTCAAAGACGATCCCGGGCGCGATCGTCACGCCCTTCTCTGCCACGGTCCTCTTCGTGAACTCCTTGTCCATCGTCAGGGCGCTTGAGAAGGCATCCGAGCCGGAATAGGCGCCTCCCGCCGCGTCCAGGAGCCGCTGCATGCCCCCATCCTCTCCGAAGGTGCCGTGGAGGGTCGAAAAAACAACGTGAACCCTCGGGTCGTAGCCCTCGGGAAGGGCATCGGCCGTTATCTTGAACAGGCGTGTCGGGAACGATCGGGAGAGAGCCAGGGCGCAGGCCGCGCCGGAGCCCCTGGAGACCTCGTTCTCCCGGGAGGTGCCTCCCGCAAAGACGGCGATTACCGGGTAGATCAAAGCACTTCCCTCCATTCCTTGCCGTAAAGGAGCACCTCGGGTTCCAAGTCGACGCCCTTGGCCTGCAGGACGCCGGCGCGCACGCGCCGCACGAGCTCGAGGATGTCCGCGCTGGTGGCGTCGCCCGTGTTGATCATGAAATTTGCATGCACCCGGGAAACCTCGGCTCCCCCCACCCTGGCACCCTTCAGCCCGCTCTCCTCGATCAGCCGTCCCGCGGAATTGCCCGGTGGGTTCTTGAAGATGCAGCCTGCGCTTGGCTCCCTCGGTTGCGACTCGTGCCTCTTTTTGCGGTACTCGTCTATCTGGCGGGCGACCGCGGCGCCGTCGACGGCGGCCATCGGGCGGATAACGGCACCCAGGGCGATCGCATGGTGGAGCTCCTCACAGTGCCTGTAGTCGATCGTCATCGCGGCCTTTGGAATCTCGCTCACGACGCCGTCCATCGACATGAGCCTGACCTCGTCCACCACGTCGAAAATCCATCCTCCCATGGCTCCGGCATTCATGCGGAGGGCTCCGCCGACGCTCCCGGGAATGCCCTCAAGGAACTCGAATCCGGAGAGGCCGGCCGTCGCGGCCAGCCCGCAGAGATTCTTGAGCCTTAGCCCAGCGCCGACCCTGACGCGTCCGTCCGGCAGCTTCTCGAAGGCCGACCACGCCTTGTGGCCGAGCGAGACGACGAGCCCCTCGACCCCCTCGTCAGGAATGATCAGGTTGGATCCTCGTCCGAGGATATAGACGGGCACCTTGGCCGCGGCCGCGCTTGAAAGCAGACGCCGCAGGTCGTCCTCGCCCGCAGGCTCGGCGTAGACCCGGGCGGTGCCACCTACGCGAAGGGTTGTCTTGCCAGCCAGCGGCTCCTCACGCGTCAGCTTTGAGGCCGGCAACATGCCGGCCCTCGCGGAATCCGCAAAACTGTCCCAGCCATGCGAGCGCTCTATGCCGATCCTCGCGGCTGCGATCCATTCCCGGGCCGTGCGGTCGATGTCGCCCGCCCCGACGAACACGACCATGTCGGCGGGCTTCACCTCGCGAAGGAGCGCCGGGATGCACTCGGAGCCCTTGCCGGGAAGATACTGTACCGGAAGGAGCGGAACGCTGCGCCTCAGTTCAGAGTAGATGTCCGCCGTCGTCCCGCCCGAGACCGGGGATTCGCCCGCGGCGTAGACGTCGATCAGGTGCACGCTGTCCGCGAGCGCCAGGGCTGCTGCGAATTCCACCTTGAACCTCGCCGTCCTGCTGAACCGGTGCGGCTGAAAGACGGCGATCAAGCGGCCCCCGGGCGCAAGCCGGGCCCGGAGGCTGGGAAGAAGCGCTCGTATCTCGGCGGGATGGTGGGCGTAATCCTCGACGACCGTGATCCCTCCCTCCTCCATGAGGACGGACTGACGGCGCCTGACGCCGGGATACTGGGCGAGCGAACCCTTGGATGCCGTGGCCCCCATGAGTGTCATCGCCGCTAAGGCGGCCGTGGCATTGGCAGCATTGAAATCACCCGACGCACCGACCAAGGCATCGCCGTCGCCGAACAGGCCACCCAGGTGCAGCGTCATGACTCCGTTCCTCTCGCCGGCCACCGTGGCGCAGAACGCACCGGTCTTGCCGAACGTGACGGCTGCCGGGGCGAGCCTCATGGAAAGCGCGTTGGCGTCGCTCACGAGGACCGTCCCCCTTGTGCGGGAGCAAAGGGCGGCAAACGCGGCCTCTATCTCGGCGGGACTTCCGTACCTGTCGGGATGGTCCCAGTCCAAGTTCACAAGGACCGTGAGCTCGGGGGAGAAGGCGTCGATCGTGCCATCGCTCTCGTCGATCTCGGCGACAAGCCAGTCGTTCGAGCCCGCGGCCGCAGGAGGCGTGTCATCGTTGAAGAGGCCGCCGGAGACAAAGCCCGCCGGGAACCGCGCATGGCGCAAGGCCGTGACCAGCATCGCCGTTGTGGTCGTCTTCCCGTGGGATCCGCAGACCGCGACAAGCCTGCGGCCCTTGGAAACCTCCGCCAGGAGCTCGCCGCGCCGCACGACGGGTGTTCCGCGCGCCGTGGCAGCCGCAAAAGCCCGGTGGCTCTCGGAGATTGCGGAGGAGCGCACCACGAGGTCGCAGTCGGCCGGCAGGGCGGAAACAGTGATACCCGCCTCGCTCAGCCTCGAGGCCACCTCGGGCGCAAGGGCGTCGTCCTCGCCCGTGACGGTCCAGCCCGACCTCGCCAGGTAGATGGCTAGGGGTGCCACGCCCATGCCTCCAACGCCCAGGCAGTGGATTCGGGTGACCTTGCGGCCGAAGAGATCCTGGAGGGGGGTTGCCCTCATGCCGGCATTCTCGCGGGTTGGCCCGGCGGACCCTCGCTCCCGGCGCCCGCGATCGACTCGAGATCGGCGATCATGAGCTCCAAGGCGTTGGAGCGGTCCATGCGCTTCAGGTTTCCCCTGAACTGGCGGAGCAGCCACTCGTTAAAGATCAGATCCATCACCTCGGAGTGGAGCCCGCCGAGTGACCCCTCCTCCACGACGAGCCCGCCGCCTTGGCGCTCAAAGAACGAGGCGTTGGCCCTCTGGTGGTCGGAGGCGGCATGCGGGTAGGGAATGAGGATGGCGGGGACCTCGCAGCGGATGAGCTCGGCCAGTGTTCCCGCGCCGGCGCGCGTGATCACGAGGTCCGCCGCCGACAACACCTCGCCTATGCTGTCGCTGAAGGGCACGAAGACGCACTTCACGGTCTCGCCGGTCTTGGAGCGGCGGGTGATCGTCTCCTTCTCGCCCTTGCCAAGGCCGGTGACGCAGTAGACCTGGATGTTCTCGGAGGCCAGTGACTCGAATTGCTCGCGTGCCCAGTTGTTGAGGGCCGAGGCGCCCTGGCTTCCGCCGAGGATCACGAGGGCCCGCTGGCGGGGATCGAGCCCGATAGCCTCACGAGCGGCAGCGGCCGGCGTGCGCACGATCTCCCGCCGCACAGGGAGGCCGGCGTGGCGGGCCGCGGCGGCCCTGACACCGGCCACGCGGATCCCTATCGGAAGGTAGACACGCTCGGCGAAGGGCCCGAGGGTGCGGATCGCCAGCCCCGGCACGCGGTTGGACTCATGTAGAGCGACCGGGATTCCTCGGATGCGCCCGGCGGCGGCGGCTGGGGCGCAGGTGAAGCCGCCGAACCCTACGATCACGTCGGGCCGCATGGTCGCCATGACCTTCAGGCAGTACCGAAGCGCCGCGAGCTGCGACGACACGCACTTCGCCATCTTGGCCGGCGACCAGGAGAAGCCCGTTCCCGGCATGCGCTCGAACGTGAGGTCGGGGTATTTCTCCAGGAGGCGCGAATCCACCCTCTTCTGGCTGACGAGCAGCGTCGCGGTGTGCCCGCGGCCGACGAGCCCCTGGGCGAGGGAGATGCCGGGCGAGAGGTGGCCTCCCGTTCCGCCGCAAGAGATCAGGAACTTGCTCACGCCAGCACCTCGCGCATCTCGCCCGCGCCAACCGGCAGGGTCACCTTGCCCCACGTGCGCTGGGTGTTGATGAGGATTCCGATCAAGAGTCCCATGAGGAGCAGGTTCGAGAGGCCGGCGCTTATGAACGGCAGGGACATCCCCTTGGTGGGAAGGACGCCCGTCACGACGCCGAGGTTCACGATCGACTGCAGGCACATGAGCAGCAGGCAGCCCGTCGCGAGAAGGAAGTGGAAGAGGTTGGGGGCGCGCCTCAGGTGGGAGAGCCCCGCGATGAACATGATGGCGAATACAGCAACCACACCGAGCGTGAACCACATGCCGAGCTCCTCGCCCACCACGGCGAAAATGAAGTCGGTGTGGGCCTCGGGCAGGAAGTTGATCTGCTGGCGGCCCTGGCCCAGGCCCGCCCCCGATGTCCCGCCGGCGGCGAAAGCCTCGAGGGACTGGTAGAGCTGGTAGGTGCCGCCCTGCTTGTTGCCCTCGACGTCCATGAATGCCGTGAAACGGCGCAGGCGGTTGGCGTTGTGCGTCACGAGGACCGCGAAGGCCGCCGCGGAGAGGGCGACCGTCGGCACGATGTAGCGCCACTTGGCTCCGGAGAGAAAAAGGAGGACGAGACCCACCGAGAGGGCGAGGGCCGCCGTCCCGAAGTCCGGCTCCAGGAGGATCAGGCCCGCGAACGCACCGATGATCAGGAGCGGATAGAGGTAGCCCTTCTTGAAGTCGCCGATCTTCGTCTGGTTGAGGGCCAGGTAGTGCGCGAGGCAGAACACCATCGCAAGCTTCGCGAACTCCGAGACCTGGAGCCTGGCGGCGCCATAGCCGAGCCAGCGGCGGCTGCCCTTGACCGTGACCCCCAGATGCGGGATCAGGACAAGGACCAAGAGGAGGAGGGCTACCGCGCCAATCCAGACCGATGCGCGTCTGGCGTAGTCCAGGTTGATGCGGCTTGCGACGAAGCACAGGAAGGCCGCCGCGGCCACGCCGGCCAGCTGCTTGTCGAGGTAGAAGTACGGGTCCTGCTTCAGGGAAGCGCTGGCGCTAAAGAGGATCGTCAGCCCGAGGCAGGTGAGGCCGATGGCGCAGACGACGATGACGGCCACCGGGTTCGCTATCGACCGGGCCTGCTGCGTGTCGGCGGTCCTCTCTCTTGCCATCGAGGGCCGGGTCAGGGGTTCTTAGGCGCGGGCCCTGAGGACTCGTCTATCTTGACGACCGGCACGTCGGTCGTGCTTGCGGGCTTGAGGCCCGCATCGAGATCCTGGTCGGCTGGCGCCGCCGCGGTCGCCTTGGGTGCCGCCGCCTTCGACTTGGATGTGGAGGACGTGTGAGCCGGGATGACGAGCTCCTGGCCGGGCTGGATCTTCTTCGGGTCGGTGATGTTGTTCGCCACGGCGAGCTCGCCCTGACGCACGCCGTACTTGCGCGCGATGCCGCCCAGCGTCTCGCCGGGCTTGACCGTGTGCTTGGTCGCCTCCGTGACCGGTCCCGGGGGGACCGAGGCCTGCTCGGCCATCGGGGTCGCGGTGGTCGCGGCCGCGACCGGGGCGGCCGCGCCGGAGGCCGGAGCGGACTTGGCGGGGATGATGAGCTTCTGGCCGACGTGGAGCACGGCTGACGTCTTTAGATGGTTCGCCGCCGCGAGCTCGGCCTTCGTCAGGCCGTTCTTCTTCGCGATGGTGGAGAGGCTGTCGCCGTGGCCGATCGTGTAGGTCGAGGCCGGTGTCACGTCGGAGACGGGCTGGCTCTCAAGCGCCGAGGCCACGGGGGTGCCGGGGCGGGTCGGGCTGTAGCGGATGCCGACCGAATCGGGAGCGGTGACGATGGCCGAGGAAGGCGCGCTGGCGGAGGTGTCCGGGGCCGAAGAGATGGGCGGCGAATCCGTGGACGCGGCCTTCGTATAGCTGCAGCCCGGGTTGGCAAAAATTAGGAGGAGCGCCAGCGCGTGAACGCCTGCTGCGATTCCAAGGATCTTTAATATTTTCATGGGAGAATGGTCGTCTTGTCGCTCGATGTCAGGTTGTCGGTTGTCTCAGTCAAAGCTATATCAAACTCGGGCCGTACGTAGTTCGCCGACGGCCCTTTCGAACTGGTTTCCGCGGTCCTCGTAGTTGCGGAACATGTCGAAGCTGGAAAAGGCGGGGCTGAGGATCACGCTGCCGCTGTGGGGGGCAACGGAGGCCGCAATTCGCACGGCCTCCTCG
>DASRSJ010000206.1:0-2299 GCA_035656555.1 Opitutaceae bacterium
TCGCCTACTGGCTCTACAAGCGGGTCAAGCGGGACCCGGCGACGACGGACGCTTGAGCGGCGGGCGACTGCCGGCTCGGCGCGCGATCGCGCTGGGCCTGGTGCAGGGTCCCGCCGAGCTCCTGCCGGTCTCCAGCTCCGCTCACATCGTCCTCGTCCCCTGGCTGCTCGGTTGGGACTGGGACGCGATCGACCCGGAGGTGCGCAAGAGCTTCGAGGTCGCCCTCCACACGGGCGCCGCGGCGGCCCTCCTGATCGGCCAGCGGCGGCTGATCGCGGAGGAGCTGCACGGCTTCGACGCCGGGCGGGCGCTTCTGCTGGCGCTCTCCTTCGCGCCGGCGGCGGCGGTCGGCTACGGCTTCGAGCGGCAGATCGAGAGTCGCCTCGGCGGGCCGCGGGCGACCGCCTTCGGGCTGCTGGCCGGCGCGGCCCTGATGGTGATCGCCGACCGCCGACCGCAGCTGCGTGGCCGCGGCGAGGCGACCACGGCCGACGGTCTGGCCCTCGGCGTCGCCCAGGCGGCCGCCCTGGCTCCGGGCGTGTCCCGCAACGGCGTGACCCTCGCCGCGGCCCGTTGGCGCCGCTTCTCCCGCGAGCAGGCAAACCTCCTCTCCCGCACGATCGCCCTGCCGATCATCGTCGGCGCGACGGGGCTGAAGGGCGCGCGGCTGGCGCGGCGGGGGACGACGCCGGAGCTGCGCCGCACCCTGGCGGTCGGCATCGGCGCCTCCTTCGCCTCCACCCTGGCCTCCCAGCGCCTGATCGGCCTGGTCGAGCGCGACCGGGCGCTCTGGCCTTACGCCGCCTACCGCGCCGGGCTTGCCAGCGTGGTGCTTTGGAAGCTGCGCGGGCAGTGATAATCCAAATCTAGCCCTGCATTTGGATATACTTCCAAATCCTTGGACAGATTTGGACAGATTTGGATCAGGACATGTACGTAGCGACGCCGCCACCTACTGCAGGGATCTTTGGCCCGGGCTCCGCGGACAGTGAGCGGATCCTGAACGCGGTCCAAGCACCTCAAGATCCGCGCTCGGCGAAGAGATACTTGCATTGGGACAAATTGAGGCACCTCGAGCCCAGTTATGGGCTCTCCACCGAGGAGTGGTGGTGGCGCATCAAGCTATTCGAGAGACGGCCGAACATGCGGACCCTGCCCTTGACGGACAGGGAAGGTACGTCCTTCAAGTACGGCCTTCCGGACCTTCTCCTGCGCAGTCTTCACCAAGTCGACCAGCATTGTGCGGGCGAGGTGGCGATGGATGCGGAGGTCACCTCCGATCATCAGGCACGGCAACGTTTCCTCGTCAATTCGCTCATGGAGGAGGCGATCCGGTCGAGCCAGCTTGAGGGAGCTACCACCTCACGGCGTCGAGCAAAAGAGATGCTGAGAACGGGTCGAGACCCTGAGGACCGTAGCGAGCGGATGATCGTCAACAACTATCGCGCCCTCCGATTCATGCACGAAGAGATGGCCCAGACACTCACCCCTGAGTCCGTTCTTGAACTGCACCGCATCCTCACCGACGGCACGCTTGACGACCCAAATGCGGCTGGACGTTTGCAAATCGCCGACGAGGTGAGGGTCGCTGTGTATGGCCGTGAGGAGGGGAAGAGATTGCACGACCCGCCTCCTGCCGAGCAGCTCCCGGAACGACTGAAGCGACTCTGCGATTTCGCGAACGAAAAGGACGACGGCGAGATCTTCATCCATCCCGTGGTCCGGGCCGTCCTCTTGCACTTCGGTCTTGCTTACGACCATCCCTTCGAAGATGGGAACGGAAGGACCGCCCGAATTCTCTTCTTCTGGTCGATGAGAAGGAGCGGCTACTGGTTGGTCGAGTATCTGTCGATCTCAACGATCCTTCGTGAGGCGCCCTCTCAGTACGGGCGGGCATTCCTCGAAACCGAGACTGACGAAGGGGACACCACCTACTTCCTTATCCATCAGCTCCACGTCATCGAGCGAGCGATCAGAGAGATGCAGAATTACCTCCAGCGAAAGACGCGAGAGGTTCAGGAGATGGAGACGCTGCTGAAGGGCGCGAGAGAGTTCAATCGCAGGCAACTCGAACTGCTGACCAACGCGGTGCGACATCCGGATGCGACCTATTCGTTTTCAGGTCACGCCGCCGCGCAGCGCGTTACGCATGAGACTGCCAGGGCGGATCTCTCGGACCTCGCAGAGCGAGGACTGCTTGTCCAGCAACGGCTCGGGAGGGAATATCGCTTCGAGCCAGCCCCCGACCTTCCTGAGCGACTGAAAGAATCGACGGCGTGAGCGACGCTTACGCACGATC
>DASRSJ010000207.1:0-5894 GCA_035656555.1 Opitutaceae bacterium
GCTTGCTCGACGAGTTGGACGCGCCGCTCGACGAGTCGAACATCGGGCGCTTCACGGACCTGTTGAAGAAGTTCGTGAGCGAGTCGCAGTTCATCATCATCACGCACAACAAGCGCACCGTCGCTGCGGCGAGCGCGATCTACGGCGTGACGATGGAGGAGAGGGGCGTGTCCAAGGTCGTCTCGATGCGCTTCAACAACGACCACGCCGAGCCCGAGGCGCGCCAGCCGGCGATCGCCGAGGCAGTCCGCGGGGCCCAGCCCGTCATCCCCTCCGCCCCTGCCGAGGTCGTGAGCGAGGCCTAGGAAAAGCGGCCATGGCGAAGTGGCTCCTCATTGACGGGTTCAACCTCGCCTACCGCTGCTTCTTCGCGATCCCGGAGCTGACCAAGTCCGACGGCTTCCCCACCAACGCGCTGCACGGCTGGGTAAAGTCGATCTGGAAGCTCTCCGACCAGGAGAAGCCGGACGGCATAATGGTGTTCTTCGACCTGGGCGGGTCCGACGACCGCCTGGCGCTGCACCCTGAGTACAAGGCGCACCGGGAGGAGATGCCCGAGCCCCTGTCCAAGCAGATTCCTATCATCAAGGAGCTGACCCGCGCCATGGGGCTTGCGGGGATCGAGGTGGACGGCGTCGAGAGCGACGACCTGCTGGCCTCCCACGCCTGCACGCTCGCGCGGAAGGGCGACGAGGTCCTGATCGTGAGCTCCGACAAGGACTTCGCCCAGATCGTCGGCGAGAAGGTCCGCGTCCTCTTGCCCCCGCCGACCGCGAACCCGAAGCTCGGCTGGAGGTACCTCGACGAGGCCGGCGTGGCCGAGAAGTTCGGCGTGCCCCCGGCGAAGATTGCGGACTATCTGGCGATCGTCGGCGACACCTCCGACAACATTCCGGGCCTGACCGGCGTGGGCCCCAAGACCGCGAGCAAGTGGCTGGCCGAATTCGGCAGCCTTGAGGGGATCCTCGCCGCGGCCGACCGCGTCCAGCCCGAGAGGTTCAGGGCTGTCGTGGCGTCCTCGGCCGAGCGCCTGCGGATGAACCTCAAGCTGACCACGCTCAACCTCGCGCTGCCGCCCCCGGGAACCGAGCACACGACAGTGCACATGGAAAATCTCTACGCGCTGCTGGAGAGGATGGAGATGCGCACCGCGCTCGCCGATGCGCGCAAGCGCTACGGCCAGCCCGAGCTATTCTAGGCGGGGCACCCCGCGAGGGCGTCGGGAAATTCGCCCGATCCTCGCGTTTTTACGGCATGTCGTGCCTTGCATCGGCGCCGACCGGAGGCGAGCATACAGGGACCCCCCATGAGTAAGTGGAGCCATTTCCTTGTGGTAGCGCTGGCGGCATCCGGGACCGCCGGAGCGGTGGAGAACATCCCCGCGAACATCCAGTTCAACCGGGACGTGCGCCCGATCATGGCGAACACCTGCTTCAAGTGCCACGGTCCGGACCTGAAGGCGAACAAGGCGGACCTGAGGCTCGACCTCCCGGACAAGGCCAAGGCGGAGAGGAAGGACAAGACCGGCCGGGTCTACCGGGCCATCGTCCCGGGCAAGCCGGCCGAGTCTGAGATATGGAGACGCATCAGCTCGGGCGACCCGGGCCAGGTCATGCCGCCCCCGGACTCCCTTCACCTGCTAAGCGAGCGCGACCAGCGGGTCATGAAGCGCTGGATCGAGCAGGGCGCGGTCTACGAGCAGCACTGGGCCTACATGCCCCCGAAGAAGGCCCCGGTGCCGCAGGCCGGACCGGGCGCGAGGAACGAGATCGACCACTTCATCATGAAGGAGCTCGCCGAGCGCGGACTCTCGCCGTCGCCCGAGGCCGACCCGCGCGTCCTCCTGCGCCGCGTGAGCCTCGACCTCCTCGGACTTCCCCCGACGCCCGAGGAGACGGAGCGCTTCCTCGGCGACACGCAGCCCGGAGCCTACGAGCGCCTGGTGGACCGCCTTCTCGCTTCGCCGCACTTCGGTGAGCGCATGGCGGTAGGATGGCTCGACCTCGCGAGGTTCGCGGACACGGTCGGCTTCCACGGCGACCAGCTCTACAACAACTTCCCGTACCGGGACTACGTGATTGACGCGATCAACCGCAACGAGCCCTACGACCAGTTCACGAGGGAGCAGCTGGCCGGCGACCTGCTCCCCAACGCGACCGACAGGGACCGCGTGGCCAGCGGCTTCAACCGGCTCAACATGGTGACCCGCGAGGGCGGGGCGCAGCCGAAGGAGTACATCGCCAAGTACGCCGCCGACCGGGTTCGCACCGTCTCGACCACTTGGCTCGGCTCAACGATGGCCTGCTGCGAGTGCCACGACCACAAGTACGATCCCTTCAAGGCGAAGGACTTCTATGCTTTGGGCGCCTACTTTGCCGACATCAAGCAGTACGGCGTCTACGAGGACTACACCTACACGCCCGAGCCCGAGCTGAAGGGCTACACCAACGACTCGCCGTTCCCTCCCGAGATCGAGGTCGGGAGCGTCTACCTGAAGGAGAGGGCGGCGAGGCTGGCACGCGAGTCCGAGGCGAGGATCTCGCGGGTCGGGGCCGAGCTCCAGGCCGATCCGGCCCTTGCGGGGCTCATCAAGGACTGGACGGCGCAGATTGGCCCGCAGCTTGCCACCGAGGGCACGGGCTGGGTGACCTACCCGGCACAGGACGTCGCCAGCTCCGAGGAGCACGCCAAGGTGTGGGCCCTTCCCGGCGGCCAGGTCGAGGTGAACGGCCACGTCACCACGTGGTCGATCATGCCCGAGGCCGGCCCACTGGCGACGGTGCGCCTGCAGGTACTCCCGGACCCGGACCACGACGGGCGCACGAATCTCCTCCACGATCCCTTCAGCCTCACCTTCGAACTCGCGCTCTACCGCAAGGGGGAGCCCGAGCGCCTGATCATGGTGTTGTCCGACGCCTACTCCGACCACCCGACCAAAAGCTACTTCAACGGCCAGCTGCTGACGTCCGTGATCCTCGGTTGGCGCTCGGTGGCGGGCTTGGAGAAGGTGCCGCAGGCGGCGACCTACATCCTGGAGAATCCGATTGTCCTGCAGAAGGGCGACAGGCTCGAGATGAGGGTCCTCACGAACAACTTGGGCCGGGTGGGGTTCTCGGTTTCCCCGCTCGGGCTGCGGGCGCCGGGCACGAGGCCGATTGAGGAGGTCCTCGGGGCCCTGAAGGCCCAGGTACCGACGCCGGAGCAGTCCAGGCTTCTCGCGTCCGAGTACTTCCTCAGCACCGGCGGCCCCAGCAAGGCGGACTTCCAGGCCGCGCAGTATGACGTGCGCGAGATAGCAGCGTGCCGCGACGGCAAGGCGTTCACGACCGTGACAGTCGCGACGACCCCGAGGGTGGCGAGGATACTTCCGCGCGGCGACTGGCAGAACGAGACGGGAGCGGTCGTGGAGCCCGCAGTCCCCGGCTTCCTCAACAAGGCGCCCGCGCCGGACGGCAGCGCCCGCCAGACGCGCCTGGACCTGGCGAACTGGATCACCTCGCGCGACAATCCCCTGACGGCGCGGGCCTACATGAACCGCCTGTGGAGGCAGTTCTTCGGGACCGGGCTCTCCGCGTTCGTGGACGACATCGGCACACAGGGCGAGTACCCTAGCCATCCCGAGCTCCTGGACTGGCTGGCCGTGGACTTCATGGACAGGGGATGGGACGTGAAGGCCATGGTGAAACTGATCGTCACCTCGGCGACCTACCGGCAGTCCTCGAATTTCCGACAGGACCTCGCCGAGGCGGACCCGAACAACCGCCTCCTCGCAAGGCAGTCGCCGCGCCGCCTCGACGCGGAGTTCGTCCGGGACAACGCCCTCGCGGCATCGGGGCTCATCAATCTCGACGTCGGCGGCCCGAGCGTCTATCCGTACCAGCCGGATGGATACTATGCAGCCCTTCAGTTTCCCTCGCGCGACTACGTGGCCGACACCGACGAGCGCCAGTACAGGCGCGGCGTCTACATCCACTGGCAGAGGACCTTCCTGCAGCCGATGCTCGCGAACTTTGACGCTCCCTCGAGGGAGGAGTGCGTCGCCGCCCGCAACATCTCCAGCACGCCTCAGCAGGCGCTGACCCTCCTGAACGACCCGACCTTCGTCGAGGCCGCCAGGGGCCTGGCCGAGGAGGCCCTTGCCAACCGCGCCGAGGACGACTTTGCGGGCGGCTTGAACGAGGCCTACCTCCGCCTCCTCGCTCGCGCGCCAAGCGAGCGGGAGCGCGTCTCCCTGAAGGCCTTCTTCGACGGGCAGCTGGCCTACTACCGCGGCAAGCCCGAGGAGGCTGAGAAAGCCGTCCGCGTGGGCCAGCACGTGACAAAGCTGCCGGTCGACGCACCGACTCTGGCCGCGTGGACCTCCGTCGCCCGCGTCCTCATCAACCTCAACGAGACGATCGTCCGCTACTGAAGAACCATGAACCATCCCTTTGACCCGAGGATACTGAAGGAGCAGCAGCTGGCGTGGTCGCGCAGGACCTTCCTCGGGAAGTCGGCGCAGGCTCTCGGCGCCATGGCGCTTGGCTCCCTCATTAACCCGAAGATCCTCGCGGCTGCCGCTGCGGCGCCGTCACCCGCGGAGCGCTGGCAGGGCATCATCAGCTCCCCCCAGTTTCCGCCCAGGGCCAAGCGGGTCATCCACCTCTACATGGCGGGTGGCCCCTCGCACCTGGAAACATTCGATCCCAAGCCCGCGCTTAACCGGATAAACGGGCAGCCCTTTCCGGATTCCTTCACGAACGGCCAGCAGCTGGCCCAGCTGCAGAACACGAAACTCCTGGCACGAGGCTGCAACTTCGGCTTCTCGCGGTGCGGACTCTCGGGGCAGATGATCTCGGACCTGCTGCCGTACACCCAGCAGATCGCAGACGACATCTGCATCGTGCGCTCGATGCACACCGAGCAGATCAACCACGACCCGGCGCACGCCTTCATGAACGCGGGCTCGAACCTGAAGGGACGGCCGAGCATGGGCTCATGGCTTCTCTATGGCCTGGGATCGGAGACGGACAACCTGCCCGGGTACGTGGTCCTCATGTCCCACGGCCCCGGCGGCGGCGAGCAGCCGGTCTCGGCACGGCAGTGGTCGGCCGGTTTCCTTCCGAGCCGCTTCCAGGGCGTCCAGTTCCAGAGCACCGGGACGCCCGTCCACTATGTCGGCAACCCGGACGGGGTCTGCCAGAGCACCCAGCGCCAGGTGATCGACGAGATCGCACGCCTGAACGGGATACACGAGGAGGAGACCCTCGACCCCGAGGTCCAGACGCGGATCGCGCAGTACGAGCTGGCCTTCAAGATGCAGACGAGCGTGCCGGACCTGACGGACCTCAGCTCCGAGCCGCAGTCGATCCGCGACATGTACGGGATCAAGGAGGTCGGCGACGGCTCCTTTGCCTCGAACTGCCTCGTGGCCAGGCGGCTGGCCGAGAGGGGCGTGCGCTTCATCCAGCTCTACCACCGAGGCTGGGACCAGCACGGCAACCTCGACCGCGACATCCAGGACGTCTGCAAGCGGGTGGACCAGGCGAGCGCCGCGCTCGTGACGGACCTGAAGCAGCGGGGCATGCTCGAGGACACGCTGGTCCTCTGGGGCGGCGAGTTCGGCCGGACGCCGATGGGGCAGGGCAGCGGCCGCGACCACCACATCAACGCCTTCTCCGTCTGGATGGCCGGCGGCGGCATCCGCGGCGGGCTCAGCTGGGGCAACACCGACGAGCTCGGCTACCACTACATCGAGGACGGCCAGGAGATGCACGTCCACGACCTGCATGCGACCATGCTGGCGTCATTCGGCATAGACCACGAGAAGCTGATCTACCGCTTCCAGGGGCGCGACTTCCGGCTCGCCGACGTGCACGGCAAGGTGGCGAAGGGCCTGTTCATTTGACGCCCGG
>DASRSJ010000208.1:0-11170 GCA_035656555.1 Opitutaceae bacterium
CGACCTGGGGGCGTTCCTTGGGCGCTTCCATCCCTTGTGGGTGCACCTGCCGATCGGAATATTCATCCTCCTGGCGGCACTTGAGCTCTCGGGGCTCCTCTCGCGGCTTGGCTGGGCAAGGTGGCTTCCCGGCCTCTCCAAGGGCCAGCGCACCCTGATCCTCGCGCTCGGCGCCGCGGCCGCCGTCCTGGCGGCCACGCTGGGCTGGTTCCTTGCGGGAACGGGGGATTTCGACCCCGCGCTCGTCCAGACGCACCGATGGCTCGGGGTGGGCGCGGCCGCGGGCGCCGTGGTCCTCCTGGTGATCCACCGGGTCTGGTGGCTCTACGGGCCGCTCTTCGTCGGCTGCATGGTGCTCCTTGCCCTAGCCGGCCACGCGGGCGGCAAGATCACGCACGGCAACGACTACCTCACAGTCTACATGCCGGTGCGCCTCAAGCACCTCCTCGGCGTCCCCATTCCCGTCGCCAAGGTCGTCCCCATGGACGCGGCGCATGCCATGGTGTTCGACGACGTCATCCAGCCGATCCTGGAGCAGCGCTGCGTGAGCTGCCACGGTCCCTCGAAGAGCAACGGCGAGTTCCGGGTCGACAGCTGGGACCTGCTCTCGAAAGGCGGAAAGCACGGCCCGGAGCTGATGGCGAAGGGCGGGGCGCCCGGCGAGTTCATGCGCCGCATCGACCTGCCGGTGGACGAGAAGGAGCACATGCCGCCGAGCGGAAAGCCGCAGCTAAGCGACGACGACCTGACGCTCGTGGAGTGGTGGCTCGGTTCCGGCGCGCCGCAGAAGGCACTCGCAGGGACGCTTGCGCCTCCTCCGACGGTCGCGGACATCCTGAG
Organism: Opitutaceae bacterium; assembly: GCA_035656555.1. GTDB lineage: Bacteria > Verrucomicrobiota > Verrucomicrobiia > Opitutales > Opitutaceae > Palsa-1447. Next base: position 841 of record DASRSJ010000208.1, read on the forward strand.
TGCTCGCTTCGGGGGGAAGGCCCCCGAGAAGCCTCCCTTCCGCGTCGCGACGCTCGTGAGGGCCGCGGCCCTTGCCCCAAGGCTTGGCATCCTCATCAGGCCCATGTCCCCCGACGGACCCTGGATCGAGGTCAATGCGCGCATTGCGGGGAAGGCCTTCGGCAACAACCAGCTCTCCCAGCTGGTGCAGATCGCGCCAGCGATCACCTGGCTCGACCTGGGTGGAACCTCGGTCGACGACGTCGGCCTCGTGCAGGTGGCGGCGATGCACTGGCTGGAGAGGCTCCACCTCGACAACACGGCCGTCACGGACGCGGGCCTCTCGTACCTGTCGAACCTGAAGCGCCTGCGCTACCTGAACCTGCGCGGCACCGCCGTCACCGACAAGGGCCTGCCGGCCCTCGTGACGGTGAGCAGCCTGCGCTCCCTCTACGTGTGGCAGACGGCCGTGACACCCGGAGCGGTGAAGCTTCTCGGCGACACGCTGGTCGACAAGCGCCAGCAGGCCCGCTGGAGGGCGGACCGCGAGGCGCTTGCCGGCCTCCTGGAGGAGGACCGCTTCATCGGCGACACGGGCGAATCCTTGAAGCCCGAGCCGGCGTCAAAATAATCACCGACTGGAAACATCCCGACCCCAACCTCCCAAGAGCACCATGAAGACCATGACCCGAAAGGCGTTCCTCGCCCGCGCAGCCGCGGCCACCGCGGCGGCGGCGCTGCCCAAGTTCTTTCTCGCAGCCTCCGACAAGTCCGGCAGCGCGAACCCCATCGTCGGCTCCGGCGCTCACACCTATGAGTGTGTCCATGACTGGCTGGTCCCCCCCGCGGGCCTCCTCTGGGGCGACACCCACGGCCTCACGCAGGACGCGCAGGGAAACATCTATGTCGCGCACACGGTCAACAAGGCGAGCACGCGCGGCGAGGCCGTCGTCGTCTATGACGCGGCGGGGAAGTTCGTGCGCGCCTACGGCGACGAGTTCCGCAACGGCGCCCACGGGCTTAACCTGAGGAACGAGGCGGGCACCGAATACCTCTACCACTGCGACATCAATCGCTGCAAAATCGAGAAGACGACTCTTTCCGGCGAGGTGGTCTGGCAGCATGGTTACCCGGCCGAGGATCCGGCCTACGGCGCGGCGCCGATCAAGTTCGTGCCGACGAACGTGGCCCTGGCGCCGAACGGGGACTTCTATGTCGGGGACGGCTACGGCTCCAGCCACGTGCTTCGCTTTTCCTCCAAGGGCCAGTTCCTGGGCGAGATCGGCAGGCCGGGCGGCGGCGACGGCGAGTTCCACACCCCGCACGGCCTCTGGATCGACACGCGCGGCGCCGAACCCGTCCTCGTGGTGGCCGACCGGGGCAACCGGCGCATCCAGACCTTCACGCTGGAGGGCACCCACCTGCGCACCATCAACGATGAGGCGCACATGAGGATGCCCTGCCACTTCCACGTGCGCGGGGACCTCATGGTGTGCCCCGACCTGGACAGCCAGGTCTGCATCCTCGACCGCGACTACAAAGTCCTGGCGCAGCTTGGCGATGGGCAGGCGCTCAACGGGAAGGTGGGTTCGAGGCGCTCGCAGTCGCGCGACCAGTTCACTCCCGGCAAGTTCATCACGCCCCACGCCGCCATCTTCCTCGCGAACGGCGACATCCTGGTCGCCGAGTGGCTTCCGATCGGGAGGATCACGCTCCTTCGGGCCGTGTAGTGCGCCTACCGCGGGCTGATCTCACCGAGGATCCTCGCTGCGTCGCGGTTGCCGGGGGACTCCCTCAGGAACTCCCTGAGTTCGCGCGCGGCCTCGGGGCGGCGGCCCGGCTCGTTGAGGAGCGCCATGGCGATATTGAAGTGGACCGAGGCGTAGCCGGGCATGAGGAGCAGCGCCTCCCTGTACTCGGCCACCGCGTCCTCCTTGCGCCCCTCGGCGCTCAGGGCATTGCCGAGGTTGTTGTGGGCATCAGCGCTTGAGGGGTTCAGCCGCAGGGATACGCGGAACTCGGACTCGGCCTCCCGGAGGCGACCCGGCGTCCGCATGAGGGCGTTCCCAAGGTTGTCGTGGGCCTCCGCGAAGCCGGGCCGCAGGCGGATCGCCTCGCGATACTGCGAGACGGCGTCGTTTAGCCTGGCGGGCATCTCGGCCCACGCGCTTCCCAGGCTGTCGTGGGCATCCGGGGAATCCGGCTTGATGGTAAGCGCGGCTTCAAACGCGGACGCCGCGTCGGCTGCGCGCCCCGGCTGCTTCAGGAGAACGCTGCCGATGTTGACATGTGCGTCGTAGTAGCCCGGGCGCAGGCGCAGCGCCTCCCCGTACTCGGCAAGGGCGAGGGCAGGCTCACCCGAGCCCTGGTACCAGACCCCGAGATTGTTGTGGGCCATCCAGCTCTGCGGGTTTCTCGCAAGAACCGAGCGGTACAGCGTGGGACCATCCGCATACATGCGGCTCTGCAGGTTGCTGAGGACGGCGAGTGTCCCGAGGACTCCCGCAGAGACGAGGCATCCGGCGACCCGTGAACCCCTGGCCGGAAGCGAAAACAAGCGGGAGATGACGGCAGCGGCACCGGCGAACATCCCGATGCACGCGATGTACTGGAAGTGGTCGGCCACGTACGAGAAGACGAACGGGTAGACGTTGAAGAAGCCGAGTGCGGGAAAGAGCGAGCCGACAAAGAAGAGCCAAGCGGCAAGGGGCCCGCGGCTGCGGCGGGCGACAACGACCAGCGACGCGGTCAGCGCGGCGGCGGCCGCAAGGAAGGAGGCGAAGCATCCGGTGCTCCCCGCCACGTCCCAGTGCGGATAGACGAAGACGAGCCGCGTGGGCCAAGCGAGTTTGCCGAGGTAAAACCACACGATCCTGCCGGCCAGAAGGAAGCGCTGGGGGAGCGTGAGTTCAAACGAGACGCCCTCGGCGCCGATCACGGTGCGCTCGATCCAGCTCGTGAAGAGCCCGCTTGCCAGCGCAACCGCGAACCAGGGAAGGAGGGGACGCACATCCCGCACCCATGCGAGGCGGCCGTTCCTCCACCACAGGATCAGGAGAAGTGCTGCGGGCAGCGTGGCCGTGACGCTCTTCGTCAGGAGCGCCATCACGAAGAGCGCGAGGGCCAGCGCATAGCGGGTCGCGGAGCGCTCGCCTCGCCATCCGAGGTAGGCGAGGGCGGAGAGGAGGTAGAACAGCAGGGAAAGGGTGTTCTTCTGCTCTGAGATCCAGGCGACCGATTCGACGCACACCGGGTGGACGGCGAAGATCAGCCCGGCAAGTGCCGCACCGGGAACGGCGAGTCGTCGCAGGGCGACCACCAGGAGGCAGGCGTCAGCCGCGTGGAGCAGGATGTTGACGATGTGATAGCCCGTCGTGCCCGCGCCCCAGAGCCTGTGCTCGGCCCAGAACGCGGAGTGAAGGAGAGGGTAGTACTGCTGCGTGGCGCCGAGGTCCGTCCAGATTCTCCATAGACCCGCAAGGGAGCGCAGTGCGGGCTTCGTCACATGCGCTTCGTCGTCCCACAGCAGAGAGCCGTGGAGCGCGGGCCAGTAGCAGGCGAGGACGAGGAGCGGTATGGCCGCGAAGACCCATCCCTGCCGCAGGGCGGCGGGTCCGTCCGCGAAACGCGGCTTCTCCCGTACAAATGGAATCGGATTTTCCACAGCGATTTAGACGCAGAAAACCCAGCGTTCGATGCACGCGATATGCGCGGGCTCGAGTGAAAACCACCGCCGCGCTCACTTCTGGTTGGAACCGCCCACGGCCGGGGGCCGTTTGGTTGCGCACGCACAGTCCGGGGCCCCGGGCCCGCGACGAACTAGACGCCCTTCTTCGAGACCTTTTTCGGGTCGAAGATGTAGCCAATGCCGTGGACCGTGCGGAAGTCCGCCAGGTCCAGGCCCTTCTTCTTGAAGATGTCGCGCACCTTGACCACGTACTGGTCAAGCGAGCGGCTGCGCACGTCGGCGTGCTGGCCCCACACCGCGTGGATCAGGGCCTTCCTCGTGATCACCTCGCCCTGGTGCTCGTTCAGGTAGGAGAGAATGCCGAGCTCCTTGCGGCCGATGCTGATTGTCTCCCCGTCCTCGAACGCGATCTCAAGGCGCACCGGCGTCACCCTCGCGCCGCAGAAGTCGAAGGGGTCCGTGTTCACCCGGACGTTCTTCGTCAGGTTCAGGTCCTCCTTGTAATCGGCCCTGCGCAGCACCGCCTTGATGCGCGCTGTCAGCTCCGCGTAGCTGAAGGGCTTTGTGATGTAGTCGTCGCCCCCCTGCTCGAGACCGTGGATCTTGCTGGCCTCCTCGAGGTTGGCGGTGACGAAGATGACGGGGACGTTGATGTTGGCGGCCTTTAGCTCCTCATGGAGCTCGAAGCCCCCCTGGTCGGGCAGGTTCAGGTCCATCAGCACCAGGTTGGCGAAGTTCTTCTGCAGGAACTTCAGCGCGTGGGCGGCCCTGTTGCAGACCTGGACACGCATACCACCCCTCTCCAGGTGCTGGGCAATCAGCGACGCCAGATCAGGCTCATCCTCCACTACCACGATGAGGGGCTTCGGATTCGGCCGAGCTGTCGATGTATCAGCCATATGCGCTCTTGGGACCTTTTTTTACAATTAAAGGAGTCAATGTCAACCTGCCATACCCCCTGCATTTTGCTTGAACGGCCCAGCCGTAGGGCGACGCTTGGACCCCCGTGCCCGACAAGAAGCCCCTCCTCATGCTTGGCCTGCCCAAGGGCAGCCTCGAAGAGTCCACCCGCAGCCTTTTCGCAAAGGCTGGCTGGAGAATCACAAGCAACTCGCGCTCCTACAGGCCGTCGATCGACGACCCCGAGCTGGACGGCCGCTTCGTGCGCGCCCAGGAAGTCAGCCGGTACGTGGAGCACGGCTTCTTCGACTGCGGGCTGACGGGCCTGGACTGGATCCAGGAGAACAGCTCCGACGTCGTCGAGGTTTGCGACCTGATCTACAGCCGCGCCTCGACCGCGAAGTCGCGCTGGGTGCTCTGCGTCGGCGAGGACTCCCCGGTCAAGAAGCCCGAGGACCTGGCCGGCAAGCGGGTCGCGACCGAGCTCGTGCAGACGGTCACGCGCTACTTCGCGAAGAAGAACATCCCCGTCGAGATCGAGTTCTCGTGGGGCGCCACCGAGGTCAAGGTCCCCGACCTGGTCGACGCCATCGTCGACATCACGGAGACGGGTTCCTCGCTTCGCGCGAACAAGCTGCGCATCGTGGACACGCTCCTTGAGACAAACACGAAGCTGATCGCGAACAAGAAGTCCTGGGCCGACCCGCAGAAGCGCAAGAAGATCGAGACGATCGCGCTCCTCCTGCGCGGCGCGCTGGAGGCCGAGTCGAAGGTCGGGCTTAAGATGAACGCGCCGAAGAAGGCGCTGCAGGCGATCATCGCCTCCGTCCCGTCGCTGCGCGACCCGACGATCTCGCCCCTCAACAATCCCGACTGGGTGGCGCTTGAGACCATCATCGACCAGAGCGTCGTGCGCGAGATCCTCCCGCAGCTGAAGGCGCTCGGCGCCGAGGGCATCGTCGAATATCCCCTCAACAAGGTCGTCTACTAGAGATGGCGAAGGTCTCCATAGGCCTTCTCCAGCACGCCTGCGGGGCCGACCCCGCGGCGAACCTCCGGAAGACGCTGGCCCTCGCGAAGGAGGCCGTGAAGCGCGGGGCGAACATCATCTGCACGCAGGAGCTCTTCCGTTCGCAGTACTTCTGCCAGAGCGAGGACCACGGCAACTTCAAGCTGGCCGAGAAGATCCCCGGGCCCAGCACCGAGGCCTTCCAGAAGTTCGCGAAGAAGCACGGGGTCGTGGTCGTCGCCTCGCTCTTCGAGAAGAGGGCGAGCGGGCTCTACCACAACACCGCGGTCGTCATCGACGCGGACGGCTCGCTGCTCGGCATCTACCGCAAGATGCACATCCCGGACGACCCGCTCTACTACGAGAAGTTCTACTTCACGCCGGGCGACACGGGCTTCCGCTCGTGGAAGACGAAGTTCGGCAAGATCGGCGTCCTCATCTGCTGGGACCAGTGGTATCCCGAGGCCGCGCGACTCACGGCGCTTCAGGGCGCCGAGATCATCTTCTACCCGACGGCGATCGGCTGGCATCCGGGCGAGAAGAAAGCGCACGGCGAGAACCAGCACTCCGCCTGGGAGACGATCCAGAGGGCTCATGCGGTCGCGAACGGCTGTTACGTCGCCGTGTGCAACCGCATCGGCCACGAGACTCCGGTCGGCGAGCCGGGAATCGAGTTCTGGGGCCAGAGCTTCGTCGCCGGGACGAGCGGGCAGATCCTCGCCAAGGCGACAAACTCGAAGGAGGAGATCCTCGTGGTGTCGGTCTCGCTTGGAGAGGTCGACTCGACCCGGACCCACTGGCCTTTCCTGCGCGACCGCAGGATCGACGCCTACGGCGACATCACTAAGCGCTTCCGCGACTAACAGGATAGGGGACCGGCCCGGGTTAGCTCGCTCCCGGCCGGGGATTCGTGTTGGATGGCGCGGTGAGTGCCCTTCCCGTATCCGCCGCCGCCAACGCCAAGAATGCCAGCCCATGGGCATCAGGATTCGCCATGCCGGCGGAATGGGAGCCGCAGGACGCCGTCTGGCTCTCGTGGCCCCACAAGGCCTCGACATGGCCCGGCGCCTTCAAGTCCATCCCTTCGGTCTTCGCGGCGATCGCGGCCCACATCAGCGTGAGGGAGAAGGTCCGCATCAATCTTCCCTTGGATTCCCAGAAGAAGGCGCTGGCGCTCATCAAGGCCGCGGGCGCCGAGATGGCCAACGTGGAGTTCTACGACAACCCCACGAACGACGCCTGGTGCCGCGACCACGGCCCGATCTTCGTCAGCAACAGCCGCACGCGCGAGATCGCGGTCACGGACTGGGAATACAACTCGTGGGGCGGCAAGTATCCTCCCTTCGACAAGGACAACCAAATCCCCAAGCGCGTGGCTCAGGACCTCGGCATGCGCCGCTTCACGAGCAGCATGGTGCTCGAGGGTGGATCCATCGACGTGAACGGCACGGGACTCGTCCTCACAACCGAGGCCTGTCTTCTCAATCCCAACAGGAACCCCGGGATGAGCCGCAACGAGATCGAGCACGGCCTCAGGGATTTCCTGGGCACCAACGAGGTGATCTGGCTGGGGAAGGGGATCGCGGGCGATGACACCGACGGCCATGTTGACGATCTAGCGCGATTTTTCCGCGAGTACGGCATCGTGACCTGCGTCGAGAAGGTGCGAAGCGACGTCAACTATGCGCCCCTGAGGGACAACCTTGAGCGCCTGAAGGAGCTGAGGACGCCCGGGGGAAACAAGTACAGGATTGCCGAGCTTCCGATGCCGGCGCCCGTCCTTCACAAGGGAACCCGCCTTCCGGCGAGTTACGCCAATTTCCTCATCATAAACGGCGCCGTCCTCATGCCGGCGTTCCGCCAGCCGAAGAAGGACCGCGAGGCCGCCGAGGTCCTGGCCTCCTGCTTCCCCGAGCGCGAGGTGATCGCGATAGATTGCTTGGAACTCGTGTGGGGTCTGGGCACTCTGCACTGCATCTCCCAGCAGCAGCCTTCGCCCGCCCCAGCCGAATGAAAATCCTCCCCCTAGCAGCCGCGTGCTGCGCCCTGGCTCTCTCAGGCTGCGAGTCCTCGCTCTCGGACGACCTCCGCTCGGAGCTCGGGCCGCGGGAGGCCCCGAAGACCAAGGTCTTCCAAGCCGACCAGAAGGCCGTCTACGCGGCGGCCCGCCGGGCCGTCGACGAGATGGAGTTCCATTTTGAGCATGGGGGGCCCGCCGAGGGCCGCATCGAGGCCCACAGCAGCATCACCGACGGGGACGACTCCGCGACCAGCGCCCGCCAGATCTCGATGAAGGTGAACATGGAGCCCGACGCCGGCGGCGGCACCTCGGTCGAGGTTTCCCTGACCGAGATCCTCTCGGCCGATCCCACCAACAAGGAGGCCATGGCGACCCAGACGCCGCTCCGGGATACACCCCTCTACGACGTGTTTTTCAAGGACATCCAGACCTACCTTCAGGTGGGCGCCAAGGATCAGGACGCCAAGTAAGGTTGGGACAATGGGTTGCGGTTAGATTGCCGTCCTTGGCCACCGATCCAACCTGAGCGGCCGAGCAGGGTAGAAGTGCCGCAGTTTGAGCTCTTTGGGCTTGCCCGGGGACCCCGGATTCTGGGATTCTGACCGTTCGCGGCATTTACTATCGGTCAGATCGGCGTCGCCGCGATGCTCCCGCCGGTCCCAAAAACACAGTCAAACCAGTCAACCCGTGGCCCAAGGGCCAAACCGAGGTGGATGGAACGCCCCAGGAAGCAGGCGCTCCGGCCACGCGATTCACTACCATGAGTTCATTAATGCAAGAGCTGCTCGCTCAATCCTCCTTCGACAAGCTCAAGGAGGGCGCAATCGTCCCCGGCACGATCACTGAAGTTCGCCAGAACGAGGTCGTCGTCGACATCGGCGGCAAGTCCGAGGGCGTCATTCCCGCAAACGAATTTATCGACATCGGCGACCTGCAGATCGGATCCACGATCGAGGTGCTCGTCGAGAAGCTCGAGGACCGCGACGGAAGCCCGATCCTGTCGTTCGACAAGGCCGAGCAGAAGAAGAACTGGGACAACATCCTCACGAAGTTCCCCGAGGGCTCCGTGGCCACCGGCCGCGTCAAGGCCAAGGTCAAGGGCGGCCTGATCATCTCGATCGGCGTCGACGCCTTCATGCCGGCCTCGCACATCGACGTGCAGCCCCCGAAGAACCTCGACCAGTACGTGGGCCAGACCTACGACTTCAAGGTCCTCAAGATCAACCTCGAGAGGAAGAACATCGTCCTTTCGCGCCGCGAGCTCATCGAGCAGCAGCGCACCGACAAGCGCCGCGCGCTCCTGGACTCGATCCAGCCCGGCCAGTTCCGCAAGGGCGTGGTCAAGAACATCACCGACTTCGGCGCGTTCATCGACCTCGACGGCATGGACGGCCTCCTCCACATCACCGACATGAGCTGGGGCCGCATCTCGCACCCGAGCGAAATGCTGAAGCAGGGTGAGGAGATCGAGGTCATGATCATCGAGGTCAACCGCGACAAGGAGAGGGTTTCCCTCGGCCTGAAGCAGACCACCAAGAACCCGTGGGACGAGATCGACCGGAAGTTCCCGGTCGGTGCGAAGGTCCGCGGCAAGGTCGTCAACCTCGTCCCCTACGGCGCGTTCGTCGAGATCGAGCCCGGCGTCGAGGGCCTCGTCCACATCACCGAGATGTCCTGGACCAAGCGCATCACCAAGCCCTCCGAGCTTCTCAAGGTCGGCCAGGAGCTGGACGCGGTCGTCCTCGGCATCCAGAAGGAGGAGCAGAAGATCTCCCTCGGCCTGCGTCAGCTGGAGCCGAACCCGTGGGACATGGTCCGCCACAACTACCCGATCGGCGCCCGCGTCCGCGGCAAGGTCCGCAACATGACCACCTACGGCGCGTTCATCGAGCTGGAGGAAGGCATCGACGGCATGGTCCACGTGTCCGACATGAGCTGGACCCGCAAGGTCAACCACCCGTCGGAGGTCCTGAAGAAGGGCGACGAGGTCGACGCCATCGTGCTCGACATCGATCCGCAGCAGCAGCGCATCAGCCTCGGCATGAAGCAGCTCGCCACCGATCCGTGGTCCGACATCGACGCCTTCTTCAAGATCGGCGATGTCGTCGAGGGTACCGTCACCAAGGTGACCTCCTTCGGCGCCTTCGTTGAGCTCAAGGATGGCATCGACGGCCTCGTGCACATCTCGCAGATCAGCGAGGAGCGCATCGACAAGGTGAAGGACTTCCTCAAGCCCGAGCAGAAGGTCACTGCCCGCGTCATCAAGATCGACCGCGAGGAGCGCAGGCTCGGCCTGTCGATCAAGGCCGCGAACTACAGCGCCGACCAGCTGGCCGCCGAGACGGCGACCTACGAGGCCCTGAACCGCAGCGCGAGCAACGACATGATGAACCTCGGCGACATCCTCGACGAGGCCTCCAAGAAGGGCGAGTAAGACCGATTAGCCGGGCGCTTGCCGCCCGTTCAAAGAAAGGCCGCCAGCCTCACAGCTGGCGGCCTTTCTGTTTTCGGACGCCGGAGCTAGCGGCTGGCCGGGGCGGCGAGGCTGAAGGTCTGGCTTCCAGGCGTGAGCGTGCGCTCCTGTCCGCTCCATGTGAAGGTTCCCGGAAGTCCCGGGGGCAGATCGACGGTCGCCGTGACACTCGCCTCCTTGCGGTGGAGGCTCACGCGTATCGCGCCGCCGGGGTGGGGCATGGAGGCCGTCACATCATTGAGGGCACCCATCTGTGGGGAT
>DASRSJ010000209.1:0-8297 GCA_035656555.1 Opitutaceae bacterium
CGATCGTGATGTCGGCCACGGGCCCCGTTCCCAGAACCTCCTGGGCTACGGCGACGACATCGTCGCTCCCAACGCGAAGCGTGAACGACCCGTCGTCGGCGCGCGTGGTCTCGCCGTACTTCGAGCGCCACGCCTCGGAGAAGGTGGTGTCCTTGGGCACGAACTTGACGATCTTCTTCCTGCTGCCGGAGCTCGACTCGAGCTTGTCCAGGTCGCCGTCGTAGATCTTCACGCCCTTGTGGATCACGATCACCCGCTCGCAGAGCTCCTTGATGTCGGCCATGTAGTGGCTCGTGAGGACGATCGTGACCTTGTGCCTGCGGTTGTAGTCGCGCAGGAAGTTGCGGACGGCCCTCTGGGACACGACGTCCAGGCCAATCGTGGGCTCGTCGAGGAAGAGCACCTTCGGGCGGTGGATGAGGGCCGCGATGAGCTCCATTTTCATCCTCTCGCCGAGCGAGAGCTCGCGGACCATGACGTTCAGCTTGTCGGTTACGCCGAGGAGCATGACCAGCTCATCCAGGGTCTTCTTGTACTCGGCGGGGTCCAGGCCGTAGATCGCCTTAAGGAGGACGAAGGACTCGATGGCCGGAAGGTCCCACCAGAGCTGGTTTTTCTGGCCCATGACGAGCGCGAAGATTCTGCGGTAGGCGTTCTCGCGTTTCGTGGGGTCAAATCCCGCGACGCGGGCCGTGCCCGAGGTCGGGAAGATGAGTCCGGAAAGCATCTTGAGCGTCGTCGTCTTGCCGGCGCCGTTCGGTCCGAGGAAGCCCACGAATTCTCCCTCGCCGATCGTGAAGGTGATGTCTTTTGCGGCGGCGGTCTCCTCGTACTTTCGGTTGAAGAGGCCCTTAACGCCGCCCCAGAAGCCAGGCTGCTTCTTGTAGGTGCGGAAGACCCGCGTCAGGTTCTGGACCTCGATCATCATCGACTGGAGCAAAGCACAGAAACCCCGTCAGATCGACCCTAGCTTGGAGAAATCGAGGACCGTGTGGCTGATCAGGCCGGCGTCGAGCGCGGCCCGGTCGGTCATCGGCGTCTGCGGCGAGGTGTCCTCGCCGAGCTTGAAGACCAGCTTGTGCGTGCCGTCTGCGGCCCTGGGGCTGAAAAGCCCGGGAAGGAGTGTCCTCGCCGGGACCGTGCGGCGCACCTGCGCCTCAGCCGTACACGGGTAGGGGAAGTTGACGTTGTGGACGATGAAGCTGTGGGTCGGTGTCTCGGTTACGAGGCCGGGCGTCATCTGGGCTGCGTGCTTTGCGGAGGCGCGGATGATCGCGAGGAGTCCCGGGCCCACCTCGCCGCCGCGGTCCTTTAGGTCGTCGTAGACGGGGATGCTGAGGCTTTGGGAAAATGCGATCCCGGGAATGCCGTGGAGCGCGCCCTCGCAGGCACCCGCGACGGTGCCGCTTCCTAGGATGAAGGCCAGGCTGGCGTTGAGGCCGATGTTCATGCCGCTGACGACCGCCTCGGGCATCAAGGGCAGCAGGTGGTCCAGGCCGATGTTGACACAGTCACTCGGCGTCCCGTCAACCGACCAGGCGGGGCAGCCGAGCTTGAGCTCGGTCGCCTCGGAATGGACGGCGCGGTGCCGGGACTTGGACGCACCGGTCCAGCTCTGCTCGACCCTGGGGGCGACCACAGAACACTCGTGGCCCGCGGCAATGAGCGCGCGGACCAGCTCGTGGAGGAAAACTGAGCCGACTCCGTCGTCGTTAGTTACGAGGAGCCTCACTCAATCAGGCTTGGGCAGGCTCAGAGGGGGCGCCGTCGCCCTGCTTCTGGGACTCCATCTCCTTCATGGCCGCCCTGCGTGAGAGGCGGACCTTGCCGGAGCGCTCGTCGATGCCGATGCACTTCACCCAGATCATGTCGCCCATCTTGACGACATCCTCTGTGCGGCGCACGCGGAAGTCCGCGAGCTCGGAGATGTGGACCAGGCCCTCCTGGCCGGGAGTGCACTCGACGAAGCAGCCGAAGTCCTTGATGCCGGTGACGCGGCCGTTGTAGAGCTTGCCGTTCTCGATCGGGACGCCGCCGCCACCACCACCGCCGCCGGCGCCACCGCCGCAGAGGCCGTCGATTTCCTTGATGGCGCGGGCCATGGCCTCGCCGTTGTTCGAGTAGATGAAGACCTTGCCGGAGTCATCCTCAGCGATGTCGATCTGGGCTCCCGTCGTCTCGGTGATGCGCCTGATGGTCTTGCCACCGGGCCCGATGAGCAGGCCGATCTTCTCGGGGTTGATCTGGATCGTCTGGATGCGGGGCGCGTACTTGCTGAGGTCAGCGCGGGGCGCGGGCATTACGGCCAGCATCTTGCGCAGGATCTCGATGCGGGCGTCGCGCGCCTGGAAGATCGCCGCCTTGGCGATCTCGAAGGGCAGGCCATTGATCTTCAGGTCGAGCTGGAAGCCCGTGATGCCCTTGGTCGTGCCGGCGAGCTTGAAGTCCATGTCGCCGAAGTGGTCTTCCTCACCGAGGATGTCGGTGATCGTGACCCACTTCGCGATGGAGCCGTCGGCGTTGTTGTCGGTCATCAGGCCGCAGGAGATGCCGGCGACCGGGGCGATGATCGGCACGCCCGCGTCCATGAGGGAGAGGCAGCCGCCGCAGATCGAGGCCATCGAGGTCGAGCCGTTGGAGGCCATGATCTCGGAGACAACGCGGATCGAGTAGGGGAATGCATCCTCCGGGGGCAGGATCGGAACGAGCGAGCGCTCCGCCAGTGCACCGTGGCCAATCTCGCGGCGGCCGGGCGAGCCGAAGCGGCCCGTCTCACCGACCGAGAACGGCGGGAAGTTGTAGTGGAGCATGAAGCTCTTGGAAGTGGAGCCGCCGGTGAGGCCGTCCATGTCCTGGGCTTCCTTGGTCGGCCCGAGGGTCGTGATGACCAGGCCCTGGGTGTCTCCGCGCTGGAAGACGGCGCTGCCGTGCACCATCGGGAGGACGCCGACCTCGCAGTCGATCTGGCGCAGGCTCTTGGCATCGCGGCCGTCGGAGCGCACACCGCGCTCAAGGACGGTCTTGCGGTACGCCTTGTACTGCAGGTCCTCGAACACGACGTTCAGGTCGACGTCCGTGAACTTGCCCTCGCCGAGCTCGGCGATGAGGGCGGCCTTCGTCTCGTCCTTGATCGCCTTCATGTTGGCGGAACGAACGTTCTTCTCCTTGCCGAAGATGGCGTCGGGAATCTTGGGGCCGGCGATGCGCTCGATGATGGCGCGGGCGGCGGGCGTCGCGCCCACGAGGGGGAACGTGGCCTTGGGCTTGCCGCAGAGGGAGACGAGCTCCCGGATGGCCTTGATGATCGGCTGGATCGCGTTGTGGGCGAACTCCAGGGCCTCGATGAACTGCTCCTCGGGGATCTGGTCGGCGCTGCCCTCGATCATGAGCATGTCCTTCTCGTTGCCGACGTAGATCAGGTCCAGCGAGGACGAGAACATCTGCTCGATGGTCGGGTTGGCGACGAACTTGCCGTCGATCAGACCGATGCGGGACGCGGCGATCGGCCCGTTCCACGGGATGTCGGAGATCGCGAGGGCGGCGCTGGCGCCGTTCACCATGGCGATGTCGGACTCGTTCTTCTGGTCGGCCGAGAGGAGGAGGCCGACGATCTGGACCTCGTTCAGGAATCCCTCGGGGAAGAGGGGGCGGCAGGGACGGTCGCAGAGGCGGGAGGTGAGGATCTCCTTCTCGGAGGGGCGGCCCTCGCGCTTGAAGTATCCGCCGGGGAAGCGGCCGGCGGCGGCGTACTTCTCGCGGTAGTCGACAGTGAGGGGGAACCAGTCCTGGCCGGGCTTGGTGGTCGAGGCGACGGTGGCCGCGACGAAGACATTGGTCTCGCCGACGGTGACATTGACGGCGCCGTTTGCTAGGGCGGCGAGGGAGCCAGTGGAGAACTTGATCCCGTACTCGGCGACCGTGACATTGTGTTTCTGATTCATGACTTGGGTTTTCGGATTATCTGATGGTCGTACCCCTGCGCACGCATATGGCGGCGCGAGGCTTGTGTTTATGAGCTGTCCCGCCGGCGCGCAGGCCGGGGGTGCTTTCGTCGGTCCCATTCAGGACTCGAGAGATTTCTGTTTGGCGCCGAAGGGAGGCGGCTCGCCGTGCGGCAAACAGAAATGTCCCGGTACTGTGCTGGGTGTCCTAAAGACAACAGGCGACCCGCGGATCGGATCGCCTGTGTGAAAGCGTTATTTGCGCAGATTCAGTTTCTGCAGCAATTCGTTGTACTTGGGCAGGTTGTGATGTTTGAGGTAGTCGAGCAACTTGCGGCGGCGGCTCGCCATCTGCAGCAGGCCCCGGCGGGAGTGGAAGTCCTTCCGGTGGGTGCGCAGGTGCTCGGTGAGGTGGTTGATGCGCGCGGTGAGAAGAGCGATCTGAACCTCGCTCGAACCTGTGTCCTTCTCGTGGGTTTTGTACTCTGCGATGATTTCTGGCTTAACGACTGTAGGCATTGGTATGTGGTTGAGTTGCACGACTGTAGAGGACCTTTGCAGGTCCCGTGCCACCCGCCAAAACGAGGGGAATCCTCGTCCTAGCCGGCGTCACCGTTCTAACCTGGCGGAATGCCAAGTCAGTCATGGTGGGCCCCCCAACTTACGGAAACCCACTGACGCAAGGGAATAACGTCTGAAACCCCGGTCCCCGGCGCAAGCCCAAATTAAGGGACTTTTTTAGGTCAGCCCTGGGACAGGCGGATCTGCTTCATAGAGGAGCAGCCGGGAAGCTTCTGGAGGCGCTCGACGATCTCTGCCCGGTTCATGAAGAGCTCGTTCCTCACGACGGAGTGGCTGGCCTGGACCTCGAGCCTGCCGCGTTCGTCCACCCTGACGGCGTGTGAATAGGCGGCGTTCGCGGGCCCGACGATCTCAGGCCACTTGTCGCGGATCGACTGCTCCTTGGTCGGAATGCCGATCCCATGCTTCGTGCGGATCGCGTCGATCAGATCGACCAAGGGCTGCGAGGGCTTCCTGCGGCTCTTCGTGGGATCCTCCGATGGGATCTTCCTGAACGAGGCGACCAGGTCCTCCGCGATCCTGCTGAATCTGTGTGGCTCTGCCGGCATCTGTTGGATTCCGGGAATGCCGCCAATCCAGGCGCGAGGCAAACTTTAGCGCCTGCCAGATCCAGCCGGAGGGCAGCTGTGTGAAGGGCATGGATCCCAGACGCATGCAGCGCGCCAGGACGCTGGAGCCGGCGCCGAAGCGCTTCCCGTAGCAGCGGGCGTTGCGAAAGGTGAAGAACCGGGCGGCCCAGAGCCCGAGGCGGGGGCTGGCCGGGAACTGCTCGCGGGCGATCCGGAGCCTGAGGAGATGGGTCTGGCGAAGCATGCGCTTCCAGATGCGCTCGGTCCACTGCCCGGGTGCCACGCGGTAGAAGGCGGCGACGGCACCGACGACCTCTACCCGGCCCGCGCAGGCCAGGCGGTACCAGAACTCGTAGTCGGCGAGGGGACCCCACGACTCGTCGAAGCCCCCGATCCGCAGCGCCACGTCGCGGCGCATGAGGACGCCGGGAAACGGGCTCATCGAGCTCTTGAGGAAATACCGGGGAACGTAGTTCATCGGGCTGCCCTTGACGCGGGGCCTGTCCAGGATGGGCGCGACCGACCCGTTCGTCGTCCGAGTGCAGACGGCCACGGCGCCCTTCCAGAGGCGTGGCAGCACGCAGTCGAGGTACCACGGATAGAGCGTGTCGTCCTCATGGAGCACCATGACCCATTCGCCGCGCGCCATCTCGATGCAGCGGTTCCAGTTGCCGACGGGCCCTAGGCGGGAGGGGTTGGGAAGGTACCTGAAGCCGCGCTCCCAGAACCGCTCGACGACGGCGCGCGTCTCGGGAAGCAGTCCGTCGTCGCAGACGATGACCTCGATGCGAATGTCCGCCGTCTGCAAGGCAATGCTCTCCAGCGTCTGCGCCAGAAGCTCAGGCCTGTTGTAGGCCGGGATCGCGATCGTTATGTAGGGATCGAGCCTGCGCGTGGCGCGCGTCGTCTCGTGCCTCGGCGCGAAATCCAGATCCAGGATCGCCTCCATGACGGGGCTGTGAAATCCGAATTGTCCAAGTCCTGCGGCGCCGGGCGCCATGTCGAAGGCATTGTTACGTGTCCGCATTCGCAACGAGCGTTGCAGACTAGACGCCTTTACTGACGAAAAGTTGCGGTGGCTTTCCCTCTAAATTCCGGCATTTCCCGCGGTGGGGAACTGCGAGATTTCCCGTCAGGAAATCCCGGACAGGACGTCTCTCACCGCGGCGTAGACGTCGTCGATCGAATTGCGGCGCACGCAGAGGTTTCGGTAGGAGTCCGAGGGGACGCAGATCGAGGGCGACACACAGTCCGCGCAGGGCATCGGAGGGATTATCAGGCGGTGGCCGGAGCCCGTGGGGCGGAACAACTTGGGATTCTGCGAACCGTAGAGGGCGATGACGGGGGTGCCCACGGCCGCGGCGACATGCATGGGCCCGCTGTCGTGGCAGAGGAAGGCCGTGCTCGCCTTCGCGAGCGCCGCAAAGAGGGGCTGCGTCTTGATGGCCCCGGGGGCGATCACATGCGTACGCATGAGATCCTTTATATTTTGAATGAGTTTAAATTCCGCCGGCCCTCCGGCCAGGACAACCTGCACTCCGAGTTCGTCCTGAACGCGGTCGCACACGGCCGCGAAGTTCTGGGCCGGCCAAATGCGCATCTCGCTCCGGCTGCCGGGATGGACAAGGAGGGTCCGGCCCTGGGCGCCGACGTAG
The DNA here is from genome assembly GCA_035656555.1 of Opitutaceae bacterium. Taxonomy (GTDB): domain Bacteria; phylum Verrucomicrobiota; class Verrucomicrobiia; order Opitutales; family Opitutaceae; genus Palsa-1447. The sequence continues at coordinate 6,748 of DASRSJ010000209.1, forward strand.
CGCCCCCATTCGGCGATGTCCGCCTCCCGGGCCTCGAGCCTTATGTCGCGCGTCGCGACGGGAACGCCCATCGGCCCGAGGGCCTTCAGGTAGTAGTCGGTGATCGGCTGATTCTCGTGTTCGCTCTCGTGCTCGTGGACGACGTCCGTGTACATGACGCGCATGCGGATCGGATGGGTGCCGTGGTGAAGGGCCAGGCGAAACGGCGCACCGCTCAGGCGCGCGATGAGGGCCGTTCGCTCCGTGTTGTCGATGTCGAGGACGTGCGAGAATTTCTCGGCGCGGACCTTGCGCGCGAAGGCGAACCAGCCGGCGGCGCCGGAGGGCGGCGAGATCACCGCATCGACGTCGGGATTGAGGCCGAGGATGCCCGCGTATCCCGGCTCCACAGCGGCGACAATGCGGCAGCCCGGCCAGTGCAATTTCAGGTTCCGGAGCAGGGAGCCCAGGAGCACGACGTCGCCTAGGTAGCGGCGGCGTATGACAAGGATCTTCTGTTGCGGGGCCATCGTGGGACGAGAGTGTCCCGCCAATGCAAGCGCACGGCCGCCGCAAGCGGCAACGCAATACCTACACCGTCTTCTTGGAGCGCAGGCCGTCCATCATCCCGAAGAGCCCGGAGAAACGGCCCTGCGCGGCCGTGTCCTTCAGGGGCGTGGTGGCCTCGGGTGCCTTGGCGCCCTGCTTGAAGTCGTGGACGAGGGACTTGTCCGCGATCCTGTGGAAGACGACGTCAAACTCCTCGCGGGTTACATTCTTCAGTACGTAGGACAGTCGGTCGAACGTGTAGCCGGGATCGGTGACAAGGCGTGGGAAAAGGATGAAGGTGTGCGGGATCTCGTGGACCACGAGGACGTGGATCAGCTTGTGGAAGTACTCGGCAAGCACGGCGCGCTGGTGGGCCGGATCGGCCGTGCCGATGAGGCCGCCTGGGACGTTTCCATATTCGCCGCCGTTCCGGGCCCGGCTCGCGGCCGCGTTCTCAAGCTCGCGGATCGGGACGTAGACGTGGTCGATCACGAAGCGCCCGGTCGCGAGCGCGGCGGGGAGCGTCTCGCAGAGCGCTGGGTTCTTGACAATGTAGGGCGTCTCCGGATCCAGGAGATCGTGCTCAAGCCCAGCGTTGCACGTGGGGAAGAACTTCTTGTTCCAGTTCTTGCGGCTGATGCCTGTCTCAAGGCCCAGTTCGGTCAGGAGGCGCACCAGGAACGTCGTTCCCGCGCGGCCCGTCCCTGTGATGATGACCTTGTGCTCCTTCTCGCTGTTCGAGGACATGCCAGCATGACGGCGGCAAGACCCTGAAAGTGCCAAAAAATCTGTGACTTTTAGATGACTTCGGTCCGCTGCCGGTCGTAGAGGCTGCGGTAGAGCCCGCTGTCGGCATAGAGCTTGGCGTGGTCGCCCCTGGCGACGATGGAGCCCTGGTCGAAGACCAGGATGAGCGACGCGTCCCGTATCGTGCTGAACCTGTGGGCGATGATGAGGACGGTCTTTCCGACCACGAGCTTCTTGAGCGCGTCCTGGATCATCTGCTCGCTCTGGGAGTCCAG
>DASRSJ010000210.1:0-13329 GCA_035656555.1 Opitutaceae bacterium
GGTCATGCCGCAGGGTGCCGAGGCAGAGCGCGTTCACGAGGGGGTTGCCCTCGTAGCACCGGTCGAAGTAGACGTCGCCGGCCACGGTCGGCACGCCGACGCAGTTGCCGTAGTGGGCGATGCCGGCCACGACACCGCGCAGCAGACGCCTCGTCGTCGGGGACTCGAGCTCGCCGAATCGCAGAGAGTTCGTGAGGAGCACGGGGCGTGCGCCCATCGTGAAGATATCGCGGATGATGCCGCCGACGCCGGTTGCGGCGCCCTCGAAGGGCTCAATCGCGCTCGGATGGTTGTGCGACTCGATCTTGAAGGCGATGGCCCAGCCGTCGCCGACGTCGATGATGCCCGCATTCTCCTCGCCGGCCTTGACCAGCACGCGGCCGAAATTCTCGGTGGCGCCGACTTTCTCCGTCGGGAAGCCCTTCAGCAGCGGACGCGTGTTCTTGTAGGAGCAGTGCTCCGACCACATGACCGAGAAGATCCCGAGCTCCGTCAGCGTGGGGATGCGCCCAAGGTGCGCGCAGACCTGCTCGTACTCCTCGGGGCGCAGGCCGTGCTTCTTGACCAGCTCGGGCGTGATCGTCTGGTTGAGGACGGGATCTGGGTTCGCCGGCAGCGGCACGCTCTTCATGCGGATTTCTTCAGAAGGTCCGGGTAGCGGACCGAAAGGACGGCGCGCGCGACCGCGATGCCGTCGCTGCTGGGGTGGAACCTCTCGAAGGCCCGGTCGGGATGCGGCATCATTCCAAAGACGTTGCCCTCCTCGTTGCGGATGCCCGCGATGCCGCCCATGGAGCCGTTCGGGTTGTCCACGTAGCGCAGGAGGATCTGGCCATTGGCCTCGAGCTGGGCCTTGCCCGCATCATCGATTCGATAATTTCCCTCTCCGTGCGCGATCGGGAGCCTGATGCGCCGACCGAGGACGCGGGTGTTGAAGGCCGTGCCGGCGTCCTCGACCGCGAGATCACACGTGACGCAGCGGAACTCGAGGGAGCTGTTGCGGATCAGGGCGCCCGGGAGCATCCCGGCCTCGCAGAGGATCTGGAAGCCGTTGCAGATCCCGAGGACCAGGCCGCCCTTCTCCGAGAACTCCTTGACGGCCGCCATGATGGGCGAGAAGCGAGCGATCGCGCCGCAGCGCAGGTAGTCCCCGTAGGAGAAGCCGCCAGGAACGACCACCAGGTCGGCGTCGCCGAGCTTGGTATCCTTGTGCCACACGAAGCGCGTCGGCAGGCCAAGGCCGGTCGCGAACAGCTGGAAGGCATCCTGGTCGCAATTCGAGCCGGGAAATTGCAGCACCGCGATGTTCATGGGGGCGCCCCTCACTTACCGGCTATCTCGTAGTGGTAGTCCTCGATCACCGGATTGCTCAGGAGATCGCGGCACAGCTTGTCGAGCTGCGCCCGAAGCTGGGGCGAATCCGCCTCGTCGAGCTCAAGCTCGACCACCTTGCCCACCCTCGTGCCCTTAAGGCCCTTCAGCCCGAGGCTCTCCAGCGCATGGCCAACGGCCACTCCCTGGGGGTCCAGGACGTTCTTCTTGGGTGTTACAAATACTTTGATCTTCACGGACCGTTAAAGGGAAACCATGACGCCTTGAATCCCCAACCGGTCAAGGAATTTGCCCCAAATTCCGTGTCATTTTGCATGATTCCTGGGATGAAACTTCGCATGCTGGTCCAGGAGGCGCTTTCCCTCCACCGCGGTGTAGATCTGCGTGGTTGAGATGCTTGCGTGGCCCAGCATTTCCTGGATCGCCCGCAGGTCGGCGCCGCCGGTCAGGAGGTGGGTCGCGAAGGAGTGCCGCAGGAGGTGGGGCTTCACGTTTTTCGTGATTCCAGCCCGCTTTGCGTGCTTCTTGACGATGCCCCAGAGGCCGACTCGCGAGATCGAGGTGCCCCGGCTGTTAAGGAACAGCTCGCTGCGGGTCTTCGGCTTGACGAAGTGGGACCTGCCGGAGGCCACCCATGTCGCCACCGCCGCCCGGGCCCGCGATCCCATGGGCACGACCCTCTCCTTGGATCCCTTTCCGAAGACCCGGGCAAGGCCGCCCTCGATGTCGACCTGCTGAAGCGTAAGGGCCGCGAGTTCGGAGACGCGCAGGCCGCTCGAATAGAAGAGTTCAAGCATCGCCCGGTCACGCAGGGACGCCGGGTCACCGCCGGAGGGCGAGGCGATGAGCTTGCCAATCTCCTCGGTGGACAGGGTCTCGGGCAGCTTCCTGCCCGCCTTGGGGCTCGCGATCAGCTCGGTGAAGTCGTCGGGCCGCAGGTGCTCCCGAACGAGGAACCGCGAGAACATGCGAAGCGCCGTGATCCTACGGGCCTGGCTCGAGCGCGCCCCGCGGCTGAGCGAATGCACCCACGCCTGCGCGTCCGCGGGCGTGACGGCCCTCCAGTCCCCCACCTTGCGCCTGTCCAGGAAAGATGCGGCCTGCCTCAGGTCGCGCTCGTAGCTCTGGATCGTGTTCCTCGAGAGGTTCCGCTCGAGGTCGAGGTACGCAAGGTATGCGTCGATGTCGGACGCAAAGTCGCTTGCCTGCATGGGGCCTTCCGGCCGGCCCTAGTAGCGGCGGCGGGGCGGCGGGGCGGGTGATCCGCCCTGCTCCTTCATCCTGAAGGTGATCCGCGCCTTCTCCAGGTCGTACGGGCTCATCTCCATCTTAACGGTGTCGCCTGCGGCGATCTTGATGAAATTCTTCCTGAGCTTGCCCGAGATGTGGGCCAGGACCACGTGGCCGGGGCTCTTGATCAGCTCGACCTTGAACATCGTGCCCGGCAGCACCGACACGACCTTGCCCTCGACTTCTATCGCGTCGTTATCGGGCATGGGCTGAAGTGCGGGTCATCGTGTCTGTGAGGGTCTGCAAGTGGACTGTCTAAAGGCGAAATCGGGCCCTTAGAGTCAAGGATTTACAGTGCAAAACCACCCGGCCTAGTTGCCGGCCTTGAGCCCCAGCTGCGTCCTCATGAACTCCTTCACGTTCGAGGGCACGAACATGGGCTTGAGGACCGTGTGGACGGAGCCGTCCTTCAGGTTGGCCGTGAACTTGTAGATCCTGACGGAATTCTCGACCGTGAGGATCCAGTTCACGTGCTCGTCCTGCGGGGCGTAGGGCTTGCTGACCGCGCCCCAGACATCCGCTTTCACGATCTTCGCCGCCTTGTCCTCGTAGATCGTCTGCTTTGGCGACTCGGTGACGTCCTCGACCTTGATGCCGTTGAGCTCCGACCCCGGAGCAAACTGCACGATCATCGAGAAGGTGATCTCCTTCGGCTTGTCCTTCGCAACGTCCCACGGCGAGAACTGGAAGACCTTCACCGTCATTGTGCCGTCGGACGCGGGGCCCGCAGCCGTGTTGAGCGGCACGTCCAGCTTGTCTCCGTCCGCCGTCACGACGGATAAGGAGATGTTGGGTGCCATGACGCAGCCAGCCTGGCCCAGGAGGGCGAGCGAGAAGACTACGGCGAGAGTTCGAAGGATGAACCGCGGGTTCATTACTCCTCTCAGAAACAGGGGCATTGCCAAAGTTCCCTCGCCGCCCCGCGAACGGCAAGCCGCAATCTCCCGGATCTTTCCTTCGGGGCCCCTCATCATTTCTCGGCGTGGAGCCGCGCCTTGATGCTGCGCGAGCCGTGGCCCGTGGAAATCACGGTGCCGAGCGGGTCCTTGGACGGGATGCCGCCGTCCACCTCGTTGACCCCGCTGATGCCCATGAGCTGGAGCTTCCAGTTCTTGGCGGTCCCCTCGAGGGACGCCTCGATCGTGCGGCCCTTGCGGCGCACGGTGATCGTGGCGACGGTCTTGCCCTTCTGGTCGGTGACGACGGCCGTCGCCTCCTTGCCGTCCTCCAGCGCGTAGACCCGGAAGGTCACGCGGTCGGCGTAGTTGTAGTCGGGCTTGTCGTCGACGAGGCCGAATGCGATCACGCGGTTCGCGCGGGCGAAGAGCGGCATCCCGAGGAAGCCGTACTTCGCGTGGTGCCAGCGGCCGCCCTGCTGGACCTCGCCCGTCGTGATGTGCGTCCAGACGCCTTCGGGCAGGTAATAGTCGACGCTGCCGTCCTCCATGAAGACCGGGGCGACGAGGATCGAATCGCCGAGCATGTACTGCCTCTCGAGCGTGTCGCTCGCGGGGCTGCCCGGAAACTCCAGTATCATCGCCCGCATGACGGGCCATCCGTTCTCGTGGGCCTCAACGGCCTTCGAGAAGAGGTAGGGCATCAGGCGGCACTTCAGCTTCGTGAAGAAGCGCAGCACGTCGCAGGCCTCGTCGTCGTAGTTCCACGGCACGCGGTAGGACGAACTGCCGTGGAGGCGGCTGTGCGAGGACATGAGGCCGAAAGCGATCCAGCGCTTGTAGACGGCGACGGGAGGCGTGCCCTCGAAGCCGCCGATGTCGTGGCTCCAGAAGCCGAAGCCGCACATGCCGAGCGAGAGTCCGCCCCTCAGGCTCTCGGCCATCGACTCAAAGGTCGAGTGGCAGTCGCCGCCCCAGTGGACGGGCAGCCTCTGGCCCGAGGCGTGCGAGGAACGCGCGAAGACGAGGGCCTCGCCCTTGCCGCGCTCCTCCTCCAAGAGCTCGAACACGGCCTCGTTGTAGAGGACCGCGTAGTGGTTGTGCATCTTCACCGGGTCGGAGCCGTCGTGGTACACGACGTCCGTCGGGATGCGCTCGCCGAAGTCCGACTTGAAGGAGTCGACGCCCATCTTCGCCAGCCGGCGAAGGTGCGACTGGAACCACGCCTTCGCGGCGGGGTTCGTGAAGTCGACGATGGCCATGCCGGGCTGCCACATGTCCCACTGCCAGACGCTGCCGTCCGTGCGCTTCAGGAAGTAGCCCTTGGAGGCGCCCTCAGAGAAGAGGCTCGAGCGCTGGGCAATGTAGGGGTTGATCCAGAGGCACACGCGAAGGCCGCGCGCATGCAGGCGCTTGAGCATCCCGGCCGGGTCGGGGAACACGCGGTCGTCCCACTCGAAGTTGCACCAGTCAAACTCGCGCATCCAGAAGCAGTCGAAGTGGAAGACGCTGAGCGGCAGGTCGCGCGACTTCATGCCCTCGATGAACGAGGTCGCCGTCTTCTCGTCGTAGCTCGTCGTGAAGGAGGTCGTGAGCCAGAGGCCGAACGACCACGCGGGCGGCAGGGCCGGCCTGCCCGTCAGTGCCGTCAGCCTCGAAAGGATGGCCTTCGGGTCGGGCCCGTTGATCACGAAGTACTCCAGGCTCTCGCCCTTGATGCTGAACTGCACGCGCGCCAGCTTCTCGCTCGCGACCTCGAAGGAGACCGGCCCCGTCTCGTTCACGAGGACGCCGTAGCCGCGGTTCGTCATGTAGAACGGCACCGACTTATAGGCCTGGTCGCTGCTCGTTCCGCCGTCCATGTTCCAGTTCTCGACGACCTGGCCGTTCTTCACGAAGGCCGTGAAGCGCTCGCCGAGGCCGTAGACGCACTCGCCCACCCCGAGGGTCAGCTGCTCGTGCACGAAATTGCCGTGCCCCGGCCACTCGATGTAGCCCATGGACTTCGCGACGCTGCCGGTCAGCGTCCTGCCGCCGGACTGGAACGAGACGCCCCAGGCCTTCCCGCGCTGGACGTGCGCGGAGAGGTCGCCGGACTTCAGGATCGCCTCCTTGTCGGAGACCTTGATCGACACCTTGGGCTTTTTCTCCGGGTAAAGCGGGATGTGCGGGCCGGCGTCGGCCGCGCCCGTGAAATGCTCGATCCTCACGCGGATGACATCCGTCATCGGCGAGTCGATCCGGACCGTGAGGAGCGGGCCCTGGAGCGTGTCGCCCCTGTGGCGGATCGGGCGGACCGGCGCGTGGAAGACGAGCCCCCTGCCGCTCACTGCGGCGTCGTGGGCCTCCGCGGGATAGTGGGCCGTGACGCCCTTCTGGAGGAGCCAGTTTCCGTCTGTGAATTTCATGGAGGGAGCGGGGGGACTCTGCAGTGGCGGCACGCGCGGGCGAAACCTTGGAATCGCACCCGGACCGGAGGGTTTCAATTCCCAATTTTACAAGGCGCGAAATACCGAGGGTTTGCCCCTTACCCCGAATTAGGATTCATCGCTAGGCCGTGCCCGAGATTCCCCCATGCCCCTTCGACAAGCGCTTCCCGTCGCAGCTGCTTCGGGACGACGACTTCTTCATGAGCCTGGCGTACAACCAGGCCATCGACGCGTGGCGCGAGGACGAGGTGCCGATCGGCGCCATCATCGTCTCCGGCGGCGAGGTGATCGGCTCGGCCCACAACCGCGTGGAGGGGGCCCATGATCCGACGGCCCACGCCGAGATGCTGGCGATCACCCAGGCCGCCTCGAAGATCGGCGACTGGAGGCTCGAGGATGCAACGATCTACGTGACCAAGGAGCCCTGCCCCATGTGCTCGGGGGCGCTCGTCATGGCGCGCGTGAAGCGCGTCTGCTACGCCGTGCCTGACCCCAAGATGGGCTGCCTCGGCGGCGCGACGAACCTCAACGACCTGCCCCGCTCAAACCACCACTTCGAGATCACCCAGGGAGGCGTCCTGGAGGGCGAGTGCCGCGACCTCCTCCAGGCGTTCTTTCGGCTGAAGCGCAGGGAACCCGACCTGACCTAGCGAGTCGGTCCTAGACTCAGCGTCATATGCTCCAACCGAGTTGACGCATGCAAATAGCACGATAACCCTGTAACCACCATGGCCTACGAACTTCCGAAACTGCCCTACTCCTACGACGCGCTGGCTCCCCACATCGACGCTAAGACGATGGAGATCCACTACTCGAAGCATCACCAGGCTTACATCACGAACGCCAACAAGCTGCTGGCCGACCACCCGGCCCTCGCGGCCCTGGACGTCAACCGCCTGATCTCGGACCTCTCCGCCGTTCCCGAGGGGATCCGCGCCGGCGTCCGCAACAACGCGGGCGGCCACAGCAACCACTCCTTCTTCTGGACGATCCTCGGCCCCTCCAAGGGCGGCAACCCGGTCGGCCCCCTGGCCGCCGCGATCGACGCGAGCTTCGGCTCGTTCGACAAGTTCAAGGAGGAGTTCGGCAAGGCCGCGACAACCCGCTTCGGCTCAGGCTGGGCGTGGCTCTACGTCACGGCCGACAAGAAGCTCGCGATCGGCTCGACCGCCAACCAGGACAGCCCGCTGATGGGCAAGGCCGTCGCCGGCATCGAGGGCAAGCCCGTCATCGGCCTCGATGTCTGGGAGCACGCCTACTACCTGAACTACCAGAACCGCCGCCCGGACTACATCACGGCGTTCTGGAGCGTGGTGAACTGGGACCAGGCCGCCGCGAACTTCGCGTCAGCCTCCGCCTGATCGCCTAGCGCGACCAGACGCTTGCCTGCCGGGCGGGCCCGAAACTCACCGGGCTCACCGGCGTGCTCTTGCCCGTCTCCGTGTCGAGGATGCAGACGACGCTGCTCGAGGGCGACCTAGCCGTGTAGACCAGGTGCCTGCCGTCCGGCAGCCACGAAGGCTCGATCCCGTCGAACGAGGCCTTGGAGACCTGCTCGCTGTGCTGGGTGGAGAGGTCGAGGACGCCGATCTGGTACTTGCGGTTGGACAGCATCGTGAACGCGATCTTGTTGGGCGACGCACGGCTCCAGTCGGGCTCGGCGCAGTAGCCGCTCGAGTCGAAGGTCACGCGCCGGGGCGATCCGCCCGAGGCCGACATGACGTAGAGCTGCGGACCCGGCTGCATGGCGAAGATGAGTCGCGATCCGTCCGGCGACCAGCAGGGCGAGGCCTTGGTCGTGTCCGAGTGGGTCTTGCGGGAGACGCCACGTCCCTCCGCGTTGCTCGTGTAGATCTCCGGCTGGCCCTCGCCGGAGAGAACCATGGCGACCTGGCCGCCGCTGGGGCTGAAGCGGGCGCCGCTGTTCGTGCCCTTGAAGCTCACGAAGGTGGTCCTGGAGTAGTTGTTCAGGTTGATCTTGAAGATGTCCGGGAAGCCCGAGCGAAAGAAGCTCGTGTAGATGATGTTCTCCCCGTCCGGCGACCAGCGCGGCGTCATCGCGATCGCGCGGTCATGGGTGATCTGCTTCACGTCGCCGAAGAAGAGGTCGGAGGTGTAGATCTCCTCGTGGCCCGTCCTGTCGCCGATGAAGGTGAGGCGCGAGCTGAAGTAGCCCCGAAGCCCGAGGCCGTTCGTCTTCGCGACGGCGACATCCGCCGCGGCGAAGAAGGCCTCGCGGATCGTCGAGCCCGAGGTGACCTCGGAGCTCACGGGATCGCCGCCGAAGCCGCGGGTGATGTCGACGCGGACCGCCGAGGCGCCCGCGGGGGCGAAGCGGATGTCGTAGATGAAGCCGGAGGCGACGATATGGTAGCGGCCGTGGGATCCGAATGCCTTGAGGGCGAGGTTGTTCAGCTCCTGGGTCGTGCCGGAGACGCGCACGGGGATCGTGCGGTTGTCGGCAACAACCTCGACGGTGCCGATGTCGCGATCGGCGCGAAGCGGGGCTGCGATTAGGAGGGCCAGGGCGAGAAAATAGGTGAGTCTCTGCATGTTGGGTGGGTTCGTGTACTCCATTTCTATTTGCGCGCCCGCCCCGCTTAACAATCTTAATTGCGTGGTCACGCCTGAACAAATTACGGAACAACTCCGCAAGGTGAAGTACCCCGGCTTCAGCCGGGACATCGTCTCCTTCGGCCTGCTCAAGGCCACGCACTTCGAGGACGGTGTTGCCCGAGTCGCGATGGTGATCGCGACGAGCGATCCCAGGGTCCCCAAGCAGATCCGCGACGACGCCGAGAAGGTGCTCCTTGAGCTGCCCGGCGTCACGAAAGCCGTGATCGAGCTGGCCGTCCAGGCCGCCAAGGCGCCCGCGGCTCCCGCAGGCACGCCGGGCGCCAAGCCCGGAGCCTCGGGCAAGGTGAAGCACGCCGTTGCCATCGCGTCCGGCAAGGGCGGCGTGGGAAAGAGCACCTTCTCCGTCAACCTGGCCTGCAGCCTGGCCCAGGTCCTCTCCGCCAAGGGACGGCCCGGAAGGGTCGGGCTCATGGACATCGACATCTACGGCCCGAGCGTGCCCCTCATGATGGGGCTCAAGGGCCGTCCCGAGGTGGAGGGGGAGGGCCAGGACTCGATGCTGATCCCGATGGAGCGCCACGGCGTCAAGGTGATGAGCATGGGCTTCCTCGTGGACGAGAACACCCCCGTCGTCTGGCGCGGGCCGATGGTCATGAAGACCGTCCAGCAGTTCGTTCAGAACGTGAAGTGGGGCGAACTGGACGTGCTCCTGGTCGACCTTCCCCCGGGCACCGGCGACGCGCAGCTCTCGCTCGTGCAGACGCTGCCGCTCGACGGCGCCGTCATTGTGACGACGCCCCAGCCCGCAGCGACCCAGGTCGCCCTGAAGGGCGGCCTCATGTTCCAGAAGGTGAACGTCCCGATCCTCGGTGTGGCCGAGAACATGAGCTACTTCCTGGATCCCTCCGGCCAAAAGCACCAGATCTTCGGCCATGGCGGCGGCATCGTGACCTCCGAGAAGCTGGCGACCGTGCTCCTGGGCCAGGTCCCGCTGCTGCCCGCGATACGCGAGGGCGGCGACAAGGGTGAGCCGATCGTCGTCTCCGACAAGGCGGGCGCGGCGGCCCAGGTCTTCAGGGGAATCGCCGAGGCGCTCCTCGCGATGCTCGCAAAAGAACCGTCAAGACCATTGTAACGGGCCCGTTAAATTGCAGGCATTGACAGGAACCAACGCGTTGCCCACATCCTTTCCTCCGCTTCTGGCCACGCTGAATGACTTCTCCCACCAAAGAGCCTGCGACCACCTCGTCCCGCGAGTTCGTCAAGCAGTCCAGCCTTTACCAGGAGTTCCTGGCCGAGCGTGAGGAGATCCTGAAGCACAAGTGGCTCGAGTCCGAGCGCCTGGGCTACGACATAGGCTTTGAGCGGGCGCTGCTGGATTGGATCCGCAAGCACCGCGAGGGCTGGCGCGCCGCGCGCCGGCAGAACCTGGCACCCCCGCCGAGCACCTCCGGATCGCCGTTCTCGACGGCGCCGGGAAGCAAGCAGGCCTAGAGGCCCGCTTGCGCAAGTAGCGTTACTTAATCTCCTTGTGAAGCGTGTGGCGCTTCAAGTGGGGATTGTACTTCTTCTTCTCGATGCGCTCCGTGACGGTCTTCTTGTTGCGCCTCGTGAGATAGCGGGAAACGGGTTTGCCCTCTTTGCGGGCCTCTGTGCACTCCAGTGTTACGACTTCTTGCATGATATTTAAGCGGTTGAACGGTCAGAAGTAACCGGATGGCGCCTGCGCGCAACCCCAAATTTCGCCCGCAAAGGGCCGGCTAGCGGCGCTTCTCGGACAGGGGCAGCATGACGCCGCGCCTGAAAAGGGTCACCTGGCCCGTGCTGGAGGAGACCGCGATCGCGATGCAGTTGGCGGCGACACTGATGGCCGCGGCGGCCGCGTGCCGGCTGCCGAGTCCGCTCGGGAGCGGCAGGTTGCTGCCTGGCGCCTGCACCAGGCTGCCCGCGGCCTCGACGACCCCGTTGCCGCGGATCACGAAGGCCCCGTCGATCGACGAGAACTCCTTCACCGTCTCGTCCATGAACGGGTTCAGGATGTTCCGGTCCTCCTCCTTGTAGCCGTAAAAGGGATTCATGACGAGGGGCTTGGTGTACTCCTCCACCTTGGCCGTGTCCCCGACGACAAAGAGGCAGCCGACCGGCCGGCCTTCCCTGCCCTCGACCGCGAGCTCGGTCGCGACCGCCAACACGCGCTCCAGGACCTCGGGCTTCACATCGTCGGGCAACAGGTCCGTCGCCGAGCCTGCGAGCAGCGTCTGGAACTCCCTCTCGATCTCGGCGACGACGATCGTGTCGAACTGGTTGCTGCCGGCGATGCCGCCGACGCAGCAGATGCGGTCGTTGAAGGAGATGATGCCGCGCGTCAGCGCGACCAAGAGCGCGCTTCTCAGCTGCGCCATCCTGTGGTTCGAGAACGAGCGGACCTGGATCGTGTCCGTGAACTCCCCTTCTTCGCCCTCGACCTCTATCGGGTTCCTCGTGACCAGGATCGTCTTCTTCTTGGCCTTGAGCATCCCGGGCTCCAGGCCCCCGATCACCGTGTCGCCGAAGACGAGCGTCGCGCTGCAGCCGGCGCCCTTTGCCACAAGCTCGGCCTGGCGGAACATGAGCTTGTTGACGCGGTTCTGCTGGGCCTGGATCGGGCGGATGCCGCCGAAGCCGCCCAGGAGGCGCTCATAGAGGGTGTCGAGGTCGGGCGCCTTGACGAAGCTGTCGACCAATTCCTGCTCGCGGACCAGGCGTCCGATGGAGGCCAGGACCTGGAGCGTGTCGCGGGCGGACTCGCCGGCGATCAGCATGACGATCAGGTGCACGCGCTCGCCCGACATCGCGCCCTGGTGGCTGATGCCGGCGCGGCTCCTGCCGATCGCGAGGATGTAGCGGCGCGAGGTGCGGACCCTCACGTGGGGCAGCGCGACGCCGAGTCCCAGGTACGTCGTCATCGAGGCCTCGCGGGCCAGGAGGCCCTTCAGGACCTGGTCCCTCTTCAGATCCGGGAACTTGGCGATGCTGACGTCCAGGAGCTCCTCAAGCGCGGCCTCGAGCGTCTGGCTGCGCAGGTCGATGATCCGGCTGCGCGCTATGATCTTGTCCAGCCGCATGACGGGAAACCGATCCTACCTCTCCCACTCCAGGGCGCCCTTCTTGACCTCGTAGAGGAGGCCAAGCACCAGGACGAACATGAAGAAGAGCATTGGCCAGAGGATGGCGATGTGCTCGTGGAGGAACTCGCGGTAGATCATCACCCAGGGGACCAGGATCACGATCTCCAGGTCGAAGAGCATGAAGAGGAGAGCCGTGACGAAGAACTTGACCGAGAAGCGCGTGTGCACGACGCCCTCGCCGGGCATGCCGCACTCGTAGGCGGAGTCCTTGATCGAGGTGTGCTTCGAGCGCTGCCCGAGAAGGTGGCTTGCCCCGATGATCACGAACGTGATCCCGGCCGCGAGGACCGCCTGGATCAGGAAGGGAAGATAGGCTGCCGATGTCATCTGGGAGTGGGGAGCGTGCGAGGCCGCGCGGGCCTACACAAGCCGTTTGTAAAAGACGCCGGGCACTATTGGACGTCGATCATCTTCACGTTCTTGATGAGCGTCGAGCCGACGCCGAGCGTCTCGGCGAACTCGAGCGTGCGGATCTCGTCGGAGATCGGCTCGAAGCCCTCGTGCGTGCGCCAGTAGTTGATCTTCGCTCGCATGAGGGAGTCCATCATGACGGGGTCCGTGCCCAGCCAGAGGAGCGGCTCGGACTTCGTGTAGAGGGAGTTGAAGAACGGGCCGCCGATGTACTGGTAGGTCTCCAGGCTCGTCAGCGTGAACTTCCAGGTCTGCAGGAGCTCCGGCGTCGCACTCATCTCCGCGACCGCGGCCGGCGCCGTGGCCGGCGAGCGGAAGAAGCGGGCGGTGTTCGACGCATTCCAGAGCGTCGCGTTCACGAGCGCGCCGTTGACGCCCAGCACCTGGTGGTCGGTGTAGACCGGCATGTTGATCCAGAAGTCGGCGTCGAGGAAGAGGGGCGTCGCGAGGAAGCTCTTGCGGTCGGCGTCCTTGGTCGAGGTGTTGGAGACGCCCTCTGTCTGGTGGGCCGCGAAGATCGGGTCGAAGCGCTCGGGCAGCGGGCTGTCGTAGAACCACACCGGGTCGTAATAACGGTTGGACTCGAGCACGAAGACCGGGTTGCCCTTGAAGGGCGTCTCGCCGGTGACCAGCGAGGGCAGGTAGCCCGTCATCCTCAGGCGCAGCTGGTTGAGTCCCAGCAGGAAGATGTTCTGGTTCGCGTAGCCGCGCCTCTGGAGCGAGGCGATGACGCCCTTCACGAGCCCCGTCGGGGTCGCGAGGCCGGGGCCGGAGTCGGAGTAGATCTTAAGGCCCACCTTCTTCTTCACCCCGGGGGTGATCGGCTTGCCCGTGGCCTTCTCGTAGGCCTGGATCAGGTGCTCCACCTGCGTCTCGTAGTCCTTGTCGCTGAAATCGGTGAGGTGCGCCTGCCAGACAGGCTCCTTTGGCATCATCTTCGCCTCGGGCGTGAACTCGGCGCTGCAGACGGACGCCCCGAGCGGCCCAAGGGCGGCTAACAGGGCCGCAATTCGTAAGATTCGCATGTTTTGTAAGAGGGTTTGTCGCCTGCGCCCGGACAAAGTTTCCTTATATTCAGGACTTTGAAGCCAATGGCGGTCCGGGACCTTGACAGCCTGCCGGGGCGGTTGAAAGTGGATTCTTGTCCCGCGAGGAAGGTCCCGACGACTGCACCGCGGCAGTCCATGCCCGTAATCAAACCCAGCTGTATTCGCGACCTGAAGCTTC
>DASRSJ010000211.1:0-22902 GCA_035656555.1 Opitutaceae bacterium
GACGATGTCGACGAAGTGCCAGTAGAGGCCCATCGACTCAACGTCGATCGCCTGCTTCTCGGTCAGCCTGCCGGTATAGGAATAGAGCAGCATGCCGGTCAGCCAGATGACGCCGATCAGGACGTGGAGGCCGTGCGTGCCGGTGAGAGTGAAGAACGTCGACCCCAGGATGCTGTTCGTGATCGTCAGGTGCTTCTCGAAGACGAAGTTCCTGAACTCGTAGACCTGGCAGCCGAGGAAGATGAGGCCAAAGAAGATCGTCGTCAGGAGCGACCAGCGCAGGCTCTTCAGGTTGCCCTTCTGGATGGCATTCACCGCGAGCGCCATCATGAGGGACGACATGAGGAGGATGAAGGTCGAGAACGAGGTGAGCTCGATGCTGAACACGTCCCTCGCCGCGGGCGTGCCCGGCGGCGGGTGGAGCCTGTAGATCAGGTGCGTCGAGATGAGGCAGCCGAAGAACATGCAGTCCGAGGCCAGGAAGGCCCACATGAGGAGCTTCTTGTTCGGGATGCCGGTCGACGTGCTCGGGTCGTTGTGATGATCAATGGTGCCTGCGGCCGTGCTGCTCATGAATGGGATGCCTTGGGGGTTCAGTGCGAGCCGTGGCCGTCGTCGGGCTTGATGCTGCCGTCGTCGTTCAGGTGGATGTGGTAGCCGTCCGCGCCCTCGAGGGACCAGAGGAGCACCGACACGAACATGATGGCGCCGCCGAGGATCGTGACGCCGACCTTGGGGCCCCAGAAGCCGGGGTAGTCGTGCGTGTTGGCCGGGTCGATGACCGCGACGCCCAGGGCGCCGATGAAGATCCCGACGCTCGCCATGAGGGGCCAGATGGACATGTGGGGCATGTGGATGCCGCCGTGCGCCTCATCCTCCTTCTTGTGCTCTGCGTCCTCCTTGGCGATCTCCTCCTTGTGCTGCTTCGCGTACCACCAGCCGTCGCGGGCGTGCACGGTCGGGATGACCTGGAAGTTGTACTCCGGCGGCGGGTTCGGGAGCATCCACTCCAGCGTGCGGCCGTCCCAGGGATCCATCGAGGTCTTCTCGCCCTTGAAGTAGGTGTAGGTGATCGTGACGAAGTACGTCGCGACGCCGACCGCGAGGATCAGGGCGCCGATCGTGGCGATCAGGTTGCCCTCGGCCCAGCCCATGTTGCCGTCATAGGTGAACGTGCGGCGCGGCATTCCGCGCAGGCCGAGGAAGTGCATCGGGAAGAACGTCACGTTGAAGCCGATGAAGACCAGCCAGAAGGATGCCTTGCCCCAGAACTCGCTGACCTTGCGGCCGAACATGAGCGGGAACCAGTAGTGGATTCCGGCGAAGAGCGCGAAGAGCGAGCCGCCGATCAGCACGTAGTGGAAGTGGGCGACGACAAAGTAGCTGCCGTGCTGCTGCGCGTCGGCGGGGGCCGCCGAGTGCATGATGCCGGAGAGGCCGCCGATCATGAACATCCAGAGGAAGCCGATCGCGAACATCATCGGAGTCCTCATGGAGATGTAGCCGTTCCAGAGGGTGCCGATCCAGTTGAAGATCTTAACGCCCGTCGGGACCGCGATGGCCATCGTCATGAGCGCGAAGGCCGCCGTGGCGGTCGTGCCCATGCCGGTCGTGAACATGTGGTGGCTCCAGACGCCGAAGCCGAGGAAGCCGATCGAGGCGCCCGAGAAGACGACGATCGGGTAGCCGAAGAGGGGCTTGCGGCTGAAGGTCGGAAGGATCTCGGAGATGATGCCCATTGCGGGCAGGATCAGGATGTACACCTCGGGGTGGCCGAAGATCCAGAAGAGGTGCTGCCATAGGATCGGCATGCCGCCGTTGGAGACCTCGAAGAAGTTCGTGCCGAAGAGGCGGTCCATCATGATCTCGACCAGGGCGATCGTGATCGCGGGGAAGGAGAGGACGATGAGGAACGACGTGAAGAGCGTCATCCAGGTGAAGACCGGCAGCCTCATCATGGTCATGCCGGGCGCCCGCAGGTTGATGATCGTGACGATGAAGTTGAGTGCCGCGGCGATGGACGCCACGCCGAGGAGCTGCAGGCCCATGACCCACATGTCGATCGCGTGCGTCGGGGCGAAGGTGCGTGTCGTGAGCGGCGCGTAGCCGAACCAGCCGGCGTCCGGGGCGCCGTCCTTCATGAACCAGCCGAGGTTCACGATGATGGCGCCGACCAGGAAGGTCCAGAAGCTGAAGGCGTTCAGCCTCGGGAAGGCGACGTCACGCGCGCCGATCTGCAGCGGCATGATGAAGTTGAAGAAGGCCGCGCCGAGCGGCATGACGACCAGGAAGATCATGGTCGTTCCGTGCATCGTGAACATCTCGCTGTACTGCGCCGACGTCAGGAACGTGTTGTTCGGCTTCATCAGCTGGATGCGGATGGCCAGGGCCTCGAGCCCGCCGAAGATGAAGAAGAAGAGGGCCGTGATGCCGTAGAGGAAGCCGATGCGCTTGTGGTCGACCGTGGTCAGCCAGCTGATCAGCCCCGTCTTCGCCGTTGGGCGGTACAGGACGAAGGGCTTCGCCTTGCGCTCCCCTTTGTCTAGAAAATCTGCTTTTGCCAGTGCTTCCATGGTAAGAATTACTTGAGGCTCTCCAGGTAGTTGACCAGGGCGTCCTCGTCCTCGGGGGTCAGCTTGATCTCGTTGGCGACGTATCCCTTCATCCACATGGTGTTGCCGGGCTTCACCTCGTTCGGGGCGTGGATCCAGCGGTGGATCTCGTCGGGATTGTTCTCAAGGAGTCCGGCCGCGATGGTCGAGCGGGAGCCGACATGCGTCAGCTCGGGCCCCACGACGCCGATGTAGCCGTCGCCGCGGATCGTGTGGCAGCTGGAGCAGGTCTTCGAGGCGAAGAGCTTGCGGCCCTGGTTGATCAGGGCGGGATTCTCGCCGCTCGCCGGGGCAACCTGCATCGCGCGCCAGGCGGCGAGCGGATCGGTGTCATAGGCCGACGTGTAGCCCGCCTCGTTGCGGGTGAAGGTGCGGTAGTCCGCGAAGTGGGCCTTGGGGGCCGGGGCGCCGTCGGCCAGGGCCGCGACCTTGCGGGCCGGCTGCATCTGGGCGTTGACCCAGTCGTTGAACTCCTTGGGCCCCAGCGCGATCACGCGGAAGCGCATGACGGCGTGGGACTCGCCGCAGAACTCGGCGCACTGGCCCCAGAAGTAACCCGGCTTCTCCGCCTCGATCCAGTAGTGGTTTGCGCGGTTCGGCATCATGTCGACCTTTCCGGCCAGCTTGGGGATCCAGAAGCTGTGGATGACGTCGACCGTCCTCAGGTTGACCCTGACCGGTCTGCCGGCGGGGATCACGAGCTCGTTGGCGACCGAGAAGGCCGCGTTCACCGTCTTGCCCGTCGGGTCCAGCGTCTGGGCTGTCTCGGACGGGTAGTCGAACTTGAACCACCACTGGTAGCCGGTCGCCGTCACCTCGTAGGCGTCGGCCTTGTTCTCGACCGGGACGTCAAAGGAGTAGTAGATGCCCGACAGGGTGGGGACGGCGATGATGACGAGCGCGAGGACCGAGGCGCCGATCAGGCCGATCTCAACCAGCGGGTTGCCGTGCGCATGCTCCGGGCCGACCTTCTTCTCGTCCTCGGCGGTGTTCGCCTTGAACTTGAACATCGCGTAGGCGAGGACGGCCCCGACCACGATGAAGATGAAGAGGCACACCCAGCACGTGACGTAGAACAGGTCCAGCTGGCGCTTGGCGATCGGGCCCTCGGGGTCGAGGGTCGACTGGGGTCCGCCAAAGTCGATGAGGCAGCCTTGGAGGAGGCCCATCAAGGCCACGGCGGCGGAGGAGCCGGCGATGCGGGAGAAAGTGGAGGAATATTTGGACAAACGCATGTGTGCAGTCGATCTGGATTGCCGCCCGGAAGCAGTCTCCAGACTCCCAAGAAGAGTCGGGGATCGCCGGGGCATTTCAAGCCATATTCCGATACATTTCCGCGCGCTTTGGCCTTGGGCAACACAGGGTTGGGCAGGCGCCCACATATTAACCCCCCTCGGGTCGCCATTAGAGGGCCATTTTCACCCAAAATAGCCCATGTTTCGATTTGCCCTCCCCAGTCTCCGGGTGGACCCTTCCACTCCCATGAAAACGCGCCTTATCCTCGCCACGAGTCTTGTTGCCCTGATCACCGCCGGATGCGGCCAGAAGGCCTCCGCCCCCGCCGCCGACACGGCCGCCGCGGGCCCCCGCACGATCGAGATCACGGCCGGTGACACGATGAAGTACGACGTGACCGAGATCGACGCCAAGCCCGGCGAGGACCTGAAGGTCATCCTGACGAACAACGGCACCCAGCCGGTCGAGGTCATGGCCCACAACTGGGTGCTCCTAAAGTCCGACGCGGACGTCGCCGCCTTCGACGCGGCCGCCCTCTCCTCCAAGGACACGAACTACATCCCGGCCGCCCTCACCGGCGAGATCCTCCAGAAGATCGACATCCTCGGGCCCCGCAAGTCGGGCGAGGCCGACTTCAAGGCCCCGACGACCCCCGGCCAGTATCCGTTCCTCTGCACCTTCCCCGCCCACTACCAGGTCGGCATGAAGGGCTTCCTGATCGTAAAGTAACCGAGCGTTTGGGTTGATTGTGGGCCCCGCCGGGCTATGTTCCGGCCTGGGCCCATGAATCACCCCCTAGGCACCCGATCCCACCGGCCGAGCAGGCCGTCCCCGGCGGCGCTCCTTGGCGCAGCCGCCTGCCTTTTCCTCGTCTCCGGCTGCGGCGGCGACCCGATGGAGCACAAGGTGAACTCCGCCGACCAGGTCTCCTTCTCGATCTGGGAGTCCAAGGCCGAGTCCTCGCTCGCCCCTGACCAGGTGGCCGACATAAAGGCCGCGCTCCAGGAGTACAAGTTCCACATCATGGCCGACGGCTCGGCCCACGGCAGCGAGGCCATCGATGCCGCCGCCCTGGAGATGATCAACGGCAAGACCCTGCGAGAGGTTATCCTGCAAGGCCTTAACTGGGAATTGGATAGGACCGAGGCGGAGCGGGCCAAGCTCGAGGACTCGATGAAGAAGAACGCCCAGATGACAACCCGCCCAGGCGACACGGCCTCCGCCAACTACCTTTCAGACCTCCATGACCGCCAGGTCGCCCGCCTCGAGGCGGCCGCCGAGGAGGTCAAGAAGACCCGGGAGCGGATCACGGCCGAGACTGCCCCCGCGGCAAAGTAGCCTCAGTTCGCTTTTTCGGGAGACACGAGGCTCACAGGAGCCGCTGCATCAGGAGGGCGTCCCCGAAGCGTGTCTTCGCGAGCCCGATCCTCCTGAAGCCGCAGGCCATGTAGAATTTCTCGGCGTGGTAGTTGCCGACGACATGAAGGGCCGCCGATCCCCGCGCGGCCGCGACTTCTGCGGCATGGTCGACCAGGAGGCGCCCGAAGCCGTTTCGCCAGAAGGCGGGTTCGACGAAGAGGCCGTCGAGCTCGGCCTGCCCGTCCTCCCTTGGCAGGACCACCGAGAATCCGACCGCCGCCCCGTCCTTCTCCAGGACGAAGACATGTCCCGCCTCGATCTGCGCGATCGGGAGCTCGATGGCGTCGGGGTGCGCGAGCATCGCCTCGCGGTCGCCCGGGTTGTTGAGGGAGGCGCGCCGCTGCAGCTCCTCAAGGCTGCCTTGCTCGGATGCATTCGCCGAACGAATGAGGGTGCCGCTCATCTTCGAATCCCGCGCCGGGCCACTGATCGCTACGAGGCCACCTTGCCGGTCGGCCACCAGACGTAGAGGAACAGATAGACGATCACTCCCGTCACGGAGACATAGTACCAGATGGGGAAGGTGACCCTCGCCCATTTCTTGTGGCGGACGAAGTCGCCCTTCAGTGCGAAGATGAAGGTCCTCGGCACCAGGTAGGCGATCAGCGCGGCCAGCGGGATGTGCGTCCAGAGGATCGCGAGGTACAATGTGCGGACGGCTCCCGTCCCGCCGAAGACAGCGTGGAGGTTCCGCATCAGGGCGTGGTACGCCACGTAGAAGCAGAGGAAGAGGGCAGAGGTCACCGCCGCCGAGAGCATGCACGCGCGGTGCCGCCTCATGTCGCCCCGCATGATGAAGATGAAGCCCGCCGTGATGAGGACGGTGGACGCGGCATTGAGGGCCGCCTCGATCGGGGGAAGGTCGTGGACGTTCATGGGGAATGGATCAGGCGGTCGGCGACCAGCGATCCCAGGACCACCGGCAGGTAGACGAGGGAGAAAAGGAAAAGCCTTCGGGCGCTCTTGTCGCGGCCCTCGGCCTTCAGGAAGTCGATCGCCCGCCAGGTGAAGCAGGCGCCCGCCAAGGCCGCGACCACACCGTAAGCTAGACTTGTCTGCCCGAGCAGGCAGGGAAGGAGGCTGACCGCGACCAGCGCCAGCGTTGCGACAAGCGACCAGGCCGCCACCTTGGAGCCCGACTCGTCCCGGACGGGAAGCATCGGGAAATTGACGCCCGAGTAATCCTTCCGGTAGGTCCACGCGATCGCCATGAAGTGCGGGATCTGCCAGAAGAAGAGGACGCCGAAGAGGATCCAGCCGAGTGACGAGACGGAGCCCTCGGCGGCGGACCAGCCGATCAGGGGAGGGAAGGCTCCGGCCACGGCGCCGATCTCGGTGCTCCATCGGCTGTGCTTCTTGGCCGGCGTGTAGCAGCCAAGGTATGAGGCGATCGTCAGCAGCGTAAAGAGGGCCGAGAGCCTGCCGACATTATAGAAGAGGATGATGAGGGCGACGAAACACATCCCCCAGCCGAGGACATACGCCGAGCCGCTGCGGATCTTGCCGGTCGGGATGGGCCGCTGCGCGGTCCTCGCCATCTTGGCGTCGGTGTCGCTCTCGCTCCACTGGTTGAGCGCCGCGACGCCGCCCGCCGCGAGGGACGCGCCCACGGCCAGGAGCAGCACCTTCAGGGGATCGTGGCCGGGCCTCGCCGCGAAGTAGCCGACCATGGTCGTCAGGACCGAGAGCAGGCTCAGCCTCGGCTTCGTCAGCTCGACGTAGTCGGAAAACCTCGCGCCCTGGGGAACAGTCTCGCTCACGGGGCCCCCTCGATCCTGTCCCGGTGCGCGGACCAGGTGAGCCAGAAGGCCGTCGCGAGCGTGACCGCGCCGACCAGCACGTGGCCGGTCGTGATGGCCGGGTTGCGCAGCGTCTTGACGATGGCGGCGCCGAGGAAGATCTGCATGGCGAGAAGGCTGACGAGCGCCGAGGCCCCGCTCTTCATCGTGACGGGGACCCCCCTGTCGCGCCAGATGGCGACGACGAAGAAGGCGACCGCGACCGTGATGACGAGCGCCATCACGCGGTGCGTGAACTGGATCGCGACCCGGAAGTCCCACGCGGCCGGAAGGATGTTCCCCTCGGGCGTCGAGAACGGGAAGGTCGGGATCGCGAGGCCGGCGAAGCTGTGGCGCATGACGGCCGCGACGCCGAGCTGCACGAAGATGAGCGCGACGCACACAATGCCCGCGGTCCGGACGCCCTTGCCCGCCGGGACGGGGCGCGCGACCCAGCCCCTCGAGAACGCGACCGCGACAGCAATCAGCGTGCAGACGAACGCCTGCGCGAGGCAGGCGTGGAGCATCGCGAACACGCGGCCGAGGCTCGTGCCGATCGAGGCGATCTGCACGTGGTCAAGGAGGACCCGCAGGCCGCCGACCAGCGCCTGCGCGAAGACGAGCGCGACCGCGAAGTAGGTCAGCTTGCGCAGCCACGCCCGCGCCTCGCTGCGCCAGGCCCAGAGGGCCAGGATCACCGTCAGCGTCGTCATCATCCCCGCGCTCAGGCGGTGCGAGTGCTCCGCGAACATCGCGATGTTGGAGAGCCAGCCGTTTGGGTTGAGCGAGCCGTTGGAGAGAGGCCAGTCCTGGAACGCCATGCCGGCCCCGATCGTCGTCGTGAAGGCGCCAAGCGTCACGAGGACGAACACCCAGATCGCGGCGATTGCCGAGAACGCGGCCAGCCCCGGCTTGTAGCCGGCGGTGCGCGAGGGATGGGGATCGTTTGCCATGAGCCGGGGAAATAGGGCGGAGAAGGTACCATGGTGTCCTCCGCAAACGCTTTGACAATTTTTTCCGCCGCCGGATTGGTGGTAGGATGAGAACTAATGCCGCGCGCCACTTTGCCGCATGCGCGGCGCTGTGCGTGGTCCTGGGGGCCGCGGCCTGCCGGAAGGGCGCCGAGGCCCAGGCCGGCGCCGACAACGGCGACAGGCGCTTCCCGCTGACCGGCAGGGTGATCTCGGCCGACCCGGCAAAGAAGGTGATCGTCGTCAGCCACGAGGAGGTCGCGGGCTACATGCCGGCGATGACCATGGACTTCCCGGTCTCCGCCGGAGACGCCGCCGCCGCAACTGCAGGCGAGCGGATCCGCGCGGAGCTCGTCGTCTCAAGGGACAACACGGTGCGCCTCGAGCACATCTGGCCGGACGACAAGGCCTCGGTCGACAATGTCGGCGCCGGCGCCCGCATGCTCCACCAGGACACGTTCGAGAAGGGCAAGGGCGCCTTCCGCGAGGTGGGCGAGGCCGTGCCGCAGTTCGTGCTCTTCGACCAGAACGCGCGGGTCGTCGACAGCGCGCGCTTCAGGGGAAAGCAGGTCATGGTGAACTTCATCTACTCCCGCTGCCCGGTCGCGAACATGTGCCCCCTCTCGACGACCAAGATGGCCGAGACGCAGAGGCTGGCGCGCGAGGCCGGCATCCCCAACGCGGAGTTCGTCTCCATTACCCTCGATCCCGCCTACGACACGCCGGGCGTCCTCCACGACTATGCGGCGGACCGGCACATCGACACCGCCAACTTCTCCTTCCTGACCGGCCCCGAGGCCGCGATCCAGGACCTCCTGACGCAGTTCGGCGTCATCGCCGAGTTCAAGGACGGGATCCTTAACCACACGCTCGCCACGATCCTCGTGGATGAGAAGGGCGTTATCCGCTACCGCGCCGACGGCAGCGCCTGGGATCCCAAGGAATTCGTCGGGAGGATGCACAAGTGAGCGCGCAGGCCCTCATGGCCAGGCTTAGCCCCGCGCAGCGCAAGTCCGCGGTCACGATCACCGTCAGCGCCGTCGCGCTCTTCATCATCGTGCGCCTCCTGCCGACCGGCACCAACCTCTCGCACATGGACTTCAGGGTGCAGGGCGGCAACGTGATCGAGTTCTGCGACCCCGCGAACCCGCAGTTCCTGCCGGTGGTGGCGGTCCGCTCACCCGTGACGCTGGCGGTCACGCCGCTGGCGCCCGCGAAAGCGGGCCAGGACGTGGAGGCGAGGCTCGTCCTCACGACCTTCAGCGGCAAGCCCATCGCCCCGGAGGACCTGCAGGTTGTCCAGACAAAGCGGATACATCTCCTGATAGCCGACCCCTCGCTGGACGACTACCAGCACGTGCACCCGGAGCCCGGCCGCAGGGCGGGCGAGTGGACCTTCCGCTTCCACCCCAAGTTCGGCGGCAACTACAGGATCTTCGCGGACTTCACCCCGATCGCGACCAACCGCGGCCTCTACTCGGAGACCGAGATGGAGGTCGCGGGCGCGCCGAACCCGGTCGTTCCCGGCACGCAGTCCCCTTCGTGGTCGGCCACCGTCGCACCCTACGCGTTCACGCTCGAGCCCTCGTCGCTGCCGATACGCGCGGGCGTGCCGGCCAACCTCAGGCTGTCGATCCAGCGCAAGGGCGGGGGAGTGGTGCCGCTCTCGCCGATCATGGGCGCCTTCGCGCACCTCGTGGCCTTCGACACTCGGAGGAGCGGCTTCGCCCATATCCACCCGAACGAGTCGGACGTCACCAAATTGCCAGACGCTTCGAATCCCTCCTTCACCTTCAGGGTCTCGATCCCGTCGCCCGGCCGCTACGTGATCTGGAGCCAGGTGAACCTCGCCGGCACGGAGACCTTCGCGCCCTTCTGGTTCGACGTCGCGAAGCCCTAGAACTTCAGGTGCTTCACGGTCACGCCCTTGTTGATCAGCTGGTTCAGGGAGTCGATGCCGATGCGCAGGTGGACGTCGACGTAGGAGTCGTCGACCTTCCGGTCGCTCTCGATCGTCTTCACCCCCTCGGGCACCATCGGCTGGTCTGAGACCAGGAGCAGTGCCCCCGTCGGGATCTCGTTGGAGAAGCCGACCATGAAGATGGTCGCGGTCTCCATGTCGACCGCCATGACCCGGATCCTCGTCAGGTATTTCTTGAACTCGTCGTGGTGTTCCCAGACGCGGCGGTTGGTCGTGTAGACGGTGCCGGTCCAGTAGTCCTTCGCGTGGTCGCGGATCGTGGTCGAGATGGCCTTCTGCAGTGCGAAGGACGGCAGGGCGGGCACCTCCGGCGGGAAATAGTCGTTGCTCGTGCCCTCGCCCCGGATGGCCGCGATCGGCAGGATGAGGTCGCCGACGTTGGCCTTCTTCTTGATCCCGCCGCACTTGCCGAGAAAGAGGACGGCCTTGGGCTTTATGGCGCTCAGGAGGTCCATGACGGTCGCGGCGTTGGCGCTTCCCATGCCGAAGTTGATGATCGTCATCTTCCCCGAGGTCGCCGTCGGCATTGGCTTGTCCCGGCCGTGGACGGGCACCTTGTGCACCTTGGCGAACATATCCACGTACTTCTGGAAGTTCGTCAGGAGGATGTACTCGCCGAACTTCTCCAGCGGCACCCCGGTGTAGCGGGGCAGCCAGTTCTCAACGATCTCTTTCCTGGAGTTGAGCGCGCACATAGGTTTCTTCGCCGTGTTGGCGGCTGCGGAACATAGACGCCACATGCGCTGCGGGCGCAAGCAGTTTGGGCTCGTCGCGGCCGTTCCCGGACCTACGAGTTGGCGTGGGCCTCGACCAGCTTGCGCAGCTCCGGGTCGAGGGCGGCCCCCGGGAAGTTCTTCTGGCCCCACATGGCGATGGCGCCGACCACGGGGGCCAGCGTGCGGCCCTTGGCGGTCAGCTCATAGGAAAACCTGACCGGATTCTGCTGGTACGGGGTCTTGGTGACCAGCCGCGCCTCCTCCAGGCGAACAAGGCGCTCGGCCAGGACGTTCGTCGGGATCCCCTCCTCGCCGCCCAGGAACTCCCCGTACTTCGTCAGGCCGCGCAGGAGGTCGCGCACGATGACGAGCGTCCAGCGGTCGCCGACCAGGTCGAGCGAGCAGGCGATGGGGCAGTTGGAGCGCCGTGTCTCGGCCTTGGGCTTCCTTGGCATGGGGGCAAAGTGCGCTTGCGTCTTGCTTTTCGCAAGTCACTTATCACCGTGTCACTTGTTATTAACAAGTGACTAACTCAAATCAGCTCCCATGAACCCTGCTTCCTCCGTTCCTCTTATCCTTCAGTGCATCGCCGCCCTGGTCGTCATGACCGAGGGCATCTTCCTCGTCTCCTGGTATGCGCGCCAGGCCGAGCGCATACGCCCGGCCTCCTCGGGTCTCATTGCCGTCTTCCTTGGCCTGTGGTTCGCCTGCGCCTTCATCCTCGGTGACCGCGCCCACTTCCCGCTTCCGAATGAGAGCCTGCGCCTGCCGCTGAGCGGCCTTGTTTCCTTTGGCCCATTCCTGGTCGCGCTCCTGTGGGCCTTCGGCTCGAAGGCTGGCCGGGAGATCAACGCCGCGGTCGTGCCGGCGGCCCTCATCGGTGTCCAGGCCTACCGGATGGCGGGCATCCTCTTCCTCTTTCCCAATTACGCCTACGGCGTCCTTGCCGGCGGGTTCGCGTGGCCGGCCGGGGTGGGGGATTTCATCACGGGTCTCGCCGCGCCGTTCGTGGCGATGGCGGTTTACCGGCGCCACAAGGCAGCTATGCCGCTCGCCGTCGCATGGAACCTCTTCGGCATATTGGACCTCATCGTCGCCCCGACGACCGCGACGCTCTTTCACGTCCCGATCCTCGCCATGTACCCGTTATCGCTCGTGCCGCTCTTCGTCGGGCCCCCGATGGGTATCCTGACCCACGTCCTGTCGCTTCGCAGCCTCGCCTTGAACCGCGGGGCGCTCCGGCCCTAGGCGCCCGCGAGGGCATTTCGGGTGTTCAGGTGCTCCTCGCCCGTGTACTTTAGCGACTGCTCGTCGGCGTGGTAGCTCGAGCGGACCATGGCGCCGCTCTCGACGACGCCGAAACCGATCGAGAGGCCGAATTCCTTCCACCTCACGAATTCCTCAGGCGTCACCCAGCGGCTGATCGGCAGGTGCTGCTTGGAGGGCTGGAGGTACTGGCCGATCGTGAGAATGTTGATGCCGTCGCCCGCCAGGTCGCGCAGCGTCTGCTCGATCTCCTCCTGGCGCTCGCCGAGTCCCAGCATGATCCCGGTCTTCACCGTGAAGCCGCGGCTCTTCGCGTGCCGCAGGACGGAGCGCGAGCGGTCGTATCTCGCCTGGACGCGGACGGGCTTCTGCAGCCGCTCCACGGTCTCGACGTTGTGGTTGAAAATGTCCGGCTTCGCGTCGAGGACGGTGTCGACGTCGTTGAGCCTGCCCTTGAAGTCCGGCACCAGCACCTCGATCGCGGTCGCCGGGTTCCGGTTGCGGATGGCTCGGATCGTGGCCGCCCAGACCGAGGCGCCGCCGTCGGCCAATTCGTCGCGGGCCACGCTCGTGATGACGCAGTGCCTCAGGTTCATGGTCGCCACGGCCTCGGCGACGCGCGGGGGCTCGCCCAGGTCCAGCTCCGTCGGCCGCCCCGTCTGGATCGCGCAGAAATTGCAGGAGCGCGTGCAGATGTTGCCGAGGATCATGAGGGTCGCCGTCCCGCGCGACCAGCACTCGCCGAGGTTCGGGCACTGGGCGCTCTGGCAGACCGTGTGCAGCTTGTGCTTGTCCACCAGGGTCCTGACGGCCGAGTAGGCGGGGCCGGTCGGCAGCTTGGCCCTGAGCCACGACGGCTTGCGGGTGGTGTCTACGGGAGTCTCTTGTTCCGGGTTTATAGCCAGAAAGGGATACCATGATTGGACAATCACAAGCAAGGAACCAGCGGAACTTTCCGTTTGCCCCGAGGCTCGCCGGAGGGCAGGCTGACCCGCTCACATGAGCGACATACCCGCCGACATAACCCACGACCAGCACGCAGTGCGCCGGCAGAAGCTTGCCGAGCTCAGGGCGGCCGGGGTCGACCCGTTCCGGGCCGAGTTTGTGGCGACGCACTTCTCGGCCGAGGCCCTGAAGGCCCACATCGAGGGCCAGGACAACACGGTCGCCGTGTCGGTCGCCGGCCGCCTGGTCACGATCCGGGACATGGGCAAGAGCCAGTTCGTCAAGATCCTGGACCAGCAGGGCGAGATCCAGCTGTACCTGAAGAAGGACGTGGTCGGCGACGACGCCTACGCGGCCTTCAAGAAGCTCGACCTGGGCGACATCGTCGGCGCCAAGGGCACCCTCTTCAAGACGAAGACCGGCGAGATCACGGTCCGCGCCGAGTCCTTCGTCCTGCTCGCGAAGGCGCTGCGCCCGCTGCCCGAGAAGTGGCACGGCCTGGCCGACCCGGAGACCGTCTACCGCCAGCGCTACCTGGACCTGGTCGTGAACCGCGAGTCGAGGACTCGGCTGCTGACCCGCTCCCGCGTCGTGGCGACAATCCGGCGCTTCCTCGAGGAGCGAAAGTACATCGAGGTCGAGACGCCCGTCCTGCAGACAGTCGCCGGCGGCGCCGCGGCCAACCCCTTCGTCACCCACCACAAGGCGCTCGGCGTCGACTTCTTCCTGCGCATCTCGCTCGAGCTCTATCTCAAGCGCATGCTGGTCGGCGGCTTTGACCGCGTCTTCGAGATCGGCCGCAACTTCCGCAACGAGGGCATCTCAAGGAAGCACAACCCCGAGTTTACGATGCTCGAGCTCTACGAGGCCTACAGCGACCACAGGGGCATGATGCGGCTCGTGAAGGACATGCTGGTCACGATCTGCCGCGACGTCCTCGGCAACGACAAGATCCTGCACCCGGGCAGCGGCCAGACGATCGACTTTGGCGGCGCCTGGCGCGAGGTGACCTACAAGGACCTGATCCGCGCGGAGACCGGCGACCCGGAATGGTTCAGCCGCAGCAAGGCCGAGCACATCGAGGCCGTCGCCAAGATGGGCCTGAAGGTCGAGGCGGCCTGGGAGGACTTCGAGATCACGAACGAGATCTTCTCGAAGAAGATCGAGCCGACGCTGATCCAGCCGACTTTCGTCCTGAACCTTCCCAAGGAGCTCTGCCCGCTTGCTAAGATCAACCGCGAGGACCCGACGACGCTCGACGTCTTCGAGCTCTGCATCGGCGGCATGGAGATCGCCCCGGCGTACTCCGAGCAGAACGACCCCGACGTCCAGCGGGAGATGTTCGAGAAGCAGGCCGGCGGCGAGCCGCAGAGCGTCGACCAGGACTTCCTCTTCGCCCTCGAGCACGGCATGCCGCCCGCGGGCGGCATGGGCATCGGCATCGACCGCCTCTGCATGCTGCTGACCGGGGCCGAGAGCATCCGGGACGTGATCCTCTTCCCGCAGCTGCGCCCCTCGGAGGCGAAGCCGGCGGACGGCGCCTGACCCCGTGCCCTGGTACCTCCACCTTGCGCTGAGGCAGCTTTTCCCGACGGGGCGCAAGTTCCCCTTCTTCACCTTCATCTCGACGGTCGGCGTGGCGCTCGGCGTCACGGTGCTGGTCGTCGTCATGAGCGTCATGGGCGGCTTCGAGTACCAGATCCGCCACATCATCGTGGACACGGAGGGCGAGGTGCAGGTGGTGGCCCACGGGCTGATCAGCGACTACCCGTCCATGGTGAAGACGATCGAGGCTGTCCCCGGCGTCGCGGCCGCGACCCCGTACGCGAGCGACGCCGTCATGATCAAGCTGGGCGACAAGAGCACGTTCCCGATGCTCCGGGGACTCGACCTGAGCAGCATCGAGAAGGTGACCCAGCTTCGCCAGTACGTGATCGCGGGCTCGCTCGACGACCTCGACGACGACTCGGTGATCCTGAGCGACCAGCTGGCCAACAGCATCGGCGCGACCTTGGGCGACACGGTCGAGGTCTATTCCCCCCTCATCATCAACAAGCTGAGCGCCGACTCCGTCTTCCTTCCCCGCCAGGTGAAGGTGGTCGGGATCCTCAGGAAGGGCCACCAACAGCTGGACAGCAGCACCGCCTACGGGACCCTGCGCCTCGCCCAGGACCTCTACGGCCTCGGCGCCACGATCCACGGGATCGACGTCCGCCTGAAGGACGGCGTGAACGAGGACGCCGCCGCGGCCCGCATCAACCAGGTCCTCCCGGACAACGTGCGCGCCTTCTCCTGGCAGGACAGCTTCTCGGACTTCCTCTGGGTCGTGAACATGGAGCGCAGCATGATCTTCTTCCTGCTCCTCTTCATCGTCGTCGTGGCCGCGTTCTCGGTCACGAGTTCGCTCCTCATCTCTGTTGTCAGGAAGACCCGCGAGATTGGACTTCTGGGCGCGATGGGTGCAACGCCCCTCCAGGTGGCCGCCTGCTTCTGCGCCCAGGGCCTTTTCATCGGAGTCCTTGGCACAGCGACCGGCCTGGCGCTCGGCTTCGGCGCCCTGGCGGTCCGAAACAACGTGCTCGAGTGGTTTGCGCGGGTCACGAACCGCGAGGGCGTCTTCCAGAGATTCTACCAGTTCACCGACCTGCCGTCCCACACCTCGGGGCCCACGGTCGTCCTGATCATCGTCCTGACAATCTCCATCTCGACCCTGGCCGGCCTCCTGCCCGCGTGGCGCGCCGCCAGGCTCAAACCCGTGGAGGCGCTCCGCAGTGAGTGAGCTTGTCCTAAGCGCCCGCGGGCTGACGAAGAGCTACAAGAGCGGGGAGTTGACGCTCGCGGTTCTGCGCGGCGTGGACGTGGACGTCGCCGCCGGCGAGAGCGTCAGCATCCGCGGCGAGTCCGGCTCCGGGAAGTCGACGCTCCTTAACCTCCTGGCCGGCCTCGACGCCCCGGACACGGGCACCGTCACCTGGGGCGGCTCGCCCGAGACCGGCGCCGCCCGCCGCGCGGCGTATCTCGGGATGATCTTCCAGTCCTTCTACCTCGTGCCCGAGCTCGACGCCTACTCCAACGTGCTTCTCGCGCGCCGGATCCTCGGCGGCGTCGATGCCGCGGCCAAGGCGCGAGCGGCGGAGCTCCTGAACCACGTGGGCCTCGGCCAGCGCGGCCATCACCTGCCTTCGCAGTTGTCCGGTGGCGAGCGCCAGAGGGTCGCCCTTGCCCGCGCCCTCATGAACAGGCCGAAGCTCATCGTGGCGGACGAGCCCACGGGCAACCTGGACGAGCGCACCGGCAACGAGGTGATCGATCTCCTGCTGGGCCTCTGCGCCTCGGCGAACACGGCGCTCATCCTCGTGACCCACAACATGGCCCACGCGGCCAAGACCTCGAGGAGCCTCCACATGGTCGCCGGCAACCTCGGGCCGGGCTGAACCCTTCGGGGGGTTTGTGGCTCGCGCCGCCGACGACTCGGGATAACGTCCAACACCATGCCCGCCCCCAAAATCCGCTGCGGCGTCGCCGGAGTCGGCTCCCTAGGCCAGCACCACGCGCGCATCTACGCGGCCCTTCCCGGGGCAGAACTTGCCGGCGTCTACGACACCTCGAAAGCGCGGGCCGCGGAGATCAGCGCCAAGTTCGGATGCCGCCAGTTCGCCTCGATCGAGGAGCTGGGTTCCGCCTGTGACGCCGTGTCTGTCGTAGTCCCGACCGACCTCCACGAACAGGTGGCCCTGCCGCTCCTGGCCAAGGGGTGCCATCTTTTGATCGAGAAGCCGATCTGCGCCTCGCTCGACGAGGCGGAGCGCGTCCTCGCGGCGGCCCAGGCCAACAAGTGCCTGGTCCAGGTGGGCCACATCGAGCACTTCAACCCCGTCATGGCCTTCCTCGAGAAGGAGGCCAGCCATCCCCAGTACCTGACGGCCGAGCGCCTGGCGCCCTACACCACGCGCGGGACGGAGGTGGGCGTCGTCCTGGACCTCATGATCCACGACATCGGGATCGTGCTGGCGCTCGTCAAGTCGCCGATCGCCAAGATCGACAGCGTCGGGATCAACGTTCTCTCAAAGACCGAGGACATCGCGAACGCGCGTATCGAGTTCGAGAACGGCTGCGTCGCAAACCTAAGCGCCAGCCGCATGAGCCTTAAGAAAGCGCGCGAGATCCGCATCTTCCAGGACAACGCCTACCTCTCCCTCGACTTCATGAACCAGTCCGGGCACCTGGTGAAGAAGAGCGACATCATCGCCTACGGGGTGAAGATGAAGATCGGCCTCGTGAAGGGCGGCGACGCGAGCTCTATACCGGTCCACCAGATCCCGATCGAGAAGGGCGAGCCGCTGGCCCTCGAGCTGGCGCACTTCGTCGAGAGCGTGAAGACCTCCAAGCAGCCCAAGGTGGGCGCGGCGCTCGGCAAGAGCGCGCTCGAGGTCGCGATCCAGATCACCGAACAGATCCGCAAAAAGAAGAAATGACGGGTCCCTCATCGCTCCCGCTGCCGGCCCCGCTGGGCGGGCCGCCCGACCTCCTGGTGATCGCCGGCGAGCACTCCGGCGATGAGCACGCGGCAAGGATGGTGAAGGGCGTGCTGGCGAGAAAACCGGGCCTGCGCGTCGCGGCCCTGGGCGGGCCGAGGCTCGCCGCGGCGGGCGCCCAACTCCTCTTCGACAGGACCGCGATGTCGGTGATCGGCCTGGCGGAGGTCGCGCGCAATCTCTCGTTCTTCAGGAAGCTCATCGAGGAGACGGTCGACTGGGTCGACCGCCACCGCCCGAAGGCCGTCTGCTTCGTGGACAATTCCGGCGTCAACCTCCGGATCGCGAAGGCCCTGCGGCTGAGGGGAATCAGCGTGAAGGGCGGCGGCAATGTGAGGACTGTCTACTATATCAGCCCGCAGATCTGGGCCTCGCGCGCCGACCGGCGCTACGACATGGCCCGCAACCTGGACTCGCTCGCGGTCATCTTCCCGTTCGAGATCGAGAGCTACGCCGACACGTCGCTGCCGGTTGAGTTTGTCGGGCATCCCTTCATGGCGCAGGATTACGTGCCGCCGGTCAGCTATGATCCCAAGGGCCCGGTCCTCCTCCTGCCGGGAAGCAGGCCGAAAGCCGTTTCCCTCATCTTTCCCATCCTTGCCGAGGCCTATAGGGAGTTTGCGAAAGAATCCCCGGGAGTGGGCGCTGTTGTCCTTTATCCGAGCGACGAGATCCGCTCGGTCCTGGAATCGATCGGACTTCCCGAGGGCGTTCGCCTGCAGCGCACAGGGGCGGGCACGGTCGGCTCCAGCGCCGTCCTCACGAGCAGCGGGACGATGTCGATGCACTGCGCCCTTGCGGGGATACCCGGGGCGATCGTCTACCGCACGGATCCCGTCACTTATTTCGTCGGCCGGTGGATCGTCAGCGTGCCCTATCTGGGGATCGCCAACATCATCCTTGGCGAGCCGATGTATCCGGAGTTCATCCAGGCGACCTCGTCGCCCTCGGTCCTTGCGGCCCAGCTGAGGGAATGCATCGGGGATGCCGCCCGCAGGGACAGGACAGGGATGCAGGCTTCGGAGCTGCGCTCGATGCTCGTCAACCCGAACGGAGTGACCGAGGCCGACTGGCTCTTCTCAAAGATTGGCTAGGAGCGGTTACGGGGAGGCCGCCTGCCCGGTGGCGCGACCCTCCGCATCGGGCGCCTGTGTGGATTCGCCCGCTGAGCCGATGCTGCGGATCACCTGGGCCCAGAGCCCGTCCGCCTTCTCTGCCAGGATCGCCCGGCAGCGCACGACCTCCGCCTCGCGGGCAGCGCGGTTTGTCTCCGCAATCTTCGCCAGGTCATCCAGGTTGTAGAGGAACACGTTCTGGAGGTCCGAAGCGCCGGCCTCGATGTCTCGCGGCAGCGCGAGGTCGATCAGGAGGAGCGGCCTCGCGGGCCGGCGCCTCATCGCCATCGAGATCGAGGCGGCCGTCAGGATGACGTTCGGCGCCGAGGTGGAGCAGACGACGACGTCGAATTCCGCGAGAAGGCCGTTTCGCTCCTCGAAAGGCACGGTGCCCGCGCCGAGCGCGGCCGCGATCTCCAGGGCGACCTCGCCCCTGCGCCCGGCAACCGCGAGGTGTGCGGCGCCGCGGCTTGCGAAGGCCTTGGCCGTGGCGCTTCCGATCTCGCCTGTGCCAAGCACTAGCACGCGGGCGCCCGACAGGCTTCCAAAGATGTTGTTGGCAAGATCGACCGCTACGTTGGCCACGCTGACCGTTCCTGCCGCGATCCCGGTATGCGTGCGGACGTGCTTCGCGGCCTGGAAGGCCTTCTGGAAGACCCGGTTCAGGACGGATCCCGTCGAGCCGCTCGCCTGCGCGACGGCGTAGGCGTCCTTTACCTGTCCAAAGATCTCGTTCTCGCCCACGAGTTGGGAGTCCACGCCGCTCGCGACCTCGAAGAGGTGGAGCGCCGCATCGCGTCCGGTCATATGGATGCGGATCCGCTCAAACTCAGGCACCTCGAACTTCTGGCGGGCGCAGTAGGCGGCCTGGACGGCGAGGACGGCCGACGCATCCGTCCCGACGCCGTAGAACTCGACCCGGTTGCAGGTGTTCAGGACCGCGAGCTCGCGCAAGCCCGCGACGCCGGCCAGGTCCGCGCGGAGCGCGCTCTCTGACTCGATCGCCAGGCGCTCGCGCACCTCAAGGGGTGCGTTGTGGTGGGACGCTCCGAGGACGAAGAGGCAGGCCTCGCTCACGGCGACGCCCTTTCGGCTGTGGTCGCGCCCGGGTGGCGACTGGAATCCACGGCCTGGAGCGAGAGGAGAGCGGCGGCGAAGAGCGCGAGGCAGGTCCAGGCGAAGCGCTTTGCCAGGAGGCGGCCCATGACCCGCAGCCCAAAGGCGATCGCGGCCGCGGCCCAGACGGCGAGCGTGGCCGCGAGCTTCGCATGGCCGACCGTGGCCGTGTCACGCGTCCAGTAGACGGAGCCGAAGAGGAGGGCCAGGGTCAGGAGGGCCAGGCCCGTGCCGAGCAGGCGCACCTCGATGTGGTCGAGGTCCATGATCGAGGGAAGGAGCGAGAACCAGCCGCCCACATGCTTTTGCTTGAGGGAAAAGTGCCGCAGCAGGAACAGGGCGGACGTCAGCGCCAGGAGCCCGAACACGCCGTAGCTGAAGATGGCCATCGCCGCGTGGAGCTCGATCCATGGATTGCCCCCGAAGATGTGCGTCCGAAGCACTGCGTCCCAGCTTGGGATTGAAAGGGAGACGACCGTCAGGGCCGCCCCGAGGCACGCCGTGAAGTAGCCCAGGAGGCTCGAGCGGAACGTGACGCCGACCGCGAGATACAACGTGATGGCCGACCAGGCCGTGAACTGGAGGATCTCGAAGCGGTTGCCGAGCGGGCAGCCGCCCGTCGCGTGCCCGCGGATTCCGAGGCCCACAAACTGGAGCACGTAGCCCGCGAGGATCGCACAGGAGATCAGGAATCCCGAGGTCCTCTTTCCCCTGATGAGGGAGACCGTGCCCAGGATGAGTCCCGCGGTGTAGAACGCCGCGGCGCACCAGAGCCATTGTCGGTCGGACAGGTCAGCAAACATGGAAGGAAGACGCTACCGAAGCCGGCAGCGTCCGGGCAAGCCTACGGGTTGGCCTTCGGGGCCCACTGGGCCAGGAACGCCTTGACCTTCGGCAGGCTGTACCCGTCGCCCTCCTCGAGCTCGCTTGTGTCCTTCGTCATCAACTGCTTGCCCGTTGAGTCGATGAGAACGATGTCAGGTATCCCGCTTGCGGAGGGATTGCCGAGCCGAGCGTTCAATTCCGCGTTTCTTTTTTCCCCATGCCGTGTGTTCACATCGATCATGACGACAATGTAGCCGTCCTTGAGCGCCTTGGAGACGCCGGGGTCGGTCTCGAACACCGTGTGCATCCTCCTGCACCAGATGCACCAGTTGGCGCCGATCTCGACCAGGACCACCTTGTTGGTCACAGCGGCGGTGGCGACCGCCTTCGACACCAGTGCCTCGCCGTCCGCATGCACGTCATAGATGTCCGGACCCATGTGGGGGTACTCGGGATCGGCCCTGAGGCTGGAGGCTGAGACGAGGGCAATGGCCGCGAGTGCGGCCAGGGAGCGCTTGATCATGGAGCGACTATACCACCGAAAGCAGACGTTGCCCAATCAATCCACCAACACCCTTGGATCTGGTCCCTTATGGAATTGATCGGCCGGCTGAAATGCGCTTTTTCATTCATCGCCAATATCCAGCTGGCAATGGGCTCGGGTCGATCTACCTGCAGCCCGCGGCGTGCTGGGAGGCCAGTTCCCCAATCCAGCATGTCATCGCCCCCCTGGTCATTCGCCGCCGTTGCAATCCTCTGCGCCTCATTATGCGGCTGCGCATCCGTCGAGAGCGTGGACGCCAGCCGGGACACGGTCGCCAAGGCAAAGAAGGTGACGCTTTTGGCGCTCCGCGAGCCGCCGGTCGTCCATGTCGTTAACTTCGGGGGCGCGGCGAGTCTCTTCGGCGCGGTCGGCGGCCTTGTCCAAGGGCTCACCAATGCGGAGCACTCGAAGACATTCGTGGCTAAGCTCGTGAGCATGAAGGTAACCCTGAAAGGGCCGCTACAGGACTCGATCGTGAGCGCGCTCCAGAAGGACGGATACCAGGTCTCGGTCGACACGACACAATACCCGGTCAAGACGGCCGACGGCAAAAGCGACGACTTTTCGAATGTGAACGTGGACTCAGACGCCATCATGGCGGTCTGGATCACCCACGAGGGCTACATGTCGTCGGCCACAACGACGCACTACCAGCCATGGGTGGTCATCCGTGTGCGGCTGATCGACGCCCGCACGAAGAAGGATCTCTATTTCAAGACGTTCATGGTCGGCTACGAGATGCACATCGACAACGCGGTGAAGATTCCCGCGGATCCCAAGTACCGCTTCTCGTCCTTTGACGACTTGATGGCGAGGATGCCGGAGGCGGTGGCCGGCCTGATCGACAGCGGCAACCTCGCGTCGGCTCAGGTCGGGGCCGACCTCTCGAAGCAGCCTTAGCCCTAGCGGGCCTTCTTCCAGGCCGCGAGGAACATGCCGTTCGCGTTCAACTCCTCGGGAAGAAGCGTCAAGCGGCTCGACCCGTCGGTCGAGAGGGCGATGGGGGCGGCCTCGAAGTCGGGATGCGACGCCTGGAAGGCGTCGGCCACGGCCGTCGTCTCGCTGCGGGTCAGCGTGCAGACGGAATAGACCAGACGGCCTCCCGTCTTCACGGAGAGGGCGGCCTTGTCCAAGAGCCCGGCCTGCACGGCCGCGAGCTCGGTCACATCGGTCATGGATGTGGTCCACCTCGCGTGGGGGTTCCTCTGCCAGGTGCCGACGCCGCTGCACGGGGCGTCGACAAGCACGCCGTCGCACTTGGTCTTGAACGGAGCCGGGACGATACCGGTCCACGCCGCGCTGCGGTAATTGAAGACCCCGGCGCGGCCCGTGCGCTTCTTCAGGATCGAGAGGCGCCTCGCCGAGCGGTCCGTCGCCCAGAGAAGCCCCTTGTTGCCCATGAGATCAGAGAGATGGAGCGTCTTGCCGCCCTCGCCGGCGCAGGCGTCCCACCACGTCTCGCCAGCCTTCGGGGCACAGGCGAGACCCACGACCTGCGAGGCGAGGTCCTGGATCTCGAATTCGCCGCCCTGGAATTGGGGCATCTTGTGAAGATCCGACGTCCCGGAGTACTTGAGGGCCGCGAGGCTCGGCGGCGCCTTGAGCGACGCGGGGAGCCTGGCGGGGCTCATGTTGGCGACGGCCTGCGCGAGCTTCGGGGCCGTCCCCGCCTTGGCGCGTATCCAGAGTGCGGGCTCCGTCTGCAGGTGCCTCAGGAAGGAGAGGGAGACGTCCATCTCCGATTTCAGCCACTCGGGCACCGCGCGGGCAGCCATGGTCTCCGCCTTGATCGACGCGGGATCCTGGTCGAAGCGCTGCTGGAGCTTCTGCGACGCAATGACCT
>DASRSJ010000212.1:0-2855 GCA_035656555.1 Opitutaceae bacterium
CATCAACACGATCGAGTTTACCTCCGATTCGCCCGGCGTCCCCGAGTCCGCTGAGCCCGGCGCGCGGGTGCTGGCCTTCGCCGTATACGACGTCCGCCTTCGGTAGCCGGCGATAGAGGTGCCCCTGCGTTAACATTTCGATATGTCTGCCCCGATTTGGGAATCTCTGAAATCGAGGCTGGCGCACGGCTGAGGAATCGCCGGAGAGTGGGGAGTGGAGTTGAGGCATCTTCGCACGTTCCTCGCAGTCGCCGACACCCTGAACATCTCGGAGGCGGCCCGCCGTCTGCACGTGACGCAGCCCGCTCTTAGCCGGCACATACGCGACCTTGAGCATTCGGTCGGGCACCCGCTCTTCGTTCGGCAGCCGAACGGCCTCAAGCTCACCGCGGCGGGCGAGGCTCTCCACGCGAGCGGCAGCAAGGCGGTGGCCGCGGTGGACGAGGCGCTCAGCACCGCGAAGAGGACGGGGGATGCTCAGGAGGCCGCGCTCCGTGTCGGCTACTACAGCAGCGTCTGCATCTGGGCCAACATCCTTGGACCCGCCTTCGGGAAGCTTTCCAGGAAGTACCCGAAGACGACGACAAACCTGATCGAGGCCTCGAGCGCCGAGCTGGTCGACGACGTCGCGGGCGGACGCCTGGACGCCGCGCTCCTCGGGCCCGGCGTTTATCCCGCCGTCCCGGGCGTGACGACCGAGGTCGCGTGCACGGTGCCGGCCCTGGCCATGATGGCGAACAACCACCGCCTGGCGAAGAAGCGCCAGATCTCCCTCTCGGACCTGAAGGGTGAGGAGATCATAAGCCTCACGCCGGACTCCGCGCCGGGCCGGGACCACGCCTTCGTCGCCGCGTGCAAGGCCGCGGGCTTCACGCCGAGGATCCTGCACGAGGCGAACGGGCTGCCGGAGCTGATCCTGCTCGTCACGAAGCGGATGGGGATAGCGATCCTGGACTCGTTCGCGCAGGTGGCCCCGCTGCCGGGCATCACCTTCGTGAAGTTCAAGGCGCCGGGGCTCACCGTCGACATACACGCGGCCTACTCGAGCAAGGGCTCCGCCATCTCGAGGCATCTGGTGGACCTCACGCTTGCTGAGGCGCGCCGGGCCGCAGCCACGATACGCTGAGCCGATGCCCAAATGGCATGGGACCCCAGCGACACGGCATTGGGCGGCGCAGCCCGTCTCTGCTAACCTGAAGGCGGTCCAGTAAACCCAAATCCAATCCAGAAAGACACATGCCCAAATACATCATCGAACGTGACATCGCCGGAATCGGTAAGGCCAGCTTCGCCGACCTCCAGGGTGCCTCAAGGAAGTCCTGCGAGGTCCTCAAGAAGCTCGGGACACAGATCCAGTGGGTCCAGAGCTACGTCTCGGACGACAAGCTCTACTGCGTGTACATCGCCCCGAACGAGGAGATGGTCCGCGAGCACGCTAGGCTCGGCGGCTTCCCCGCCAACAAGGTGTGCTTGGTGAAGTCGATGATCGACCCAACGACGGCCGAGGCCTGAGGGCCGAGCCTCGGCCGACCGGTTTTCCCGAAGGAAATCATGGCGTGGGGGGCGGTCGGCCGTTTTGCCCTTAACTGGACCCCGGCTACGTGGATTTACACCCAATTCACCTGGCGGCGGCCCAGCAAATGGGGTTGCGGCTGGGCTTGCGTGGTGTTTTAAGAAGCGCATGGCAATTTTCTCCTCAGCTTCTGCCTCCCCGGGCACCTCCGCGGCCCGACCCACCGCAGCGACCAAGGCGGGCTCTGACGTGCGCCAGGCGCAGGCCCTCGCCAAGCAGAAGTCGCTCGAGAAGAGCGCGAAGAAATACAAGCTGCCTCTCGGCGAACTGACGATGTTTACCCAGCAGCTGGCGTCGCTGCTCGTGGCCGGCCTGCCGCTCGTGCAGTGCCTCGAGGCCCTGCAGGACCAGACGGAGGACCCGCGCTTCCGAATCATCATCCGCGACGTGCGCCTGGATATTTCCCAGGGTAACTCATTCTCGTCCTCGGTTAAGAAGTTCCCGAGGGCGTTCCCGTCCCTTTTCATCTCGATGGTCGAGGCCGGTGAGGCGAGCGGTGGCCTGGCCGAGATCCTGGGCAAGGTCGCCGGCTACTTCGAGGCGACGGTCAAGCTGACCAAGAAGGTCAAGTCGGCCATGGCCTATCCGATCGGCGTCATCTCGCTGGCCGTCGTGCTCGTGAACGTGCTCCTCATCTTCGTCATCCCGGTGTTCGCGGCCATGTTCGCGGACTTCGGCGCCAAGCTGCCGGTCCCGACGCAGATGCTGATCGATCTCTCGAACTTCATGAAGCACTGGTTCTGGGCGGTCGGCGGCGGCGCCTACATCATCTACTACCTGATGGGCAAGTTCGTCGCCACCCCGAAGGGCAGGCGCCTCAAGGACAAGGCCCTCGTGCGCGCGCCGATCTTCGGCAACCTGATCCACAAGATCGCCCTCTCCCGCTTCTGCCGCACGTACGCGACCCTCATCCGCTCGGGCGTGCCGATCCTTCGCACGCTCGAGATCGTCGCCTCGGCCAGCGGCAAGGTCCAGGTCGAGGACGCCTGCGTCGAGATCTCCAAGCATGTCAGCCAGGGCGGCCAGGTCTCCGAGATCCTGGCGTCCAACGAGTTCTTCCCGCCCATGATGAAGCACATGGTGAAGGCCGGCGAGGCCACGGGTAACGTCGACGGCATGATGAACAAGATCGCCGACTTCTACGACGTGGAGTGCGACGCGACGGTGAGCGCCCTCACGTCGCTGATCGAGCCCCTCCTCATCGTGTTCCTCGGCATCATCGTCGGCGGCATCGTCATGGCGATGTTCCTGCCCATCTTCCAGCTGGGTGCGGTCGCGGGCG
>DASRSJ010000213.1:0-8760 GCA_035656555.1 Opitutaceae bacterium
GGTTGGTGCGCCTTTCCGTTCCGGACGACATGCTGGAAGCCGCGCAAAAATCGGTGCAGGACACGGAAATGAAAATCCTCGACCAGGCGCTGGCCACCTACGATTTGGGGAAGGACGACGAGGCGATCAAGAAGAAGCTAAAGGCCCAGATAGGCGCCGACGTCGCCGCCGAGTTCGGCAAGGACTACCTCCGGGAGGTATATCGCAATGCGTTCGCCAAGACCTACACGCAGGATGAGATCGACGGGATCCTGGCCTTCTTTGACACGCCGTCCGGCAAGGCCTACCAGGCAAAGAAGGGGATGCTGCTTACGACGATCAACGGCGAGATGAGCGGAAGGGCCGTCGCCTTCGCGGCCAAGATGGAGCAGGAAATCCAACAGACCATGGCACAGGAAATGCCCCCGGCGGCCGCGCCGGCGTCTGCGAAATGACGATCATGGGAAGCGATGTCGCAGGGCATGCCTCGGCAACCTGAAAGATCGTGAACGATTACCGAAAGGAACTTCTGCGAAAGCCGCCGCTGCTGGCGCCAAACAGCGACAGGGACGCCCTCTATCCCTTCAATTCCACGCTGGTCCGGCGTGCGCGAAGCGTCGCGGCGTGGCCGCTGATCATTGTCGTCATTCACTGGTGAACGTCGTGCTGAATCTTTACCGGGCGCCGATCCGCTCGCCCTTTGGTTTGTATCTCACGGAACTTATATTTGCCCTGGGCCATTTTTACGGGCCCGTGACCACGGTTCTCGCGATGGTCGTCATCGCGGCGATCCTGGGGCTTTTGACCACGTGCGGAATCCTGACCTTCAGGTTCCACGCATGGGCCTACACGGTTTCCATAGCGGTCCTCGGCATCGATACCCTTCTTATGATGGCGCTCACGTTTCTGACGGGAAGCTGGGGTATCCTTGTCATCAGCTCCATCTGCCGGGCTGGGATAATCTATTCCCTGTACCTGGGAAGCCAGGCCGCAAAGCTCTACAGGCACCGTCTTCTGAATGGCCAGGCCTAGGCGGCCGCGGGCCCTTAACAATCATCCGCAATAATATATCATGAATGCTCTAAAAGCCTCCGGGCTCTTGTTGATGCTCGCGTTCTGTGGAACGGCCCACGCCCAGAATCAGGTGGTGATTGTCACCGCGA
Organism: Opitutaceae bacterium; assembly: GCA_035656555.1. GTDB lineage: Bacteria > Verrucomicrobiota > Verrucomicrobiia > Opitutales > Opitutaceae > Palsa-1447. Next base: position 1,143 of record DASRSJ010000213.1, read on the forward strand.
TCACGCCCGTGCCGCTGGCGACCCTGTCAAACGTCTCCTGCAGGGCCGCCGTGGGGGTCGACGGCGGCGTTGCGATCGCCGGCTTCGTGGTGACAGGGCAGCCGGGCTCGTTGATCCAGGTTTTGGTGAGGGGCGTGGGGCCGACGCTGGGCAAGTTCTCCGTGCCCTCGGCCCTGGCGCAGCCGCAGCTGGCCGTATTCGATTCGACGAACAAGCAGCTTGCGACGAACACGGGCTGGAGCAGCGGGCCCACGGCGACGGGCATCGCGGCGGCCACCGTCTCAACCGGGGCCTTTGCGCTGCCGCAGGACAGCGCCGATTGCGCGCTCCTGTTGACGCTCTCGCCGGGATCCTACACCGCCGTGGTCTCGAGCGGTGACAAGACCGTCGGGACAGCCTTGGTGGAGGTGTACGGGGTGCCGGGCGCCACGTTGCCCTCCGGTCCGGCAGGGGTGCCGCCGGTGACGACATCGGGATCCGGCAGCGGATGAGATCCCGGGTGCGCGAAGCCGCCGCTTCCGGACGGGCTCGCGTCGCGACGGTTCTGCCTCAGAGCTAGGCGCAGCCCATGACCATTCGAGCGTTCGAGCAGGGCGACGACGTCGCCGCGATGACCGAGATGCTTCACCTGGCGTACGCCCCGCTGGCGGCGCTGGGCCTGCGCTACAACGCGACCCACCAGGGCCCCCAGGTCACGCTCCAAAGGTTGATGAAGGGCCATCCATTCGTGGCCGTCTCGGAGGGACGGATCGTGGGCACGATCACGCTGTACGGCCCGGACACGGAATCGAGGGTGCCCATTTTCGCGGATCCTAAGACCTGGCACTTCGGGCAATTCGGAGTGCACCCCGATTTCAAGGGCCGCGGGATCGGCCGCGACCTGCACCGGCATATCGTCGCCTTTGCCTTGGGCCAGGGCGCGAGCGTCATGGCCCTGGATACCGCGGCGCCAGCCGGGCATCTCATTGAGATGTACGCACGCTGGGGTTATCAGCTCCGCGACCGTGTCAGCTGGGACAGCACCAATTATGAGAGTGTCGTCATGACCAAGATCCTGAGGGCTGAGGTGAATGCAGCGATTGCGTCCTGTGAACCGTCGGACCTGCCGGTCGTCTTCGAGATCATAAACGACTCGGCCCAGGCCTACAAAGGCGTGATACCGGCGGACCGCTGGCACGAGCCCTACATGCCGATGGCGGAGCTCATGTCGGAGATTGGAAAGGGAGTGAGGTTTTACGGCTATTATGGGGATGGGCGGCTGGACGGCGTCATGGGGATCCAGGACGTGAAGGATGTGACGCTGATCAGGCACGCGTACGTGCGTTCGGGATGCCGCGGCCAGGGTATCGGCGGGAAGCTGCTGGCCCATCTGGGCCAGCTCACCGACCGGCCCGTGTTGATCGGCACCTGGAAGGCGGCCACCTGGGCGATCCGCTTCTACGAGGCGAACGGCTTTGCCCTCGTGGGCAGGGAGGAGAAGGATCTCCTCCTTAGGACCTACTGGTCCGTGCCGGATCGCCAGATCGAGGAATCCATCGTGCTTGCGGACAAGCGGTGGCGCGACCGGGCCTAGGGCTATACTTGTGAACGGACGCCGGCGGCGCTAGACGTCGCCTGTGAATATCCGCTTCGCAGCGCTTCTCCTCCTCTCCGCAGTAGTTGGCCGAGCATCGGACCCCCTCGTGTCCGACCCGCAGGCCCAGAAGTGGATCACGGAGCTGAAGATGTCCGTTTTGCCCAAGGAGTCGGGCTACCTGAGCCTCATCAAGACCTCCGCCCAGAAGTTTGAGATCAACGGCAGGACGCAACCCATCCAGGGGCAGGTGTACTACATGCTGACGAGGGAGCTGCCGACCAACTACCTGCACTGGCTGGAGCCGGACGACACCCACATCCTCCTGGACGGGGGACCGGTCGACTATTTCATCTTCCATCCCGACGGCCGCGTGGAAAAGGTGACGCTCGGCAAGGACGTGGCCTTGGGCCAGCTGCTTGTCGTCCCCGTGCCGGGCGGCTGCTGGAAGGCGCTTCGCCTCCATCCGGGCGCAGGCTATGCGCTCATGGCCAACGTCCTTTCCCCGGACTGGTCGCCCGAGGGAGTCAGGATAGGGGAGGGCGACGCATGGATCTCCAAGTACAAGGGGGCCGCTCCCTGGGCGACCGAGGCGTTCCTTAGGGAACTCATCGGGCCGAACCACAAGCCGTAGGCTATTGCGGTTGCCATGGGGTTTCATGGGACCTCAATTCGAGCGAGAACCGAATGAAGAAGACGAACGTCGTCAGGAACTACTTTGTGCTGCCCTGCTGCATCCTGCTGCTGAACCTCTGCGTCGGCCTCGTGAGCTACAAGGCGAAGCTGATCGACGAGCCGATTGAGCAGGTGCTGGTGGTCATGGCCATGGTGCTCTTCGGCGGCTCGCTGGTCGGCTTTGTCCTGGCCCCGGCGATCGAGGTGACGATCGGCAACCTGCACCGCAGCAGCCGGCGCAAATGGGGGGAACTGGGCGAGATCGGCTTCATCCTGCTTCTCGGAGCCCTGGTCTTCTGGCTCTACTACCGGATGTACATCATGGGCCCCGAGTACCTGCTGCCCGCGGAGTGGCGCAACCCGCGCCGCTTCCGCTAGGGATCCCTTCGCGATCTGCGCCGCGGTATGGGTCCACCAGGGAAGCGTGGCCACGCTGGAAGCGCCGAAGCTCTGAGCGGCGGACCCACGGTCAGCCGGATGAGCGGCGCCTGCGGGAGGCCCGCGCTACTCCCCGGGCGTCGGCGTCCAGGGATGGCCGGCGCGCTGCAGGTAGGCCGCGTACATGCCGATCTTGTGGTAGACCACGTCGAGCTCGGCCATTTCCCCGGCGCTCAGCCGCTTCTTGGGAAGCGAGCGGTCCATGTAGAAGAACTTCGTCTGCGCGTTGAACTCCCTGTCCTGGGACCTGAAGGCGAGGCCCGGGGTCAGGTTGCAGGTGACCCAGTAATACTGTGCGGCGACCGGCTCCTGGGAGGCCTCGATGTGGGCGTCGATGAAGTGGGGGATCTCGGCGCCGTCGTGGACCCAGCCCTGCTGGTATACCGCGGCCTTGGACCGGATCTCGGGGGTCATCGGCACCGAGTCCACCGGCTGGTTGATGATTTCCCTCGCCCGCGCCAGTGCCAGGCTGAGTTTTTGCCGGGCCTCCAGGAGGCCGCTCGGCATGGGGCCGGCATCGGACGGATGCGAGAGGTTGCCGCCGGGGGCCATCCTCACGGGCGCAGAGGTGGGCTCCCGCCTCTCAACGGCCTTCACGGACGTCACCACGTCGTTCTCCAGCTTCACGACCGCATCGGGATAGTTGAGGATGCGCCTTGATCCTATTCCCATCTGGCTCACGGGCTTTCCCTTTTCCGCGATCACCTGGTCGTAGGTCTCGCCCTCGCTGACGCATAACCCGCGCGTGCCGCCGAGGCAGGCACAGAGAAATAGCGCGCAGAGCCTGGGGCGGAGTTTCATTGGGCAGGCCTAGCGGAAGTGTGTGGACGAGGGCCTGCCGGGGAGGCTGAGGCGGCTTTCGCCCGGGGAACTCTCCGCGATGATCTTTCCTCGGCGAACGACAGCCAGGCGGCTCGCGCGCAGCCGTATGGCCTCGACGGGACTCGTGGCATCGAGGAGCACGAAGTCCGCGTTGCATCCCTCGGACAGGCCGTAGCCCTCGATCCCCATGATCCTGGCCGGCGTCTCGGTGACGGCCGTGAAGGCCTGCAGCATCGCGCTCGGGCTCGTCATCTGCGCCACGTGGATGCCCATGTGCGCCACGTCCAGCATGTCGCCCGAGCCCAGGCTGTACCAGGGATCGAGCACGCAGTCCTGCCCGAAGGCCACGGGGACGCCGGCCGCGAGGAGCTCCGGCACCCGCATGAGGCCCCGGCGCTTGGGGTAGGTGTCGTAGCGGCCCTGGATCACGATGTTGATCAGGGGATTCGCGATGGCGGACACGCCGCAGTCGCGGATCAGCGGTATCAGCGTCTCGGCATAGGCGTTGTCCATCGAGTGCATGGACGTCAGGTGCGAGCCGACGACGCGGCCCTGGAGGCCGAGGCGCTTCGTCTCGCGGGAAAGGGTCTCGATGTGCCGCGACATCGGGTCGTCGGTCTCGTCGCAGTGCATGTCGATCCGGAGGCCCCGCTCCGCGGCGATCTGGGCCAGCACCTTGACCGACTTTGTCCCCTCCTCGGTCGTCTTCTCGAAATGCGGGATGCCTCCCACGACCTCGACGCCGAGGTCGAGCGCGCGCTTCAGGTTTTCGAGGGCGTTCGCGCTTTTGTAGAGTCCGTCCTGCGGGAAGGCGACCAGCTGCAGGTCGAGGTAAGGGGCGACCTTCCTCTTCACCTCCAGGAGCGCCTCGACTGCCAGCAGGCGGTCGTCGCACACGTCGACATGCGAGCGGATGGCGAGGACGCCGCGGGCGACCGCCCAGTCGCAGTAGTCGAGCGCCCGCTGGATCACGGCCTCATGGGTCAGGAGGGGCTTCAATTCCCCCCAGAGGGCGATGCCCTCAAAGAGCGTCCCCGACGCGTTGATGCGCGGTATGCCGTAGGACAGCGTCGCATCCATGTGGAAGTGCGCGTCGACGAAGGGCGGCGTGACGAGCCTGCCGGCGGCGTCAATCTCCCTCGCTCCCTTGGCGGCGATCGACGGGGCGACCTCGGCTATGCGCCCGTCCTTGACCGCGATGTCCTGGAGCTTGCGGCCGTCCGGTAGCGTTGCGTTTCGAAGGATGAGATCCATGCGGCGAAGTCCCCACGCTGGGGGCTCGCCGCGCGCCGCGCCAGAACGATCAGCTTCCGCTAGGCCGTCTCCAGGGGGTCGATGACCCCGATCACGTGCTCGCGGCTGCGCTTGGCGTGCTTGAGCCAACGGCGCGACTTCCAGCGCCAGAACATGAGGACGCCCCGCAGCCACTCGTCCGTCATCATGGCGATCCAGACGCCTATGAGCCCGAAGCCGAGCTTAACGCCGAGGAAATACGCCAGGGGCACCCAGACGCACCACATCGAGAGGGCGGCCATCTTGATCGGGAAGTAGACGTCGCCCGTGGCCCGCAGCGAGCTGATGACGATCACGTTGAAGACGCGCCCGGGCTCGAGGATGACGGCGAGCCTCAGCAGGATGGTGCCGGTCGCCAGGATCGTGGCGCTCTTCGTGAAGGCCCCGAGGAGGACGGGGGCCAAGGCCGCGACGCCGAGGATCGCGATCGAGACAAGGATGAGTCCCGTTCGCAGGCTCTTAAGCAGCGCCTTGTACGCATCCTCATACTGACCCGCGCCTATCAGGTGTCCGATCAGGATCTCGGTGCCCAAGCCGATCGAGAAGCTGAACAGCATCGCGAAGCGCTGGATGTTCAGCACGTAGGACTGCTCGGCCAGCGCGTCGGCCCCCATCCCGGCGACGAAGGTCGTCACCGTGACGAACGCCGTCCAGTAGCACATCTGCTCGCCCGCCGCCGGCAGGCCGATGTGCAGGATGCGCTTCACGCTGTTCCACTTGATGGAGACGAAGTCCAGCGCCCGGAAGCGCAGGTGGGTGTGGTAGTCGAGCAGGATCCAGAGGGCGATGCAGGCGAGGCAGCGGCTCACGATGCCGGAAAGGGCGACGCCCAAGACGCCGAGCTTCGGGCAGCCGAAGAGCCCGAAGAGCGTGATGCAGTTGCCGGCGACGTTCAGGATGTTCTGCCCGACTGTGACCAGCATTGCGTCGCGCGTGTGGTTGTGGGCCCGCAGCACCCCCGCGATCGAGATGTTCATGGACTCCATGAAAAGCGTGCCGCCCATGAGGGTCAGGAAGGGCAGCGCGTAGTCCATCAGGCTATCGGGCAGCTGCATCACGCGCAAAAGCGGATAGGCCAGGAAGTAGACGATGGTGCTGAAGGCGGCCCCGAGCCAGGTGTTGACCGCGATGGCGCTTGAGGCGATCCGGTCGGCGCCCGGCCGGTCCTTCGCTCCCAGGTGATGCGTGATGACGACGCTGGTCCCGATCCCGATGAAATTGAAGGCGATCAGGAAGAAGACGATGATCTGGTTCGCGACCCCGAGGGCGGCCACGGCCCCGTCCGAGACATGGCTCACCATGAACACGTCCACGGTTCCGATGAGGAGCCGGAGCGTCTGCTCGATGAATATGGGCCATGCCAGCGCGATGAGGCCGGCCTTGGCGGGAGACGGTTTGGACATGGGCCTCACGATTCGCGGGTCCACGGGCCGGGATGTCAACCGGAGTCGGGACTGCAGGCGCGGAAACTGCTTTGGCCACAGTCATGAAACGCCGACTCGTCCTTTGCATCACGCTCTTCTTCTGCAGCTTCGCAGCCCGGGCGACGGCTGAGCCCATCAAGGTGAAGGTGGTGGTGGTCGCGATGTTCGAGATGGGCCAGGACACGGGCGATGCCCCGGGAGAATTCCAGTTCTGGGTCGAGCGGGAGAAGCTCGAGAGGACCTGGAGCTTCCCGCAGGGGGAGAGGGACCTGCGCTCGACGAGCGACGGGTCCGTCCTGGGTGTCGTGACGGGCGTCGGAACGATCCACAGTTCGGCCACCATCATGGCGCTGGGCCTCGACCCGCGCTTTGACCTCTCGCACGCCTACTGGGTCGTGGCGGGGATAGCCGGGGCCAATCCCAATGTGATGTCCATAGGCTCGGCCGCGTGGGCCCACTGGGTCGTGGACGGCGACCTGGGACACGAGATCGACGCCCGGGAGATGCCGGCCGGCTGGACGACCGGGCACATCCCGCTCCGCATGAAGGCGCCTTACGAGGCGCCGATGTCGGCCAGCGAGGGCCAGGTGTTCCGGCTCAATCCGGTCCTTGTCGACTGGGCCTATAACCTGACGAAGGACACCGTCCTTACCGACACTCCCGGGCTCCAGAAGCACAGGGCGCTCTACGTCGGATACCCCAAGGCCCTCGAGGCGCCGTCGGTCATCGAGGGCGACAACCTGGCCTCGATGAACTACTGGCACGGCGCACTCATGAACACCTGGGCCGAGGGCTGGGTGAAGTACTTCACGGCGGGGCAGGGCACATTCGCGACGAGCGCCATGGAGGATACGGGCACAGTCCAGGCTCTCACGTGGCTCACGAGGGCTGGAAAGGCCGACGTCAGCCGTGTGCTCGTCCTTAGGACGGCCTCCAACTACGTGATGCAGTGGCCAGGGGCCACCGCGGCCCAGAGCCTCTCAGGCGAGAGCCTCGACAAGGGCTACTCCGCGTACATCCCGTCGCTCGAGGCGGCCTACAAGGTGGGCAGCCGCGTGGTGCACGAGCTCTCGAACGGCTGGGCCGTCTATGAGCTGACTCCGCCGAAGTGAATCCGGGAAGGGACAGCTCCTACTTGAGGAGCATGTCCTTCACCGTCTTGCCGGCCGGGATCATCGGCAGCACGTGCTCCGTGTAGGGCACGATGACGTCGAGGACGAACGGGCCGTCGCAGTCGAGCATCTCCTGGATGGCCTCGCGCAGCTCGCTCTTCTTGATGACTCGCCGTCCCTTGACGCCGAAGCCCTCCGCGATCTTCACGAAGTCGGGATAGAGGGCGTCCGGGTTCTCCGGGCCGCCGACATTGCTCTCGTCGCCGAGGATCGTGTTGCCG
>DASRSJ010000214.1:0-7683 GCA_035656555.1 Opitutaceae bacterium
GCGGACTTTCGCGGTATCAGCATGCGCCCGACCTTGCCGGCCCTGGCGGCGTGGGTCAACCGACGGGAATCCCGAGGCCTACGGCTTTACGCCCGTGGCCAGCAGGGTCTCGAAGTGGGGCTCGACCGTCTCCTTGGAGACCGGCGCCACCTCGACCTTGATGAACTTCGCCTTCTTCAGGAACTGGTCGAGCGTGCTCTCCTTGAAGCCGAGCCATAGGTCGGCGTAGAGCTCGTGGGCCTTCTCGAAGTCGTGCTCGGCGAGCTCGAGGACACGCAGCTGGCCGCCGGGCTTCAGGATGCGGTAGGCCTCGTCGACCGCCTTCTGCGGGTGGCGGGCGTGGTGGAGGGCCTGGCTCAGGATCGCCAGGTCCACCGAGTCGTCGGGGAGCGGGACCTGCTCGATGTCACCCAGCTTATAGGTCAGGTTCGAGAGGTCGTTCTTCTTCGCAAGCTCGGTGCCGACCTCGACCATGCGGGGGGAGTTGTCGATGCACCAGACCTGCTTCGCGTTGCGGGCAAGAAGCTGCGAGATTAGGCCCTCGCCGGCACCCAGGTCCGCGATCACCACGTGCGGGACCAGCTGGAGCGCCAGGCGGCCGATGGCCTCCCAGGACCTGCCGGGGCAGTGGTTGCGGCCGAGCCGGCCCGCTATCAGGTTGAAATACTGCTCGGAGACGCGCCGCCTCTTGGCGAGGACCCGGTCCAGGTGGCCGGCGTCCTCCTCGATGACGTCCGTCGTGCCGACGCTGTCGACCGCGGCCTTCAGGAGCGCCAGCTGCCCCGCGGGCAGGTTGGGCCTGAGCGAATAGAACGCCTTCTTCCCGTCCCTTCTGTCCACGACGAGGCTCGCCTGACGAAGGAGCGCCAGTTGGGAGGATATCCTCGACTGGCCCATGCCCAGGATCTCCTGGAGCTCCGCAACCGAAAGTTCCTCACGCATCACCAACGCCAGGAGGCGCAGGCGTGTGGGGTCGGACAGGATCTTGAGGGTATCCCAGGAGGTGTTCACTGCGCGGCCAGCGTGCTGATTTCACACGCCATGGCAACGCCTTAACCCCGGCCCGCGACAGCCTTAGGCGTACTTCGCGACGCTGACGATCGAGTACGAGTCCTCGGACGTGCCCATCTTCACCTTGACCGTCTCGCCCGCGCGCTTGCCGATCAGGGCCGCGCCAAGGGGGGTCTTGTAGGAGATGATGTTCTTGTCCGGATCGCCGTCCCAGACGCCGAGGATCGTGTACTTGGCGGTGGCGCCGTCCGGCACCTTGACCTCGACGACGCTGCCGACGCTGACCTGCTCGGTCGTGGCGTCCTTGAAGTCGGTGATGCGGGCCCGGGCGAGCTCGCGCTCGAGCTGGCTCTTCTGCGCCATCAGGACCTGCTGGTCCTGCTTGGCCATCTTGTACTCGGAGTTCTCCTTAAGGTCGCCGTGCTCGCGGGCGGTGGCGATGGCCTTGGAGTTCTCGGGGATCTTCCTGGAGACGATCGTCTCGTACTCCTCGCGCTTGCGCTCGAAGCTGCCGCGGGAAACAAGGAAGTTGTCCTCCTTGGCCTCGGCGTCGACGGCCACCAGCGACTGGATGTTCGGGAAGATCTTGATGAAGCGGGCGAGGAGCGACTTCTTGGTCAGCTCCTCGAAGCCCTGGTTCAGGAGCAGCGTGTTCGCGAGGTCGCGCGCCGTCTCGGGGTCGGCCGTGGAGAGGAGGTCGGCGATCAGCTCCGCGTCGTCGCTGAGGATGTCGCCGAGCGGGATCCTGCGGGCGCTCGCAGCCTGGAGGGCCTCGTAGTCGATCGCAAAGAAGATGGCGGAAAGGAGCCTCGGGGTGATGAGGTCGTTCAGGAGCTTGGCGAACTTCTTGGAGTGCCTGTTCTTGACGATCCACAGCAGCACCGGCGCGCGCAGGTTCTGCTCCGTCTGCCAGCGCTTTAGGGTCGAGGCCAGGTCGTCGGCGTAGCCGTTCTCGACCAGGAAGTTGATGCACTCCGTCGTGAACTTGCCCTGGGAGACCTTGAGTAGGTTGAAGACGATGTCGCGGCACTCGATCGGGTGCGTCTCCTTGATGAGCTCAAGGAAGTGGCTCTGGAACTGGACCGGGATCTTCTCGGCGATCGCGGGAAGGTCGCGCAGGTTGGCGACGAGCGAGGCCTGGGAGGGCTCGAAGGTGGAGACGTCGACGCCGGCGACCTTGGCGATGCGGTCGCGCACGGCCGCGCCGTAGAGGCGCTCGGCGGCGTCGATCTGGTTGGAGTCCTTGACGGCGTCGGCGACGCCCTTGAGGACCTCGGTCAGGTTGGCCTGGGCGGCCTTGTGGGCCGAGGCCGAGGCGTAGTCCTCGGCAAGCGAGATGCGGCGGCGGGCCGAGCGGGTCGAGTTAAACTGGTCGAAGATCTCATCCTCGGCCGAGACCGGGGTCTCGCGCAGGATGTAGCACTCCGTCTTCTTTTCCGGGACGGAGACGCGGGGGTCCTTGGCAACGGCCTTGCGGGCGTCGCCCCACCACTTCTTGAACTTCTCCTCGCCGATGACCTGGGAGAGGGTGATCTCCAGGTCGATGGCGGTCGTGGCCTTGTTCGGGTAGGACTCGAGGGCCTCCACGATCAGCTGGGCGGGATTGTCGGCGATCAGCTCCTGGATCTTCTTGGGCTCCGTCTCCTTGCGAACCAGCAGGTGGTTCTCGGGGAGGACGTCCATCGTCGTGACGCAGAAGGCCGGGTCCATCGAGTGGGACTTCTTGCCCTTGAAGTCGATCACGAGCTTCAGGGTGGTGTCGTCAAAGCTCTTGATCTGGCCGAATCCCCAACTGCGGTGGACCACATAGGCCCCCGGTTTCATGGCCTCTAGCTTGGCCTTTGAGCCCTTTAGGGAGGGAGTTTTAGCAATGACCGCGGAAACAGCTTCGGAATTCATATAGGCGCAATGGATCGCGTGAACCTGAGAGTAAAAAGGAGAGTGCTAAGCCTTGTCAAACCGAGTCTCCCTTGCGCCTAAAACGACCCTGAAAAATGATAATTGTGTAACGGCGGTATTTATACACCCTGCCGCCATGCCCAAACCGCTAGAGGCCAGCAAAGCAGCCAAGTCTGCGGGGCAAAAGCGGTAGTGGCGGTCGATTCCCAGTGTCGGACCATCCCGGGCAGCCTGGGCGGGCCAAAGTCGCGATGAGCACGCCAACAGTCGAGCAAATCGAGAGGATCTATCCCGTTGAGGCGTGGTGCCGGGACATGGCGTTCTGGGTGTCCAAGGGCAAACTGACGGCCGAGGACCATGTCCGGCTGGCCGAGTATTTCGCCAGGGAGCACGCCGCCAACCCGGCTCAGGCCGACAACGCCTCGCGGATGTGGATGGCCCTGGCCTTCGTCCAGTCCTACCAGCCGGAGCTCGTGCGCGCGGGCGCCGCGGCCCAGGGCCCGGACGGTATCGTCCTTCCCTTGTCGCTCGTGACGGCGCTCTACCGCGCCTTCATGAGCCCGGCCGCCGCCGCTAACCCGCGCGGCGTGACAGTCCCCCTGATCCTCGAGGTCATCCGCGACCAGAAGGCCTGGAACGAGGACCGCTCCTAACACTCATGCAGAAACCCAGACCGTTCGTCACCCCCAAGGCCGCCTGGCCGACCGCAGCGCACCTCGTCGCGCGCTGGCTGGACCTCCATGAGAGGCTGGATCTTCTCATGGAGTCTCTCCCGGGCCTGGAGGGCGCCGAGCGCGGCCGCTGCCAGCACCTGGTCTTCGGCGTCGTCAGGCACTCGGGGCGGATCGAGGCTATCCTCAGCCGCCTGGTGGCCCATCCGCCGCGCTTCGTGACCCGCGCCGTCCTTTACCTGGCCGCCTTCGAGCTCATCGAGGCCTCGGGGGAACCCGCGGACGTGGGCACGACGGCCAAGATCGTCCATCATGCGGTCGAGAGGGCCAAGGAGCTCGCGAGTCCCGCCGAGGCGCGCCTCGTCAATGCGGTCGTTAGGAAGATGGGCACCCTGATCCCCTCCGAGAAGCCGCCCGCGGCGATCGCGCCGGCCTCGGTCCTTGCGGACTACTTCTCCCACCCGGAGTGGCTGGTCTCCCGCTGGCTGGCTGAGTTCGGCGCGGGCCCGACCCGCAAGCTCCTGGAATGGAACCAGTCCCCGGCCCCGCTCTATGCCCGCTGGAGGGACGCTGCCCTGCCTGTGCCGGAGTGGCTCCAGCCGACCGAGTGGAAGAGCTTCTATTCGGTGGCCTCGGGCCACTGGCGCGAGGTGGAGCAGCTGCTTTCCGCGGGCTCTCTCTATATACAGGACCCGGGAACACGGCTCTCGGTCGAGCTTTTGGCCCCGAAGTCGGGCGAGACCGTGCTTGATCTCTGCTCCGCGCCTGGTGGCAAGAGCCTGCTTATCGTGGATGCGCTCGGGGAGGGGAAGATTGTCGCCATGGACCTGCCGACCGCCCGCATCGACCGCCTGAAGGAGAACCTCTCCCGGACGGGCCAGGTCGGCGCGGCCCTCGTGCAGGCGGATATCTTGGCGGGAGGCGCCTCGGCCCTCAAGGAGCACGGGCTCCCGGGCGAGTACCCGGCGGTCCTTGTCGACGTGCCGTGCTCCAACTCGGGCGTCATGCGCCACAGGGTCGACGTGAAGTGGCGCCTGCAGCCCGCGGACTTCGAGAAGCATGCCCGCCAGCAGGGCGCCATGCTGCGCGAGGCCGCGGCACTCGTCGCTCCCGGAGGCCGCCTCGTTTACTCAACGTGCAGCATCGACGCGACGGAGAATGCCAAGGTCGTCGAGGCGTTCGTCGACAGGAACCGCGGATTCGTCCTCAAGAAGAGTATCGTGGCGCTGCCCTGGGTGGACCGGCACGACGGCGCGGGCGCGTTTCTATTAGAGAGGATCTGAACCCTTTTCGGGGGTTTGAGCAACTGAGGCCATGGTGCGGTTGGCGTGCGTCATCTGGAAGTAGGCATAGCCGAGGATGAGAATGACGGCGAAGAGGCCAGCCACGACCAGGTTGTAGTAGACCATGCTCACGAGTGACACGAGGACGCCCGCCAAGGCAATGAGAGGCGAATAGGGGTAGAACGGCGCCTTGTACGTCCTCACCATATCGGGCTCCGTGCGGCGCAGCTTGAAGAGCGCTAGGAGACTCATGAGGTAGAGCAGGATGGCGCCAAAGACGGAAAGCGTGATCAGGTTCTCGGTCAGGGAATGGCCGGCGATCCGCAGGCACTCGAGGTCGTCGCTGTAGATGGCCGCGATGCCGACAATGCCCCCGGCGATTATCGCCCGGTGTGGCGTCCTGAACCTCGGGTGGACGCCCGCAAGCCACTTGGGGATGTAGGATTCGCGCCCCAGGGCGTACACCTGACGGGAGTACCCGATGATATTGGCGTGGAAAGATGCCACGAGTCCGAAAAGACCCAGCCAAACGAGCATGTGAAGCCACCCGCTGCTGTTGCCGACGATGAACTTCATGGCCTGGGGCAGCGGGTCATTCAGGTTCGAGAGGGCGCGCCAGTCGCCGGCGCCCCCGGCAAGGACCATGACCCCGAAGGCCAGGAGAACCAGGGTCAGTATGCCGCCGACATAGGCGATGGGGATCGAGCGGCGAGGGTTTCGCACCTCCTCCGCAGCCATCGCGAGACCCTCGATTCCCAGGAAGAACCAGATTGCCGTCGGGATTGAGGCGAACATGCCGGGGATGGCGGCCGAGGTGAAGTGGTTTGCCATAACATCCGACCCGGACCATCCGCCCCTCGCGAAGTTGGCCCACGAGAATCCGGGAGCGACGACGCCCATGAAGACCATCAGCTCAATGACAGCCAGGACGGTCACGAAAAGCTCGAAGTTGGCGGCCGCGCTCACGCCAAAAATGTTGAGGGCCATGAAGACCAGGAACGCGATCATCGCGATGTTCTTGGCATCGACCGCCGGGAACTGGACCTTGAAATAGGCGCCGATCGCGAGCGCCACGGCGGGTGGGGCGAATACGAACTCAACCAGCGTCGCGATGCCGGCAAAGTAGCCGCCTGTGGGTCCGAACGCCCGCCGGGCGTACGAGAAGGGGCCGCCGGCGTTCGGGATCGACGTGGTCAGTTCCGTGAAGCTGAAGACAAAGGTCGTGTACATCACCGCGATAAAAGCGGTGACAACGGCGAAGCCGAAGGTGCCCGCCGTCCCCCATCCATAGTTCCATCCGAAGTATTCGCCGGAGATGACGAGTCCCACAGCGATGCCCCAGAGCTGAAGCGTGGAAAGCGTCTTTTTGAGCCCCACGCCATGCCGGGAATCTTCGGGGCCGGGCGTCATGGGGTGGCTCCGGCGCCGTGTTGCGCGGAGAGCCGCACGCCTGGCGCACGTGCACGGAAGAGAACGCCGGACAGCCGCTCGCCGATGACTGAGCCGGCGGCCATTCCGAGAGCCATCGCCAAATACGAGAAAACGAGCCCGAGGGACGGGTTCAATATCCTGAGTCCGCCCTCGCACCAGCCTGCAACGGCCATCCCGGCCAACATGCAAAGCGACGTGCAAAGGAGGCGAAGGGAGGAGCCAGGCGAGAGGAGTGAACTCAAGCCTTCCGAGGCCGCGGCACCCGCCGCACAGCTCGCGAGCATGAGTCCCTGCATCCAGTGAAATGATGTCAACAAGCCGAACCCCGTCATCGAGTCCGCGCAGCCGCAGAGGCAGACACCGGCGCCGACAAGGGGACGGAACCCGGCGTCAGCGAACCACCCGGCCAGCATGCCAAGTGTTCCGAGGCAAAGGCAAAAGCTGAGATCGGGCCCGGCCGGCGCGGCGCGGCGCGACACGCTGCGGTTCACCGCTGCCGCGGGCACGAGGAACGACGCCGTGAGGAGGAGGGTTCCCCAGGCTGGCTGGCGCGAGAGATAGGCGAGAAAGGGCCCTTGAAGGGCCACGGCACCGGCTCCGATCAGCGCCTCAGTGCTTCGTCGCATCACAGTGGTGGCGGCCGGGCGAGGGTGGAACGTCCAGCGCCGGGTTGCGCTCGAAGAACCCGTCCGGCTTCAGCATGAAGCCAATGTGGACGACGGGCATGACCGGCCAGTCCTCGGGCCGGGGCATGTGGTTCGCGCCCATCGTGTACCAGACGACGAGGTTCTCGTTCTCGATCGGACGGTTTCCCGATGCATAGGCTGCGAGGTCTGCGCCGCCTGCGTGCTGGTTTGGATAGTCCCCGGTGGCGTATTTCTCGGACGCCTCGTAAGGCGTGACCCAAAGATGCTTTCCCATGAACGAGGCGCGCTTCATCACGGTGGAGGAGGGGTCCAGGAAACAACGCACGTTCTCGCCGGGGTGAAGGCGGTAGGCGGTCGGCTCCCCGAGGCGGTTCTTGTTCTCCGAGCTCGTGATTTTCCAGCTGCGAGCGTTCAGGGGATCCACCATCTGCTGGGCTTCGGTCTCGGTCCTGAGGAGTGTGGCCTTGGAGCGGCACGCGTTTCCATGCGGGTTCGAGGGCCCTAGCGGCTCGACCTCGTTGTGCGTCTCGTAGATCGAGTTCCGCGGTCCGTCCACCATCATGTCCATGCGGATGTTGAACATGTGCTGGTGGTTCGGGGCATAGAGCTGTGGAGCCACGAGCCTGCCGAATGGACGCTTGTCTCCCGGCTTGAGCGCTCCGGTGTGCATGATGCCCGTCAGCTTCACCTCGAACTGGATCGCCCCGTCCTGCTGGAAGTACCAGTAGAAGCCGTACTCGT
>DASRSJ010000215.1:0-3074 GCA_035656555.1 Opitutaceae bacterium
GGGCCGGATCTGACCGAACGACCCGAGGGGCCCCTGGAAGTCGTAGTTCTTCACGGGCAGGTCATTGTAGTTCGTGATGCGCGTCGCCTGCATCTCATTGAGCGTCGTGTTGGCGGCCTCCGGGTTAATCCCGCCTTGGTACATGTAATAGCCGGGAAGCGTGCTGCCCGAGCCGAGCTTCACGAGGGTCGTCGACTCGACGTCGCGCGGGTCGATCAGTATCCTGCGGTGGTAACTGTTCATCATGCCCCCACCGATCTCACAGGTGAGGTACGGATAGAGGGCGACATCAGGCGCGTCCTTCACATCCCGTTTGCCGAGCTCCTCGCTGGCTATGTTGTCGTCGAAGCGAAGCGCAGAAAAGCGGAACGCATTCCAGAAATTGCCGGGCATCGAGGTGAGCTCGCGGCTCCAGAAGCCCTCGGCATAGGAGCCGTAGAGGGGCACGATCTCGCCAAAGGGAATCGGCGTCGTGATCTTCGTCCAGCCGGTGCGCGTGTAGAGGGGAACGTCGAGGCCCTCGTCGCGAGCGATCCCCTTGAGCGCCATCATGTAGTCGGCCGGCCCCTCGTACTCGTTGTCGACCTGGATGCCCACCACCGGGCCCCCACTCTTCCAAAGCTCGCCGCGCAGCTGCTCGGCGATCTGGCCATAGAGTATCCGCACCTTTGCAAGGTAGGCCGGGTCCACCGTGCGGAGTTTCCAGCCCTTCGACAGAAGCCACTCGGGAAATCCGCCGTTGCGCACCTCGCCGTGACACCAGGGCCCGCACCTGACGATCACCTTGAAGCCGAGGCTGCCTGCGACCCTGACAAACTCCCTCAAGTCGTGGTCGCCCGACCAGTTCCATTGCCCCTCGATCTCCTCGTGGTGAATCCAGAAGACATAGGTGGAAATGATCGTGATTCCCCCGGCCTTCATCCTCAGCAGCTCCTGCCTCCATTCGGCGGGGGGAACGCGCGTATAGTGGAACTCGCCCATCACGGCGGACCACGGGTGGCCATTGAGAATCAGGCTGTCGCTGTCGATCGTGAGGGTCGATCCATCGGGCGCAACGGACGTGCCCATGTGGAAATCGTCGGAGGGCGCGGTGGACGCGCGGACGCTCGCCGTCAGCACATCGCCACGTGCAACACGTGCGAATGGAATCAAACAGTTTAGCAAGAGGAGCAGCAGGGGTATGTTCTTTCGCATGGTAAGGGGCGTTGGGGTTCTTGCCGGCCTATGCGGCCTGGCTACGAAGCTGACTCGGCCTGATTCTCAGCGCTGGTCACTGGACGGAATTTCGTTCCACGAGGCGCACGGGCAGGACAAGCCGCCTCTCGGTGATGCGCTTTCCCGTCGTCAGATTGTCGAGCATGTCGGCAGCCTGCTCCGCCATCTCGCGCAGCGGCTCCTCAATCGTCGTCAGCGGAGGATTCAGGAGCGCGGAGACGCGCTCGTTCTCCCCGCCGATGACCGAGATGTCCTGTGGGACCTTGAGCCCCATCACGTACGAGAGGACGTGCAGGCACTCCAGCGCCTCGAAGCTTGAGCCGGGAACATAGATGGAATCCGCGCCGGCGCGCACGGCGCGGGCCACGACGGACATGTAGTTGCTCTCAGGGCCGTAGAGCGAGCAGCGCTGCTCGTCGAACGGCAGGTCGGCCTCGGTGAGGGCCTTTTTGAAGCCCTTGAGGCGCTCTGCAAAGGCGACGTAGTCGCCGCCGACGAACGCCGGTCGCTTCTTGCCCCTCTCGATGAAATGGCGCGCGGCCATGTACCCGGCTGCATAATGGTCCGAGCACACCACGTACTCCTCCTTTGAGATGAGGAACTTGTCGATGTGCACTACGGGCATGCGCTTCTCGAGCTCCACGACGAGGTCGCGCAGCGCCTTTGCCTCAGTGACAACCACGATGCCGTCGATGAACTTGGTCGGAAGCTCCGCCAGCGGGTTCATGGGCAGAAGGACGCCGATGTTGCGACGGGAGAACGCGAACGACAGATGGGCCGTGAGTGTGCCGGCATAGCCGCCGAAGCGGTCCGGGTACGTCGGCTCGGAGAGAATCGCCACCTCGCGGTTTCGCACTGACGCCTGGGGCTTGAGGTTCAGTGCCGCAGCGGCGCGCAGCACAGCCTCGCGGGTCTCGGTCTTGACGCGGTCGCGGTTGTTGAGGACCCGGCTCACCGTACCCGGGGACACCTTGGCAATGCGGGCCAAGTCGTAGATTGTGGCGCGCTTTCCGACGCCCGGAAGGGCGCCCGCGCTCGATCCGTGGGGCTGCGTGTCTTTGGATTTAGTCACGATTGTCGGGCTTCATTCCGACGTTATTTTACCAGTTTGTAAAACTGTTTATTCCTTATGTTCCCAGAGGGTCACTCTCGAGACATTGTCGTAGGGCGGGTAGAACATGAAAGCTCCGGTCACGAGCTCGATGCGCCCGTCGTTGAACATGTCAGCAGCCTTCACGACGATGAGGTGGGTCGGCACGTGGGCCAGGATACGGGGGGTAAAGTTGTTCGCGCCGTCGTTCTCGAACGCCATGAGCGAGACCGCCGTCTTGTCGTTCCAGTCGTTGAACCCGCTGCAGCTGACGATGTCCTGATGCCCGTCGCCCTTCAGGTCGGCGACCGCAGGGCTGAAGGCTCCCGGGAAATCCCCCACCCGGTGATACTTGAAGTTGCCACCTCCAAGGTTCTCGAGCCACTGCACCCCGTGCCACGGCCTGGATCCGGGGGTCGCATAGTCGAAGCCGTCCCCGTTGGTGTAGACGATGTCGGGTCGCCCGTCCTGGTTGATGTCCGCGATGGAAAGTCCGCTGCTGCCGTAGTCCTTGTTGGTCGAGCCGTGAAGGACGCGGTCCTGGAAATGCCCGAGGCCGTCGTTCAAGAACGCATGCACCTCCTCGGAGTCCTGTGAGACCAGGGCCACGATGTCCATCTTCCCGTCCCCATTGAGGTCGACGGCCGGCGCGTGGATCGTCCCGGGCAGGTCAAGGAGCTGGTGGCTGTCCCACTTGCCGTCGCCCAGGTTCTCCATCCAGCGAATCTCTCCCTCGATGTAGCCGAACTGGCCGACAACAAGGTCGAGC
>DASRSJ010000216.1:0-5190 GCA_035656555.1 Opitutaceae bacterium
GTGGCCGACGGCTGCATCATCACCGACTCCTCGATCAAGCACTGCCTCTTCGGCATCCGCTCCTACGTGGGAGAGGGCTCCGACCTGGAGGACGTGATCATGATGGGCGCCGACTACTTCGAGACGCCCGAGCAGATCGCCGCCAACGCGGGCCGCTCCAAGCCCAACCTCGGCGTCGGCAAGAACTGCTACATCCGCGGCGCCATCATCGACAAAAACACCCGCATCGGCGACGGCGCCCACCTGACGGCGGCCGGCAAGGCCGACGGCGAGTACGCTGGCGGCTGCGTGGTCATCAGGGACGGCGTGCTCGTGGTGCCGAAGGGTGCCGTCATCCCGCCCGGCACGACCGTCTAGGGTGCCGCGACCGGCAGCGGCGGCTGCTTCCTGAAAATCATGAAGAGCCCGACGGCTATCATGAAGAGGGAGTAGAATGTCCCGCGGCTTACGCCCATGATGAGCGAGGCGTCCGGCTCGCGGAAGACCTCGCCCGTGATGCGGGCCAGGGCATACGCGACCAGGAATTCGCCGGCCAGGCGGCCGGGCCTCTCCCGGACGGCGTCGCTCTTCCAGAAGCGCAGCTGCATGTAGGTGAAGAGGAGGGCGCCCTCCATTCCGGCCTCGTAGAGCTGGGAGGGATGCCGGGGCGCAATCAGCTCTACCGGTGTGCCGGGATCGGCGCTCCTCGGGAAGATGACGGCCCACGGGACCGTGCTCACGTGCCCCCAGAGCTCGCCGTTTATGAAGTTCGCGATGCGGACAAAGAAGATGCCGGCGGGGGCCGCGGTCGCCAGGAGGTCAAAGAGGTGGACAAGAGGGATCTTCTCCGAGCGCGCGTACCAGGCGACCGCGACGATGACGCCGAGGAGCCCCCCGTGGAAGGACATGCCGCCGTCCCACACCTTGAAGATGCCGAAGTGGTCCTCGCCGAAATTGCGCCAGCCGTCGTAGAGGAAGTACGAGCCGATCCTTCCCCCAAGGACGACGCCGAGGACCGCCGAGACCATGAAGTCGGAGATCTTTGCCGCGGGAAGGAGGGAGCGGCCCTTGCTCCAGTAGCGGGCGAGGAGCCACGCTCCCACGATGAAGCCCGCGGCGAATCCGAGGCCGTAGTACCGGATCCCGAAGCGACCCGTGAAGTGGATGAGGAAGGGGTCGAGCCGGTCGACCCAGTAGGCGAGGGCGGGCCTCATATCTTCCGGGCGCGCTCCTGCTTCTGGCGGGTGCGCGCCAGCTCGCGCATGTCGACCGCGACGTCGTCCTTGTCGAAGATCTCGCGGCCGAGGAGGTGCTCGATCACGTCTTCCATCGTGACCACCCCGGCGGTGGCCCCGAACTCGTCGACAACGACGAGGAGCTTGTTGTGGGTCTTAAGGGAGAGCTGCATCGCATTCGCGACCGTGGCCGTCTCCGGGATGAACTGCGCCTCCTGCATGAACTGCTCCACGAGGCCGGCGTCCTGGTCGTGGGCCTTGGCCTTCAGGAGGTCGCGCCCGCGCACGACGCCCAAGATGTCGTCCATGTTCTTGCCGAAGACGGGCATCCGCCCGAAGGGCAGCATCGGGTGGTCCACGAAGACCTCGGCCACCGAGGCGGAGCGGTTGAGCGCCGTCACGACCGTCCTCGGCGTCATTATCTCGCTCACCCGAATATTGTCCAGGGAGAGCGCGTTCGCGATGATGCTCGACTCGCTCTTGGAGAGCGTGCCGTCCTGGGCCCCGCGCTCGGCCAGAAGAATGATCTCCTCCTCGGAGCCGTGGAGCTTGGCCGGGGGTCCGACGAAGGGGCGAACGACCAGCGCGCAGAGCCAGGTGACCGGGAAGAGCACGCGCCGCATCCACCCGATCGGATAGACGACGTAGGGCTGCAGGGCCTTCCGGTGGGCGATGCCGATGTTCTTCGGCAGGACCTCGGAGAAGATGAGGAGGATGGCTCCGAATCCGACGGAGATGGCGATCAGCGTCGAACCGCTGTAGTACTCGACCGCGACGGCGCCGACGACGATCGAGCCGAGGCTGTTGGCGACCGTGTTGAGCGTCAGGACGGAGGAGATCGTGGCGTCGATCTCGCGCTTAAGGACCTCCAGGAGGGCCCCGCGGCGGGGCCTCGTCTTCTTGAGGGACTCTATCTCAGCAATCGTCGTCGAGAGGATGAGCGACTCGAAGAGCGAGCAGAGGAACGAGGTCGCCACCGTGAGAATGATGACGAACGGGAGCACGTACCTGGGCATTTGGGGAGCATACTGCGCGGGCGGCCGTTTCCGAACACAAAAGAGCCTTGCAGGGGGAGGGGTTTAGTCGGCTACGTATAGGGCGCATGCCCGACCTCAAGAAAACCCCACTGAGGGACTTCCACGCGGCGAACGGTGCCAAGCTGGTGGACTTCGCGGGCTGGGAGATGCCGGTCCAGTACCGCAGCATCCTGGAGGAGCACAAGGCTGTCAGGCGCGCGGCCGGGCTCTTCGACGTGAGCCACATGGGCGAGGTCGACATCCAGGGGCCGGGAGCCATGGCATTCCTGAACGGCCTCGTGACGAACAACGTCTCCAAGATGTATCCTGGGCGCATCCTCTACACGCCGATGTGCCACCCGGACGGCGGCGTGATCGATGACCTCCTGATCTACATGAGGGGACCCGAGGACTTCTTCCTCTGCATCAACGCCGGCAACATCGACGTCGACCTGGAGTGGATCAATGCCCGCGCGGCCGGCAAGGACCTGACGGTTACCGACCGCTCGAGCTCGTTCGCCCTCCTGGCGGTGCAAGGCCCGAAGGCGGTCGAGATCGTGCAGACGCTGACCGAGACTCCCCTCGCCCCGGTGAAGTACTATCATTTCACCGAGGGTACTGTGGCCGGCATCCCCTGCATTATCAGCCGCACCGGGTACACGGGAGAGGACGGCGTCGAGCTCTACCATCCGGCTAAGGACGCGGCGGCACTTGCCGCGGCGATCCTTGCTGCGGGCAAGGAGCACGGCATCGAGCTGGCCGGCCTCGGGGCCCGTGACAGTCTGCGCCTCGAGGCGGGGTTTCCCCTCCACGGCCACGAGATCTCGCGCGAGATTTCCCCGCTGACGGCGGGCCTGGGTTGGACGGTGAAGTTCGACAAGGAGGGTGATTTCTCGGGGCGAGAGGCTCTCGCGGCTGAAAAGAAGGCGGGTTCCTCCCGTAAGGTGGTCTTCTTCCGCACGAAGGACCGCCGGATCGTCCGCCCGGAGACGCCGGTCCTGGGCGCAAACGGATCGATTGTCGGCCGAGTCCTCTCGGGTACCCTCTCCCCGATACTCTCGGAGGCCATCGGCTCCGCGCTGGTCGAGGCGGCCGAGGCCTCGAAGCCGCTCCACGCCGATGTGCGAGGGACCCTAATCGAATTGCATCCGGTCAAACCTCCCTTCATCGAACTCCCGAAGAAAACATGAGCATCGTACCCCCAGGCCTCCGCTACGCAAAGTCCCACGAATGGGTGAAGCTCGGGGACGACGGGACTGCCACGGTCGGCATCACCGACTACGCGCAGTCCTCGCTTGGCGACATTACCTACGTGCAGCTCCCGAAGGTCGGGGCCGTCCTGAAGCAGGGCGCGACGTTCGGTGTCGTCGAGTCGGTGAAGGCCGCCTCCGACGTCTATGCCCCGGTTGGCGGCACGGTGACCGAGGTCAACGTGGCCCTCGACGGCTCGCCCGAGATCCTGAACAAGGACGCCTATGAGGCCGGCTGGATTCTCAAGCTCAAGGTGTCGAATCCCGCCGAGGCCTCGGCCCTGATGGACGCCGACGCCTACACCAAGGCGATAGCCTAGAGAGGGCGGTAAGGGACGCCGCGGGAGCGTCCCAAGCCGGCGGGGCCAGGACAGTCTCCCGTACCCATACCCCCTATGAAGAATCCCCACATGCTCCGCGCGGCATTCGCCGCCGCGTCCCTTTGCCTCGCCGTGTCCCTCGGCGCCCAGGAGGCCTTCAGCGGCCTGGGTACAGACTTGAGCAACCTCTACCGGACCTCGTCGGCCAAGACGCGCTCGGTGAGCGCCGAGAACCCGACGGGCGAGGTGGGGAAGGGCGGCATGGCGACGACGGGCACGGGAAGCCACGCATCCCGCGAGCTCGGGCTCGGCTGGAAAGTGTCCCCGAGCGTCAACATCAAGGCCGGCCAGGTCTACACGGTCGCCGACCTCCAGGGCCCGGGCTGCATCCAGCAGATCTGGATGACGCCGACCGGCAACTGGAGGCTCTCTATCCTGCGCTTCTACTGGGACGGCGAGGCCGAGCCCTCGGTCGAGGTCCCCGTCGCGGACTTCTTTGCCAGCGGCTGGGGCAAGTGGGACCGCTGCGCCCTCATCAACTCGATGCCCATATGCGTCAATCCGCGCTGCGCCTTCAATTCCTACTGGCAGATGCCATTCCACAAGAGCTGCCGCATCACGATGGAGAACATCGATGAGAAGGACATGGTGCTCTACTACCAGGTGAACTATACGCTGACGGACGTCCCGGCCGACGCCGGCACCTTCCACGCGCAGTTCCGCCGCGAGAACCCGCTGAAGACCAAGGGCACCTACACGATCGTCGACGGCATCAAGGGCAAGGGCCAGTACGTCGGGACCTACCTGGCCGTTGGCGTCCACAACACCGGCTGGTGGGGCGAGGGCGAGGTGAAGTTCTATATCGACGGCGACAAGGACTTCCCGACCATCTGCGGGACCGGCACCGAGGACTACTTCTGCGGCTCCTACGACTTCGAAGGGGAGAAGGACGGCAAGACCCGCTACGTCGAGTTCACGACGCCCTATGCCGGCATGCCCCAGGTCATCCGCCCGGACGGCCTCTATGACTCGCAGCAGCGCTTCAGCCTCTACCGTTGGCACATCACGGACCCGGTTCGCTTCGAGAACGGACTGAAGGTCACGATCCAGGACCTCGGCTGGCAGTCGGGCGGGCGCTACCTTCCCGGGCAGGACGACATCGCGTCCGTGGCCTTCTGGTACCAGACCGGCGCCCACGACAAGTATCCGGTCCTTCCCACGAGGGACGAGCTTGAGTGGCATTAAAAAGCCGCGCGTCGTTAAACGCGCGGCCTTGAGAGTCTAGACTGGTCCCCTGATCAGCCCTTGCGCTCCTGCTTGCGGCGCTCGGTGGAGCGCAGGATGCGCTTGCGCAGGCGGATGTTCTTCGGGGTGACCTCGGCGAACTCGT
>DASRSJ010000217.1:0-5987 GCA_035656555.1 Opitutaceae bacterium
TTGGAAACATTACGGGAGCCAAACCCGTCGCGTCGGATGCTAGGCCGTAAACCGGAAAGCAAATAGCGCGGCGGAGGCGCCCACCTTGACTTAAAAAGGTCCTGAGCCTTTGGGCATACGGCACAAGCGGGGTGTCTATCTTTTTCCTTCCAACCCGAACTATGTCGCTGACAGCCCTTCTGATCATTCACCTGAGCGCTGTCTTCGTGCTCCTCGGATACACGTTCTACGCCTTCGGCGCCCCGATAGAGACCAAGCGGCGGGTGATGATGATCACCGGCACCGCGCTCCTCGTGGTGCTCCTGACCGGCGGGGCGATGCTCGGCAAGGCCCACATGGGATTCCCTGGCTGGGCGATCGTGAAGCTCGTCTGCCTCCTTGGCCTCGGGACCATGGCGAGCTTCGCCTACAGGCGCCGTGCGCAGGCCGATGCCTTCATGCTCCTGACGCTCGCCCTTGCGATCATCGCGGTCGTGATGGTGCTCGTTCGTCCCTTCTAAGGCCCCGGGCGACATGGACGGCACGATCTGTGGCGTCTGGATCGACGCGGACGGCGTGGCGCACGTCTCGCTGGAGACCGGGGGCGGCGGCAGGGTCGAGGAGACGAAGCCCTTCGAGCCCTTTGCGTGGCTCTCATCCAACCCTTTCGAGGCCCCTGTCGCGGGTGTCGAACTTGAGACCCTGGCGGGAACGGCGGCCCTGGGTGTCCTGGCGCGGGCCAAGTCCCTGGACGCCTTCGACGGCTTCGTGCGCACGGCCAAAGAGTCCGTGCCCGTGGATTCGCTGCGCCCGCTCGAGAGCCAGTTCCTCCTCCAGCACAGGGCGAGGCTCTACGGTGACATGAGTTTCGCAAAGCTTCGCCGCTGCCAGGTGGACATCGAGACGTCCTCCGCCGACGGGGCCTTCAGCGACGCGGAGAAGCCCGAGGACCGGGTGCTCGCGATCGGCATGCGCATGGGCGGCAGGAACAAGCTCCTGCTGCTGGAGGCGATGACGGACGAGGCGGAGAAGAAGCTCCTCCTCTCCTTCAACGCCGAGCTCGCGGCGACGGACCCCGACGTGATCGAGGGGCACAACATCTTCAAGTTCGACCTGGACTACCTCAGGCAGCGCTCCAGACGCCAGAAGGTTCCGTGCGCGTGGGGCCGCTTCGGTCAGAAGGCCACGTTCCGCAGCAGCAAGCTCAAGGTGGCCGAGCGCTGGATCGACTTCCCGAGATGCGACCTGCCGGGAAGGGCCGTCATCGACACCTACCTCCTGGCGCTCCTGAACGACATCTCGTCGCGCGAGCTCAACTCCTACGGGCTGAAGGAGGTGGCCATCCACTTCGGGATCACGGAGGAGGAGAGTTCGGAGCGCACCTACATCGAGGGAAGCAAGATTGCCGAGGCCTTTGTGAACGACCGAGCGAGGTTCTGCGCCTACCTTGAGGACGACCTTCGTGAGACGCAGGGTCTCGGGGACCTTCTCCTGCCGACCTACTTCGAGCAGTCCAGGGCCTTCCCGATACCGCTGCAGGAGGCAACGCTTCGGGGCACGACGGTCAAGATAGACCTCCTCTTCCTCGAGGAATACTACCACGCGAGGCAGTCCTGCCCGCAGCCCCCTGAGATCCGGCCGTTCGACGGCGGCTACACCCGCAGCTTCAACGAGGGCGTCTTTAAGCATGTCCTTCACTTCGACGTGGCGTCGCTGTACCCGAGTCTTCTGCTGAACATCGGCAGAAACCCGGGAAACGACACGCTGGGGGTCTTTGTCCCCCTGCTCAGGCGGCTCCTCGAGTACCGCCTCAAGTACAAGCAGATCGCGCGCACCTCAGCCTCGGAGGAGGAGAGGGCTGAGGCCCAGGCCAGGCAGTCCTCCTACAAGATCCTCATCAACTCGTTCTACGGCTACCTCGGTTTCTCCGGCGCCCGATTCGGCGACGGCGAGCTTGCGGCCGAGGTGACGCGCCGGGGCAGGGAGCTCCTGCAAAGTCTGATCGACGAGTTCGCAAGGCACGGCTGCGCGATCCTCGAGGCCGACACGGACGGCATCTACCTGTCCTCGGAGGAGTATTTTGAGAAGCCCGAGGAGCTTCTGGCAAAGGTGGTGCCGATCCTTCCCCCGGGCATCGAGCTGGAGTTCGACGGGCGCTACGACGGGATGTTCTGCTACAAGGCCAAGAACTACGCGCTTCTGGAAGAGGGCAAGGTGACCCTTCGGGGAAGCGCGCTGCGCTCCCGTGGCATCGAGCCCTACCTGAAGAAGCTGACCGATTCCCTCATCAGCTACCTGCTCGGTGTCTCGCCGGATTCCCCGGTTGGCATTGTAGAGGAATACCGGAAGAAGCTCGGCGAGCGGTCGCTTGTTGTCGCGGAGATCGCGAAGGGCGAGGTGCTCAGCATGAACCCCGACGCCTACGAGCGGTTCATCGGGGGCGGCGGAAAGCCCCGCCGCGCCTCGGCGGAGGCGGCGCTCCAGATGTCACCGCGCCCGAAGATGGGCGAGAGGGTCACCTACTTCATCACCCCGAAGCAGAAGGGAAAGACGAGCGACTGGCAGCGGGCCCGGCCAATCGGGGCGCACCACCCGCTGGAGATGCCCTACGATCCCAAGCACTACACGGACAAGCTCGACGACTGGCTCGAGCGCTACGGCAGGTTCCTAGGGGTCGAGCCTCCGAAGGAGCCCGAGAACCCCGTGCAGGGGGAGCTCCTCTAGGCCGCTTTAGCGGCCTGGCTGCGGGCGACCACCCAATCGATCGTAGCGGCGTCGTTGTCCCCGTTGCGCCACACGACGCCCAGGAACTCGGAAGGGAGGATGTCGTGGGCCTTGAAGAAGCGCCGGTCGCCGCCGCAGCAGTACATGAGGGACTCGGGCAGCTCGCCCTTCAGCTTGGCCTTGGCCTTCGGGATGATGCGCGGGAGCCAGGCGATGCCCTTGGCCTCGGCGTCCTTGGACGGCATCTTGGACTCGTCGAGGACGGTCTTTGAGGCGACGCCGTGCTGGACGTTCAGAAAATAGTTGTGG
Source organism: Opitutaceae bacterium (assembly GCA_035656555.1). Taxonomy (GTDB): domain Bacteria; phylum Verrucomicrobiota; class Verrucomicrobiia; order Opitutales; family Opitutaceae; genus Palsa-1447. The sequence goes on from DASRSJ010000217.1 coordinate 3,013, forward strand.
CGCGCCGACTCGATCGTGACGGCGTGGCCGAAACCGGGCTCGCCGCCCGAGTTCTCGTCCTCGGCGTAGTCGTACATGTGCTGCGCGGTGATGCCGTTCGAGGCCAGCCAGTCCGCCTCGGCCTTGTCGAAGAGGGTGGAGGCGCCCCTCTTCCCGGACGCGTACTGCTTGACGGCCTTGTCGTAGAGTTCCTTCAGCTTGGCGGGGAAGTTGTAATTAATCATGGTGGTTGAGTTTGTCAGGCGGGCCTGAAGTCGATGATCCGCTTGAACCGGTCCACCTTGTCGACCACTACGTCAAGTCGCCCGTTCAGTTCGTACCTCTGGTGCTTGCGTTTGCCCACGAGGGCATTGCCCTCCTGGTTGAGCTGGTAGTAGTCGCCGCCCAGGCCGTCCATGGAGACGAAGCCGAAGGTCATCGACTCCACGAGCTCGATGAAGAACCCGTGCCGGCGAACGTCCGTGATGATCGCGGCGAACGCGGTCTTCTTTTTCTTCTGCAGCTCGCGCTCGAAGAACTCCAGGAGCTTGATCTTCACGCTCTCGCGCTCGGCATCGGTGGAGTTGACCTCCGTGAGGCTCAGGTGCTCCGCCAGCTGGTTGATGCCGCGGATGTCGTGGCGGACCGGGCTCCTTGTGAGGTATGACTGGAGCACCTGGTGGACGACCAGGTCGGAGTACCGGCGGATGGGCGAGGTGAAGTGGGTGTAATCCTTCTTGTGGAGTCCGTAATGGCCGTCGGGGCTCGCCATGTAGCAGGCCTTCTTGAGGCTCCTCAGGAACTGGGTCCTCAGCGTGTAACCCTGCGGGTGGGTTTTCAGGATCTTAAGCAGCTTCACGACCTCCTCGCGCTTGGTGAGGTCGCCGACCTTGATTCCGAACGTCGCGACAAATTGCCGGTAGTCGCTCAGCTTCTCGGCATCGGGTTCGTCGTGCACGCGGTAGAGCGAGGGCAGCTTCTGCGTGCGCGTCAGGCGTGCGACCGCCTCGTTGGCGGCCAGCATGAACTCCTCGATCAGCTGGTGGCTCTCGTCCTGCTCGATGCGTTCCAGGCGGTCGGCGTAGCCCTGCGGATCGACGAAGATCTTCGTCTCGGGCATGTCGAGGTCGAGGCTGCCGTGCGCCATGCGGTCGCGGCGCATCGAGCTTGCGATCCTCCAGAGGGCGCGGATCCAGGCCTGCAGGTCCTCGAGCTCCCAGTCCTCCAGGTCGCGCAGCGCGCGGCCGGTGGATCCGGTCTGGTGCTTCGGGGGGACCGGCATCGCGCGGATCTTCTCAAGGTTGTCCTCGAAGAGGAGCGCGTAGGCCTGCTTGTAGGTCAGGCGCTTCCTGCTCCGGATGACGGTGTTCGCATACTGGGTCTCCTTGATGCGGTTGTCGGGGCTGAAGGTGAGGAAGACGGCCTTGCAGAGGCGGTCCTGAGCCTCGACGAGCGAGCAGAGCCCGTTCGAGAGCTTCTCTGGCAGCATCGGGATCACCGTGCCGACGAGATAGGTCGAGTTGCCGCGCGTGCGGGCCTCCCGGTCGATCGCCGTTCCCTGCTTCACGTAGCTTGAGACGTCCGCGATGTGGATGCCGACGCGGACATTGCCGTGGCCGACGTCCTCGATCGAGAGGGCATCGTCGAAGTCCTTCGCGTCGTCGGGGTCGATCGTGAAGACGGGCAGCTTGCGGTAGTCGAGGCGGCCCTCGATCTCGCGCGGGCTGACGCGGTCCGGGATGGCCGCGGCCTCCTTCTCGACGTCGGGGGGGAAGTTGGTCTCAAGCCCGTGCTTGATGAAGATGCCGAGGAGCTCGGCCCTGGGCTCGTGGGTGCGGCCTAGCCGCTCCATGATCTCGCCCATGAGCGGCTGCTCGCGCCGGCGCCACTCGCCTAGTTTCACGACGACCTTGTCGCCCGGGTGGGGCGCGGGGTTAAGCGTCGAGCGGGAAGGATCCTGGACCGCGACCTCGTAGACGAAGCGCGGATCGTCAGGCACCACGAAGTAGTTGCGGCCCTCGCGGCGCAGGTCGCCCACGATGGAGGTGCGCGCCCGCTCGAGGATCTCGCTCACGCGACCGACCCTCTCGCCGGGCCGCTTGCCCTCGACGCCTCGGTAGATCCGGACCATCACGGTGTCACCCGGCAGGGCGACGCCGGTATCATCCGGTGCTATCTGTATGGAGGGCTCGTCGCGCTTTCCACCGACGATCACGAAGGCGGATCCGCCTGCCCTGAATTGAATTACGCCTTTGACTGAATCATCGGCCTGGGGGCCCTTACGGCCCGGCTTGGTATTTGACATTTCTTAACGGGGACCCGCCCACGGCGAGTCAACCGCTCCCAATATCTGCCAATTTCGGGCAATTTGCGAGAGCATTACGCCGATCCGTAATTCTACAGGGATTCCGGGGCTATTTCCCCTTGAGCAATTCCGAGGATTTGCACATGAAACGCAATGCGCGTGCAAATTCGGTTCCTCGTGGCGGCTGCCGCCGCATTCTCTGGCTTCCTGATGGGACCGTCGGCGAGGGCACAAGCCGTTTGGATCGGCAATAACACGACGTATTTTGACGCGACGAACTGGCAGGGCGGGGTTCTCCCCGCGAACGACGGCAGCGCGACCCTCGACCTCTCGTACCCGATCGGGATCGACGTGATCTACATCTCGCAGAACGTGAACGTGCTTGGTATCCAGTTCACGGGCTCGGGCCAGTCGAACTACCAGCTCAACCAGAATTTCGGGACAGGTGCGACCCTCACGATCGGCACGGGCGGCGTCTCGGTCCAGTCCGGCCTCAACCCGACGGAGGCGTTCGGCATCCCGGTCATCCTTTCCGGCAACCAGACCTGGGACGGCACGGGCGGGTACGTGGTGGCCTATGACAACGTGGGCGAGGTCGGCGGCCCGAGGACCCTGTCGACAATGGGCTCGGTGTACCTGCTGGGCGGCAGCACGTTCACGGGCGGGGTCAACATCGAGACGGGCAACCTCT
>DASRSJ010000218.1:0-11630 GCA_035656555.1 Opitutaceae bacterium
ACGGCAACCAGGACCTGATCGACAAGGTCGGCCGCATCGACCGCTTCTACATGGAACACTTCGCAAAGTTCCTCGCGAAGCTCGACGGCATGAAGGACATCGACGGCAAGTCAGTGCTCGAGAACTCGATGATCGTCTACGGTTGCGGCAATTCCGACGGCAACAAGCACACGCACACGAACCTGCCGGTCGTCCTGGCGGGCAAGGGGGGCGGCACGCTCACGACGGGACGCAGCGTGCACTACGGCTCCCTGCCGATGACGAACCTTTACCTCAGCATGGCGACGCGCATGGGCGTCTCCGGCGTGCCCAGGATTGGTGACTCAACGGGGCTTCTCGCGGCCCTCTAGGGCTTTGGCGCCGCGGTCGGCACCGGGGCCTCGGGCGCGGGGGCAGCAGCGGCCACTGCCATGAGCGCTCGGTTGGAGCCATCGTGGGCGTCGTCCATACGGGGATAGTCCCTCCAAAGCCACATCATGGTCGCCGGAAGCATCGCGCCGGCCTGCCGGTTGTTGTGGGTGCCGATGCCGAAGACATAGTTAAGGTCGTAGCCCTTCTCGGTCAGGGCCGCCACCATGCGGATGTTCTGGGCGTGCCAGTCGCGCCTCACATCATAGGTGCTGGGGTCGGCCTTGGGCCTGAGGCCGCGGTTGTCGTTCACGCCGTCGACCATGAAGATGCGGATAGGCTTCTTCTCCGAGGCTCGGATCATGTCCGGGTAGGCGTCGCCGCCGCGGATGTTCGTGAAGCTTCCGATCGTGCTCAGGACCTTGTGGAACTGGTCGGGCCTGTGCCAAGCGACCGTGAAGGCTGCGATGGCGCCGGAGCTCGCGCCCCCGATTCCGCGGTCGTCCGGGTTCTTCGAGATGTTGTAGCGTGAATCCAGCACCGGCATCAGCTCGTCCGTGATCACGCGGGTGTACTTGTCGTCGAGCGCGTTGTACTCCTGCGGGCGGTTGGACGACTTGTCGCCCCAGTCACTCTGCGTGGCCTCCGCGGTCTGCGGCGTGCGGCCGGGATTGATGAAGACGGCGATCGTGACCGGCATCTCGCGCCGGTAGATCAGATTGTCGAAGACGAAGGGGACACGCATCTCGCCCGTCGCACGCAGCCATGCCTGGCCGTCCTGGAAGATCATGAGTGACGCGGGGACCTTCGGGTCGTACTGCTCCGGCACGTAGACGCAGAAGTCGTGGAGCGTGCCCGGATAAGCCTGGCTCGGGAGCTGCTCCCAGCCGGTCACCTTGCCCTGCGGTACGCCGGCATGCGGCTCGGAGTCCGGTCCTAAGAGATAGACGTCGTTCAGGGGCTCGGCGGCCGCCAGGCGGCCCGTCGCGAGGAGCGCTGCGATTGCGAAGACGGAGTACTTGGGGAGGGAGGGGATGTGCATGACGGTTCTACTATCCGGACGGGGTTGGGGAATGGGAGGCGCGAGAATCCTATTTGCCGCCATGCCTAAAACAAGCGCGGTGAACATTCCGTCACCGAGATATCCGGCCGCCCTTTACACCGCGGCCCTGATGCCTAGGTTGGACCCTCATGGGTAACGACGCCCACCTATTGGAAACAGAGGCCGAAAGATTATTTCGAAGCCTTGTGAATGTTGACTGCGTTCCTGGGATGCCGCCCTGGACGTACGAAGCCTGCCTTGGGATCGCTCCTATCACGCTGGAGATAAATCGCTTAAAAAAAGAGAAGAACGCGGTAATACTTACCCATTCCTACGTGGGTGCCGAGATCATCTACGGCGTCGGCGATTTCCGAGGCGACTCCTACTTCCTTTCTGAGATGGCCCGCGAATCGAAAGCCGAGGTGATCCTCTTTGCCGGCGTCGTTTTCATGGCTGAGACGGCCAAGATCATATCGCCCGCGGCGACGGTGATTGTTCCCGACCGAGGTTCTGGGTGCTCCCTTGCCGACTCGATCGATGGCGAAGGGGTGCGGAGGTTGAAGGCACTTTACCCTGGTGCCACGGTTGTCTGCTACATCAACAGCTCGGCCGAGGTGAAGGCCGAGTCCGACGTCTGTGTCACCTCGGCGAACGTCTACGATATAGTGGCCTCCACGCCCACGGACCAGGTCCTCTTCGTGCCCGACCGGCTGATGGCCGACAATGTCAGAGCCGAGTTGGCGCGCAGGGGTATCAAGAAGAACATCATCTCTTCGGATGGCACCTGTCTTGTCCACGACGCCTTTACGCCGGCCGACATTGTTGCCGCGCGCGCCCAGTTTCCCGGCATCCGTGTCGTTTCGCATCCGGAATGCACCGCCGACGTCGCCGCGGCGTCAGACTTCGTGGGCAGCACCGGTGCGATGATGAAATACGTGAAGGAGACGATAGCCCCCTATTTCCTGATGCTCACGGAGTGCGGGCTGGTCGGGCGCTTGGAGGTCGAGGCCCCGGACAAGCACTTCGTCGGCGGCTGCCGCCTCTGCCCCTACATGAAGCTGAACTCGCTCGAAAAAATACGCGACGCCCTGGCCTGTCCGAGGCCCGACCAGATCGTGGAACTTGAGGAGGGCCTAAGGATTCGCGCCAGCCGTTGCATAGAAAGGATGTTTGAACTTACGCCCGCAAACTGAACACCTGATCGATCTCGCTCTAGCGGAGGACTGCGGACTTGGCGACCTGACGAGCCGCGCCATTTTCCCACGAGCCCACCGCTCCAGGGCGTACGTGGAGGCCGGCCAGGACTTGGTCGCATGCGGACTGGAAGTCGCCGCGGCGGTCTTCGCGCGCGTGGATCCACGTATCAAGGTGAGGTTTTTGGCCAGAGAAGGCCAGCGGCTCAAGCAGGGGGCGCGCATGCTCGAGGTCGCTGGACCGACGGCTTCCCTCCTGACCGCGGAGCGAACCGCGTTGAATTTCATGCAGCGGCTATCGGGAATCGCGACCCTGGCCGGAAGGTTCGCGAAAGCGGTCGAAGGCACCCGAGTGCGCATTGTCGACACCCGCAAGACCACCCCTGGATTCCGGGCGCTTGAGAAATACGCCGTCCGCTGCGGCGGGTGCTTCAACCACAGGAGCTCCCTCGGGGAACATGTCCTCATCAAGGACAACCACATTGAGGCCGCGGGTTCGGTGGCCAAGGCCGTCAAGCTGTGCCGGCGTGAGGCGCCCCACCTCGCGCTCATTGAGGTCGAGGCGAAGACTACGGCGCAGGTGCGCGCGGCGCTGAAGGCCCGCGCGGGCGCCATCCTGCTCGACAACATGTCGCCGAGCCAGGTGAAGGCCGCCGTGAAACTCATCGCAGGAATGGCCGTCGTCGAGGTCTCCGGCGGAGTTAGACTTGAGACCGTGCGCGAGTACGCCCTTGCCGGGGTCAATGTGATCAGCATCGGGGCCCTCACCCACTCCGCTCCGGCTGCGGACATGAGCCTGACGCTTGTGGGACGCCGGCGCTGAGGACCATGCGCGTCATCCGCACCGACTGTCTTGTCATCGGCTCTGGACTCGCGGGCTGCGCATACGCGCTTGCCGCGGCAAAGGCCGGGCTCACCTGCGAGATCCTTTCCCTTTCCGGACCCCTCGAGGCCAACAGCGACCTTGCCCAGGGCGGGATCATCTACGACACAAGCCCCGACCCGCAGATACTTGCCAGGGACATCTTCGAAGCGGGTGACCACATGTCCAATCCCGAGGCCGTGGAACAGCTTGTCAGAGAGGGCCCGCGCGTCGTTCGCGAGATCCTGATCGACAGCCTCGGCGTGACATTCGACCGCGACGCCGCGGGCCGCCTTGATTTCACAAGGGAGGGGGGTCACTCGGACCGCCGCATCATCCACGCAAAGGACGCGACTGGGCATGCCATACTGGCGGCCGTGGCGGCCAGGGTCGACGCGACACCAGGAATCACCAGACGCGCCGGCTGGGTCGCGATCGACTTGCTGACCCTCTCCCACAGCTCGGTGGACATCTCAGACAAGTACCACCCCCTGACCTGCTTTGGGGCGTACGTGCTCGAGACGGGAACTGGCGACACGGTCTCGATCGTCGCAAAGAAGACCGTTCTCGCGAGCGGTGGCCTCGGGCAGATCTTCCACCACACCACGAACCAGCCCGGAAGCGTTGGCCACGGCGTGGCGATGGGCTACAGGGTCGGCGCGCGCCTGATCGACCTGGAATACGTTCAGTTCCACCCGACCGTGTTCGCGAAGAAGAACGCCCCCCATTTCCTGATTTCAGAGGCCCTTCGTGGCGAGGGCGCCGTCCTGGTGGACTCCCAGGGGAGGCGATACATGGATGGGCTTGATCCTCGCGGATCGCTTGCGCCGCGCGACATCGTCGCCAGGGCCACCAGGCTGGAGCTCGACCGGACCGGTGAGCCATGCGTCTACCTTGACCTATCGGCCATGGAGCGGGGATCGGCCCGCTCCCGATTTCCGAACATTCACCAGCGCTGCCTAGCCCACGGCATCGATATCGAGCACGACCTCATCCCGGTAGTGCCCGCGGCGCACTTCTCGTGCGGCGGCGTCCACACCGACCTGGCAGGTCGAACCAGCGTGCTGAACCTGAACGCGATCGGAGAGACGGCATGCACGGGTCTTCACGGCGCGAACAGGCTCGCGAGCACGTCGCTTCTTGAATGCCTCACGGGCGCGACCTTCGCCGCGGCCGCGGATACGAGGGACATCGCCGCGGGAGGCTTCCATCTGCCCCAGCCGAAGGACTGGGAAAGCCCCACGAGGACGTGCGACCCCGTTCTCGTGCGCCAGGACATGCTGCTCATCAAGCACACGATGTGGAACTACGCCGGGATCATCAGGTCCCCGCGCCGCCTCACGCGCGCCAGGAGGATCCTCCTTGAGCTCAGAGAGGAGATTCAGAGCTTTTACCGCGGATGCGCGCTCACTCGGGAGCTGATAGAGCTGCGAAATGCCGTCCAGACGGCCCTGTTGGTCGTGCACGCGGCGGCGCTGAACCCGGTGAGCAAGGGCTGCCACTACGTCACCGCCGACGATTGAGCCGCCCCGGCCACACGCGCGGGAATGCAACAAGCTCGGAGTTGACCGCGGACACATTTTGCCGCCCATTCGGCTCATGAACGGATTGTCCTTCATGGTAGGGCGCCGGAGGCACGAGTTCGGTAAACACACGAAACTCACGGGCAGGCCGACGCCGCTGCGCTCGGACAACGAACCTGCGCTCACCGCTGCGCCGTCAGCGGCCAAGCTCGCGAGGATGCCGACCGAGCCAGGGCGCCTGGGACCGAACGGCTCCAGGCTCAGGAAGGATTGACCCGTTAGGCCCTTGCAGAAGACCACGCTCGAATTCAACCGAGAGATCCTCTTCGGGGAGTGCGGTGCCCTCCTTGCGGCCAACCCCGCCGCCTGGATCGTGTCGCGCTTCACGACGAGCGCCGCCGTCATCTCCTCATCGGCGGTCGCGGGAACACTCCTGGGCGGGGGCCTCTTCTGGCTCTGCGCCCGGATCTATGACAAGTCCCGGACGGGAAAATTCGACAGCAAGGCGCTGGCGAGCGACATCGGGTACTTCACGCCCGCCGCGATCATCCTGGGCCTCATCGTCTACGACCCGGCGATCTACCTGGCCTCCAGCCATCTGCTTAGTCGCGGTGAGCAGGTGGTCACATCGGTCCTCGCCGGGCAGATAGTGGCCTTTGCCCTCTTCCTTGCCTGCATGAACATCTACCGGCTGGCGCTCCTGCGCCTGAAGGGGAAGAACCTATAGGACAGGCTGGAGGCGACCCTCGGGGGCGCAGAGCTCACACAGGACGCCGAGGAGCGTCTCCTCCTGCTGCGTCGGGTCGAGGTCGTAGCCCTGGAGCCTTGCGCTATATTCAGCTCGCTTCGCCAGGAATCCCGCCAGCTGCTCCCGCGTCGGGTCCTCTGAATAATCGCCCAGTCCCGAATCCCGCAGGAACTGGGCGTTGTAGGTCTGCTCGAACTGCTTTCGCAGGGGCACGCCGAAGTACGGCTTCTTCAGAAAGATCGAGTCGGAGATCAGCGAGAAGCCCGTCGTCGCGATGATCGCCTTGCAGCTCTCCAGGTCGGGCACGAACGAGGGGCCCTTCGCGCGGTAGGTGATATTCGCCTCCTGGCCGACCCGGTTGAGGCAGTAGACGATGAACGTCTCGTCCAGGGTCCTTAGAACCTCGATGAGACCCGGGTTCTCCTTCGTGAGGTAGACGAGGACATGGTTGCCCTCGACCGGACGCAGCCTGCGGATCTCCCGCTGGATCACGGGGGCGACGAATCGCACCGAGCGCCTGTCCTCCAGCTTCTTGAAGGACTTCACCACGTAGCGAGCCGCGCCGTGCGTGCAGATCCGCGTCGCCAGCGTGGCGATCCGGAAGGCGAACATGTCTGTGCCCGCGGGAGGCTGGACGTAGAGGAGCTCGTTCTGGTTATCCATGCTGACGAGCGGAATCCCAAGCAGGTGGGCGACGAGCATCGTGAACGGCTCGTAGGCCGTGACGAAGGCGTCCGGCTCGAAGGCCTCGATCTCGCGAAGGAGCGGGGCCCAGTTGCGCAGGAAGAACGGGATGATCTTCAAGTTCCCGGCCACCGTCGCGGAGATCGACAACCCCCCGTCGTTGAAATGCAGGTGGATGCCCTCGATCCGGGTCGGGGAGAATCGCGCCAGGGAATCCATCGCCCGCTCGCCGTAGGTCAGCACCTTCACCGAGTGGCCCTCCTCCTTCAGGCGCGTGATGATCTCTATGGCCTCGAAGACATGCCCCAGGCCCTCGCCCGAGATACCATATACGATGTTCATCGCTGGGAGGCGCGCAAAACCGGGGTCCGCGCCGGATCGCGCCGGAAGAGACTGAAGTGGGTGCCCCTAGACGGCACGGCTCATGTTCTGTGTTTCAAGCTGCACCTCCCACTGATTGTCGAGGCGCAGCGAAAAATCAAGGGGATCGCCGACGCCCACCCTGCCCCGCGGCACCTGGTAGGCCCAGACTTCAAAGTAGTTGAGCGTGCCCGCCCCGTAGATGGTCGAGAACGCCCCGTCGATGGCGTCGAGCCCTGTCGACACCGTGATGCGCCCGATGCGCGGCACGTGGAAGCGCGCGTCGGTCGTCAGCCACTTGCCTCCGTGGTAGACCTCGGCGTAGGCGTGGAAGTCCATGTGGCCCTCCGGGTCCGGGAAACCGACGTCGGGAAGGTGCCCCGTCACGTAGCGGGTCGGGATGTTGAAGGTTCGGTTGAGCGCGATCGCGAGATGGGCGAAGTCGCGGCAGACTCCGTAGCCGCGCTGCAGCACGTCCCAGGCGGACATGTCTGAGCGGCCCGTCGCGAAACGGTATTCGAAGTTGTCGTGGATCCACTTGCTAATCGCCTGGACCCTCGGCCAGCCGTGCTCGACTTTGCCGAACTTCTCCCAGGCGAAATTGATCAGCTTGTCGGAGTCGCAGTACCGGCTGGGCAGCGTGTAGCGAAGGACCGAGGTCGGCAGCTGCTCGACGGGCGTCGGCGCCGGGGTGCCCAGGTAGAAGTTGTCGGGCTTCGAAGAGACGGCGACGATCGCGTCGTGGCGGACGGAGTTCATGCCGGGCGCCAGGCTGACCCTGTGGAAGGGGTTGCCGTGGCTGTCCGTGAACTTCTCAGCCGGCAGGTCGTTGCCGATGATCAGCGACTCGAAGAGGATCCGGTTGAAGCCATCCTTCCTTGGCTCGACGTCCAGGAGGATCGAGGCCGATCCCGTCACGTAATAGCCGAGGCTGCAGCCCACCCTCAAAGTGATGTCGAATTCCGGTGGGACTGGTGCTGGATTTTCGGCCATGGCCAGAGTGTGGACCAGTATTCGGGCAAACAGTTTCCTAGGGAAGGTGAATCGGATTCCTCGGGACTTGCAGTTGGTCCGCAGCTTGTTGAGATTCCATGGACCCCATGACCTCCACCAAGCACGTATTCATCGGATCCGACAGCGGCGCCACGACGTCGAAAACGGGGGGCGTGTGGTCTGACGGATCCATGGTCTCCCTGAAGCTCAGGCAGAGCTCGACCAACGCCCAGATGGGCACGGAGGCCGTGATCAAGGGCTGGGTGGCTGGAGTCGAGGGCTTCCTCGCCGAGAACAAGCTCACCTGGGACCAGGTCCAGGGCGTGGGGCTTGCGATCCCCGGCCCCTACCAGCGCTACGGCGTTCTGGGCAGGACGGCCAACCTTCCCGCGAGCTTTGACGGCTGGAACTTCCACGAGGACTACAGCCGAGGGCTTGCCGTCGCCGCGGGGCGCGCGATCCCGCTCGTCGTCGGCAACGACGGCAAGTTTGGCGGCGTCGCCGAGGCCAAGCTGGTTCGCGAGGGCCGCAAGGCCTCCGTCCTGATGCTCGCTCCGGGCTCCGGCCTGGGCTGCGCCTTCATCGACTCCAACGGGCTTCCCTTGGACGGCGAGACGCTCGCCGGCATGGAGGCCGCCCACATGGCCGCGCCCCTGCAGCTTCTCAACATGAGGCCGCTTCCCTGCGGCTGCGGCCGCACCTGGGGCTGCGTCGAGGCCTACACCACGCTCTCCGGCATGCCCTACCTGATCGAGGAGCTCCTGAAGCGTCACCCCGACCACGAGCTCGCGAAGTCGAAGCTGACCTCGAAGGAGAAGGCCATGTCGGTGCGCTCCCTCGCCCAGAAATCCGATCCCCTGGCCGCCGACATCTTCGACTTCCAGGCCCGCGCCCTCGGCATCCACGCCGCTCAGCTCTGCCTGGCCCTCGACCCCGGCTTCGTCGTCATCGGCGGCGGGCTCATGGACCACGAGGCCACGACCCCGGAGTTCCGAGAGCGCTACCTCAACATCCTTCGCGAGGCCGCGCTGCCGTTCCTCTGGCCGGCGCAGCGCTCGACGATCAAGTTCGCCGCCTCCGAGCTGGGCGAGCTGTCCCAGGCGATCGGCGCGGCGCTGGTCGCCCTCTACACCTCGAAGAGCTAAGCGGGAAATTGGCGGCAATCTAAAGAAACGTTTGCCATACCTACTGTACTAGTACACCTAGTGCAGTTGTGCTTCCATTCACGATCCAGCTCGAGCTCGGACTGCCCATAACGGAGCAGATCCTCTTTGCCGTTAAGAAGGCGGTCGTCGGAGGCCAGTTGAGGCCCGGGGACAAGTTCCCCTCGGTGCGGGTACTCAGCCAGGAGTTGAAGATCAATCCGAACACCGCCCACAAGGTGGTGGCGGCCCTGGTCGCAGAGGGCGTGCTCGTGACAACCCCGGCGGTCGGCAGCGTCGTCGCGGAGCGCGAGGGCGGCGGGCGCGAGGAAAAGGCCGAGCTCCTCGGGGCCGAGGTCGAGCGCCTAGTCGTCGAGGCCAAGAAGCTGGGACTCGACCAGGACGCCGTCATCGAGGCCATATCGGCCCATTGGGAAAAGCTCAGTGAACGCAGGAACACCCTAAAATGAACGTAATCGAGACAAGCCAGCTTAGCAGGAGCTATGGGAGGGCCGACGCTCTCCACGGGCTCAACCTCACCGTGCCCGCGGGCAGCATCTTCGCCTTCATCGGCGCGAACGGCGCCGGCAAGACGACGACGATCAAGGTGCTCATGAACCTCCTCGAGCCTTCCGGCGGCGTCGCGCGCGTGCTCGGGACCGACTCGCGCAGGCTCAGCCCCAGGGAAAGGGAGAAAATAGGCTACGTCTCCGAGAATCAAAAGCTGCCGGACTGGATGACAGTCCGCCAGCTCCTCGACTACTGCAGGCCGTTTTATCCCACGTGGGACCGCGACCTTGAGGCCAAGCTCCTGAAACAATTCGAGCTGCCGCCCGACAGGAAAATAAGGCAGCTCTCGCGCGGGATGATGATGAAGGCAGCGCTCCTCTCCTCCCTTCCCTACCGGCCCAAGCTCCTTGTCCTGGACGAGCCGTTCAGCGGGCTCGACCCCCTCGTCAGGGACGAGTTCGTGCGCGGCATGCTCGAGGTCTCGCAGCAGTCCGAGTGGACGATCTTCATCTCCTCGCACGACATCAACGAAGTCGAGCAGCTCGCAGACAGAGTCGGTCTGATCGACGCCGGCCGGATGCAGTTCGCGGAGCCCATCGAGGGCCTAATGGGCCGCTTCCGCCGGATCGACGTGACGCTTGGCAACGCCGAGCCGTCGCTCCAGGCCGCGCCGTCCAGCTGGCTCGAGGTTGAGCGGATGGGCAATCACGTGCGGTTCGTGGACAGCCAGTTCACCCAGGACTCCTTTGATGCCTACAGGGCGGAGCGCTTCCCCGACGCCGAGGCCGTGCCTGTCCCGATGAAGCTCCGGGACATATTCGTGACCCTCGCGAAATCGAGGCGCGGGCAGGCCGTGGCCGCGGCCTCATGAGCCTCACGTGGCACATCGTCCGCAAGGACGTCACCCGCCTAAGGTGGGTGATCCTCCTCTGGGTCGTCGCGCTCGCGGGCGAGATAACCCTGGCGGCGATCCAGGCAACCCTGGACGCGGAGGGCCACGTCCTCTTCTACATGGCTGCCTGGACATTCGGGAACGTGTTCATCCCCGTTATCGGCTACGGTCTCGTCATGGGCCTCCAGGACGACGATCCCGTGACCGAGGGCGACTCCTTCTGGATGACGCGGCCGATCACCGGCGGGCGTCTCCTCTCGGCCAAGGCGCTCCTCGCGGCTCTATTCTGTCTCGTGCCTGTGGCGATCTCGGTGCCGTTCTGGCTGAGCCATGACTTTGGCCTCGGCGCCCTCTGGAAGAGCTCGGTCCACGTCCTCTGGCGGCAGGTGCTGATCTCCCTCCTCGCTGTGCCCTTCGCCGTCATCTCCTCCTCCGGCGCAAAGTTCGTGACCAACACGCTGGTCGGCGCGGTCGCCGTGCTCGGCATGGTTCTCCTCTACCGCATGGTCGCGGACAATGGCGCCCACACCACTCCCGACGCCGTGCTGGTCTCAAGGGGATGGATCATCCTCTGCGTCTGGATCGTCGCGGCAGCGACGGCGGCGCTCAACCAGTTCTACCGCCACCGCACGCAGCGCTCGGTGGCGATCCTGGTCACCGCCGCGTTCGCCTGCTTCGCGGTTTCGATGTGGTGGGACAGCGGCGCTCCCGCCTTGCTGGCCAAGGCTCCGGTCCCGGACTCCGCGCCCGTCCTGGTCGAGGTTCCCGCCCGCGAGGGCGCCCATGTCTCGCGCGACGGCCGGACGGTCAGGGTCATTTCCCTCATCCCCGACTTCTCGCGCACGATCGTCGTCGAGGTGAGTGAATCCGAGCCGGAGTCGTCGCCCTCCTATCCCGCATCCCTCTCCGAGGGCTCCACGCCGGCGCATCGGCCGGAGCATTATGTCCTCGTGAGCCAGGACGACGGCAGGGCCCTGACCGCCGAGGTGACGCGCAGCCCCGAGGAGCTGCATGCGGACCGGGTGCGCTATTTTCGCTCTACGCTCGTCTTCTATCCGTACCGCGACCTCCAGGGGCCCGTGCCCTCAAACATCGGGCCGTGGATCGCGGGAGCTGTCCTCGTGAAGGTCGAGGGACGGGATGCGGCGCTATTTAAGTTGAATGGCCCCACCGAAAGGAACGGCGGCGCGCCATGAGCCTCACCTGGAACATCTGCTCCAAGGATTTCCTGCGCATGCGGGGCGCAATCCTCGCCTGGGTCTCTATTCTGGTCCTCAAGGTGCTGCTTTACGCCGTTGTGTCGGGCTCCTTCGGGACACCGAGTGTCGATTGG
>DASRSJ010000219.1:0-50494 GCA_035656555.1 Opitutaceae bacterium
ACCCGCAGCATTCCTGCAGGGGAATAAGGGTATATCGCGGATTCCGGAGGGAAATTCATCTGTGTTAAGATACTACCTATAAGTCTGTTAGCAATCAACCGTATGATTTATTCCAAGGTTTCTTGACGATAACCGCAAAAGGATTACCTCTGAAAGAGTAGATTTTTCCACTTCTCCCGCCTAGCGGGAGTTTTGGGGTAAATAAGAAAGCAAAGGCGGGCCGTCTAGGGGTAGGCGGCCCGCCACTTTTTTTGCCCAAATTTGCCGGTCCACCCCTCTTAGGTCGCCCAAAATCCTTGCGGCTGTCTGCGATGCGGGCTTCTTCACGAGACCCCATGCAAAGAACTTCCGACATCAATGTCGTTGAGACACGCCGTCTTCCCTCCCCCGCCGAGCTGCTAGCGGAGTCACCCAAGACCGGGTCACAGGCCGAGTTCGTTGCAAGCGCCCGCGAGGACATCCACCGGGTCATCTTCACCGACGACCGCAGGCTTCTCCTGATCGTCGGACCCTGCTCGATCCATGACGTGGACGCGGGCCGCGAGTACGCCACCAAGCTGGCGAAGCTCTCCAAGGAGGTCGCGGACCGGGTCATGATCGTCATGAGGGTCTACTTCGAGAAGCCGAGGACGACCGTCGGCTGGAAGGGCCTCATTATGGACCCGCACCTCGACGGATCCCACGACATCGCGGCCGGCCTGCGGATGGCGCGCAAGTTCCTGGGCGACGTGCTCGACCTCGGCCTTCCGACGGCCACGGAACTCCTCGATCCGATCACGCCGCAGTACATCGCCGACCTCGTGTGCTGGTCGGCCATCGGGGCCCGAACCGCAGAGTCGCAGACGCACCGCCAGATGGCCTCGGGCCTCTCGATGCCGATCGGCTTCAAGAACGGCACCGACGGCTCGGTCGTGACGGCAACAAACGCCATACGCGCGGCCTCGCAGCCCCAGACCTTCCTCGGCATCAACATCGAGGGAGAGGCCTCTGCGGTCGTGACCGCGGGAAACCCGAACTGCCACATCGTGCTGCGCGGCGGCTCCGCCGGCCCCAACTATTCCGCCGCCGACGTCGCCAAGACTGAGAAGCAGCTGGTCGCCGCAGGCCTTATCAGCTCGATCCTGATCGACTGCTCCCACGACAACTCCGCCAAGAAGCCGGAGCGCCAGCCCGAGGTCATGCGCGAGATCCTCGCACAGATCACGGCCGGCAACATGTCGATCATGGGCGCCATGCTGGAGAGCAACCTCCTTGCGGGCAGCCAGCCTTTCCCTCAGCCGCTGGAGAACCTCAGGCGAGGCGTCTCCATCACCGACGGCTGCATCGACTGGCCGACGACGGAGGCCCTCGTTCGCGAGATCCACGCCGCGCTCTCGAACCGCGTCGCCTAGAACCCTCCAATTTGCTCGTGCGCTCGGCCGCAAATTTGCTACAAATCCCTCTCCCATGAAGTCCCCCATTCGCGTCGCAGTGACCGGTGCCGCCGGCCAGATCGGTTATTCCCTGCTCTTCCGAATCGCGTCAGGCGCGATGTTCGGGGCGGACCAGCCCGTGATCCTGCACCTGATAGAGGTCGAGCCGGCACTCCCCGCGCTGGGCGGCGTCGTGATGGAGCTGCAGGACTGCGCGTTCCCCCTTTTGCGGGGCATCAAGGCGACCTCGTCCCTCGAGGAGGGATTCAAGGAGGTCGACTGGGCGCTCCTCGTGGGCTCCGTGCCGCGCAAGGCGGGCATGGAGAGGAAGGACCTCCTCAGCATCAACGGGAAGATCTTCACGGGCCAGGGCCAGGCGATCGCGACCCACGCCTCCCCCGGCGTGCGCGTCCTGGTTGTCGGAAACCCCTGCAACACGAACTGCCTGATAGCTATGAACAACGCGCGCTCGGTCCCGTCGGACCGCTGGTTCGCGATGACGATGCTGGACCAGAACCGCGCCGTGACGCAGATCGCCATGAAGGCCGGCACCGAGACGAGCGCCGTCACGAACCTGGCGATCTGGGGCAACCACAGCTCGACCATGTACCCGGACTTCTACAACGCGAAGGTCGGCGGCAAGGGCGCCGTCGACGTGATCACGGACGAGGGCTGGTTCAAGACGACCTTCCTGCCGACTGTGCAGCAGCGCGGCGCGGCGATCATCAAGGCCCGAGGACTGAGCTCCGCCGCCTCGGCCGCCAACGCCGTTGTGGACACCGTGCGCAACCTGACGACGCCGACCAAGGCCGGCGACTGGTTCAGCGTCGCCGTGTGCTCCGACGGTTCCTACGGCATCGAGAAGGGGCTCATCTTCTCCTACCCGATCCGCAGCGACGGCCAGAAGTGGGAAATCGTGCAGGGCGTGAAGCTCACCGACTTCTCCAAGGAGCGCATCACGGCCACGGAGTCGGAGCTGAAGGAGGAGAAGTCACTCGTCTCCGAGCTCCTGCCGAAATAAGGCCTACAGGCGCGCCTTGAGCGCCCTGGCGAGCGCGAGGGCCGACTCGACATCGTCCGCGCGCACTGTGAAGTGGCCCATCTTCCGACCGGGCCTGGGCTCGGGCTTGCCGTAGAGGTGCAGCTTCGCGGCGGGCTCGGACAGGATCGCGTCCCAGTTCGGCTCGCCCTCCGCCTTGCCGGCGTTCCACTTCCAGGCATCGCCGAGAATGTTGACCATGACGGTCGGCCCGAGGGCCGCTGTCGAGCCGAGCGGCAGCCCGCACACCGCGCGCACGTGCTGCTCAAACTGGCTGGTCTCGGCCCCGTCCATCGTCCAGTGGCCGGAATTGTGGGGCCGCGGCGCCAGCTCGTTGACGACGAGGCCGCCGCCGCGCACCTCGAAGAGCTCCACGGCCACGAGTCCCACGACAGCCAGCTTGTCCGCAATGGCCGCGGCCAGCGCCTGGGCGTTCGCCTCGACGGCGCGGGCGACCCTCGCCGGGACGATCGATATGTCGAGGATGTGGTTCGTGTGGATGTTCTCGGACGCGGGGAAGATGCGGGTCTCGCCGCTCGCCGTCCTCGCGCAGATGACCGATATCTCCCGCTCAAACTCGATCCACTGCTCGATGACGCAGCGTCGTCCCCTGAAGATCGCCGCCGCCTTCGCGAGCTCCTCCTTTGTCGAGATCTTCATCTGGCCCTTTCCGTCGTAGCCGAAGTCAGCGGTCTTCACGACGCAGGGAAGACCGACCTCGGCCACGGCATCGGTGATGTCTCCCTCCAGGGCCTCGGCATAGTGCGCGTGGGGAAACCCATTATCCCGCAGCCACGCCTTCTCGCGCCAGCGGTTCTGGCAGACGTGGAGGACGCTCGAGGAGGGATGAAGCCCGACGATGCCCTCGACGAGCTTGAGCGGCGCCGTCGGCACGTTCTCGAATTCGTAGGTCGCGACATCGACCGACTGCGCGAAGGATACCATGGCACCGGCGTCATCGTAGGGGGCGCAGGTCTCCCTGTCGGCTGCGGCGCCCGCGGGGCTCTGCCCCGACGGCTCGTAGACGTGGACCTTGTAGCCCAGGTCCTGGGCCGCATGGGCGAACATCCGCCCCAGCTGGCCGCCGCCAAGGACCCCGATCACTTTGCCTGGGCTGATCACGGCAGCCGGGACTTGAGCACCTTCGCCGTCTGGGCGGAGCGCCTCGCGGCCAGCGCCCTGGCGACCTTCGGGTCCCCGAGCGCCAGGATCGACGCGGCAAAGAGGCCCGCGTTGATGGCGCCGGGCTTCCCGATCGCGAAGGTGGCGACCGGGATGCCGCCGGGCATCTGGACGATCGAGCAGAGAGAATCGAGCCCCTTGAGGGACGTGGTCTCGACCGGGACACCCAATACCGGCAGCGAGGTCAACGACGCCGTCATCCCGGGAAGGTGCGCGGCGCCGCCGGCACCGGCGATGATGACCTTGATCCCCCGGGCTGCAGCTTCGCTCGCGTATTGGAAGAGGAGCTTGGGCGTCCGGTGGGCGCTCACGACCCTCTTCTCGAACGCGACGCCGAGCTCGGCCAGGGTCTCCGTCGCGTGGCGCATGGTCTCCCAGTCGGAGGTGCTGCCCATGATCACCCCCACGGGCGGGGCGGACTTCGGGGAGGGGTTCTTGGCCACGGTGCGTTTGGAAGCCATCTTGAGGATGGCCTACCTTGCACTGCCCGCGGCCAGGAGTTCAACCGCCTTCTCTCACACGAGGGAGGCGCCCTTCGGCAGCTTGACGACCACCGTGCCGGCGATCTTGTCGTGCCACCCCTGCTTCTCGGAGTCGAAGGCGATCCAGATGAAGCCAAGCCCCACGGCGATGAGCGAGATGAAGCAGGCCAGGGCCCGCACGATCGCGGTCATCCAGTCCACCGGCCGCCCGTCGATGCGGACCACCTTGTGGCCGACGATGATGCTGCCAACGGTCGACCCCTTGAATTTCCAGAACACGGCGGAGTACGCCCCGATGACGGGAAGGAAGGCGTCTCCGGCACGCTGCAGGAGTATCCCGATAAGGACGGCATCAATCACGATGCCCAGCATGCGGGGCCAGAAGCGGGCGCGAGGCAGGGCCGCCTCGGCCACGAGGAGCGGCAGTCCCGCAATCGGCGGGGGCACGGCAGCAATCGGGGGAGGCATCGGCATGCCCTCGGCTGCAACCGGGACCACCAGGGCCGCCGCGGCAGTCGCGGAGAGATCCGCGCCGAGCGGGGCCACCGAAGGGGCGGCCACTGGGACGGCGACCGCGATCGGGGTCGTGACGGCGATGGCCGTCCTGACCGGGGAGAGGAGCGTCGTCATGACGCAGGCGAAGCCCAGGAAGGCGATGACCGTCCAGAGCATGAGGCCCGCCACGGGCACGAGATAGATGATGGTGGCGATGATCGCGCCCACTAGGACGGCAAGGGCCGTGTGCCCGTTCCTGCCGATAAGGGAGGAGCCGACCAGCCTGTAGATCGCCGCCTTGCCAAAGAGGATGGCGGTCAGGACCCCGAGAGGGAGCACGATGACGGCGACCGGGATGCCGACGACCGTGACCAGCAGGAGGATGAACAGGAACGGGAGCGCGATGATGGAGACAACGCCCACCAGGAAGGTGGCGCCGGGGCGCTTCGTCAGCGTGTCGGTGCACTTCGCGATGCCGACCGGGAAGGCCAGGGCCATCACGATGTAGAGGCCGATCAGGAAGACGTTCATGACCCACAGGGCGTGGAGATGGTGACCGAACGCGATCGGGCGGCCCATCTGGATGCCGTTGCTCCACCAGGACGACGCCATGTTGTCGTCGCCGGTGGCGGTAAGGACGCCGAGGTTCACGATGTGGCCGCCCACATAGGCGCCCGGATCCTTCATGATCGTGCCCCCGACGCAGACGACGTTTCCGTCGACGTGCGCATTGGGCCCGAGCCTCATCGTACCGAGGATCACCACGGCGTTGCCGTGGACGGAGCCCTCGATGCGGCTGGCGCCGCAGACGGCCACCGCATTGCCCTCGACCTCGCCCTCGTCCTTGAGGTTGCCGAAGACCGCGACCTCGTTGCCCTCGATCGACTGGTTGGGATTGACCGCGACGGAGTCGCCGACCGCGACGCGGTTGCCGTCGTCGTTTCCGCCCCTGTGGGAGTGCCTCGTGCGCACCGGCCTGTCGTCGTCATTATTATCGTCGCTGTCGGCCTTCGTGGCGGCGGTCGTCGTGGCGGCGGCCGTCGCGACCGGAGGCGCGGCCTTCAATGCAGGCTCGGCGGGCGCCTGGTTCGCGCCGATCTCATGCATCGGGCTCTCCGGTGCCGCCGTGGGCGTGGGTGTGGGGTCGGCTGCCAGGAGTGCCGCCGACAGGGGAAGGAGCGCGGCAAACAGTCGTGCCATGCGCAGCGCGGGGGTTGGTGTATTCATTTTAAAGTGTGGGTTCAGGAAGTGGAGCGCTCGACGGTGAGCACGCGGTAGGTGGCGGCGCCGAAGGCGGCGAGGGTGGCGTAGCTTGTCGCAACGAGGGCGATGCCGGCGTAGAGCCAGATCGCGGGCACCGAGGCGACGAGCGAGGACGCGCGCTCCTTGGCGGAGTCCATGAGGTCGCGGCCGAGGAACAGCCAGCTGCGCGAGTTCTCAAGGGCGCCCGAGAATCCGCGCAGGTTCGTGCTCCCGCCGAAGCGGACGACGCCCGCGACCAGCAGGGTCGCGGCGACTACACTGAGGCCAAGGAAGGTGACGCGTATCGCGGAGGGCCAGTGGGCGAAGGACTTCCTCCACCACGGCAGGGCCGCGCGGCGGCTGATCTCAGCCATGACGCGCGCCTCCAGGCCCGAGGGGGCCTTGCGGTTCGGGAGCCCGCGCAGCGCGCGGTTCATCCTGGCTTCCATGTCTTGTGGGTCTTGTGCGTTCATTTTAAAGTTATGTGTTCAGCGCCTCGAGGGACGCTCCGCCGCGGGAAAGGATCTTCGCCAATGCGGCCCTTGCGCGGAGTATGTCGGTCTTCACCTTGGCCAGGGACACGCCGAGCTTGCGCGCGATCTCGTCGTACGGGAGCTCGTCAAAGTGGTACAGGACCAGGGGGACCCTCTGGTGGTCGGGAAGCTTCGTGAGCGCATCCTCTAGCCACTCCCTGCGCTCGTCCGAGTCCACGTCCTCGAAGAACGTGTCGGGGGCGGCGAACTCGACGGCCGGGGACTCCTCGGAGCCGTCGTCCCTGCCGAACTCGGAGAAGAACTTCCAGCGCTTGCGGTAGCGCTGCAGATGGTTGAGCGAGAGGTTAGTCGCCACCGTCTTCAGCCAGCCCCCTGCGGAGGGGCTCTTGGAGAGCATCTCGAAGTGCTCGTGGGCCTTTATGAACACCTCCTGGGAGATGTCCTCCGCCTGCGCGTCGTTCCTCACGAGCCGCGCGGAAGTGGTAAAGACCATGTCCTGATATTTACGCATGAACGTCGTAAAATCTTCTTCCGGAGGGCCTAGCCCCGTGGGTTGGTTTTGCACTGTGGATTCATCGTTCATGTGCAAAACACCCTTCGGCCCCCTAAAGTCGCACAAATCGGCCCCGGCCAGAAGCCCGGTCTTTCGGGCCCAAACCCATGGTGCAGGCCCAAAACCGGTATTTTATCACAAGACCTTTACCGCTTGAGAGTTATGCCACCTTACCTGAACGATAAGACGGGGTTCATTCGGGACGTCTGGACCCCCTGCCCTTGCAAAGCCCCACCGCCGGCGAGAAGGTGCGTTGTCCGGTCCAGCCCCATGGGATCATGAACAACGACACTTCCTTTTTAGCGCCGTCACAGCCCATCGAGGCCTCGATCCGGGAGACAGGCGAGCGCCTGTTCAAGCTGATGGAGGAGCACCCCTCCCCCGGCATCCTCTCCAAGAAGGGAGCCTACGCGCGCATCATGGAGTGGTCGATGAAGGACCCCGCCTTCAAGGCGCAGCTCTTCCGCTTCGTCGACGTCCTCCCCTCGCTTGGCTCCTCCTCAGAGGTCGTCCGCCACCTGCGCGAGTACTTGGGCGACAAGGCCGTCGAGCTAAGCCCCGCGATGAAGACCGGGCTGGCCGCCGCGTCCTTCGCGCCGGGCATCGTCGCCGGCGCCGTGAGGGCCAACGTCTCCTCCATGGCCGGGCAGTTCGTGGCGGGCGCCACGCCCGCCGATCTCGTGAAGCGCTTCAACAAGAACGCCGAAGCCGGCATCGCGACAACGATCGACCTCCTCGGCGAGACGGTGGTCAGCCAGGGCGAGGCGGACGCATTCCTCGCGCGCAACATGGACGTCCTGGAGACGGTGGGTAAGGCGATAAGGAAGGACGACAAGCCGTGCTTCAGCGACATCGGCCCGAAGGGGCCGCTGCCCCGCCTGAACCTCTCCGTCAAGGTGTCGGCGCTGACGCCCGAGGTGCATCAGGCGGACCCGGAGAGCTCGATCAAGGCGCTCAAGGAGCGCCTGCGCCCGATCCTCAGGCGGGCGAAGGAGATCGGGGCCTTCATCAACTTCGACATGGAGAGCTACGCGCTCAAGGACCTGACGCTCTCCCTCTTCAAATCCATCCTCTCCGAGGACGAGTTCAAGGCGCAGCCTGCGGCCGGCATCGCCATGCAGGCTTACCTGCGCGACTGCGAGAACGACCTTAGGGAGTTGATCGCCTGGGCCCGCAAGGCCGGCAGGCCGATCGTCGTGCGGCTCGTGAAGGGCGCCTACTGGGACTATGAGACCACGCTGGCCGGCCAGCGCGGCTGGCCCGTTCCGGTCTGGTCCGAGAAGCCGCAGAGCGACGCCAACTACGAGAAGCTTTCCCTCCTGCTCCTCGAGAATGCCGATGTCGCGGCCCCCGCCTTCGCTTCGCACAACGTGCGCTCGTGCGTCCACGCGATCGCCCAGGCGAAGCGCCTCGGCGTGGACCCGAGGGCCTACGAGTTCCAGGCTCTCTACGGGATGGCTGACGAGCTCAAGTCCGCCCTTGTCTCGAGCGGCCACCGGGTCCGCGAGTATTGCCCGGTCGGCGACCTGCTCCCCGGCATGGCCTACCTCGTGCGCCGCCTCCTTGAGAACACCTCGAACGAGGGATTCCTGCGGGCTAAGGACGTGGGCGGCGCGTCGCGCGAGGTGCTCCTCAAAAACCCCGTGGAACTGATATCGGCGGGGGCCGCGCCAAAGCTGGCTGCGCCGGCATTCAGCAACGCTCCCAACACCGATTTCACGGTCGCGGCCAACCGCGACAAGATGCGAGCGGCCCTGGACTCCGTCGCCAAGGGTTTCGGGAAAAAATACCCGATCATCATCTCCGGAAAGAAGATCACCGACCGCGAGCTCGTGGCCTCGGCCAATCCCGCGAGGCCTTCTCAGGTGCTGGGTCACTGGGCGCGGGCGACCGTCGCCGATGCGGACGCCGCCGTGGACTCGGCACGCAAGGCATGGCCCGCGTGGGCCGCCACACCCGCAGCCGACCGTGCCGCGATCCTCGACAAGGCTGCCGACCTCATTGAGGCGCGTCGATTCGAGCTCAACGCGCTCGAGGTCTATGAGGCGGGCAAGCCCTGGATAGAGGCCGACGGCGACATCTCCGAGGCGGTCGACTTCTGCCGCTACTATGCCGCGCAGATGCGCGAGCTCGGCAGGGTGAGGGTGACGCAGCCGGTCCCCGGTGAGCGCGACGTGCAGGTATGGACGCCGCGCGGCGTGGGCGTCGCGATTGCCCCTTGGAACTTCCCGCTCGCGATCCTCTGCGGCCTCACTGTGGCCCCTCTTGTCGCCGGCAACGCCGTCATCATGAAGCCCGCCGAGCAGACGACCCTGATCGCCGCGGCGCTCATGGACATCCTCGCCGAGGCCGGCGTCCCCGCGGGCGTATTGAACTTTGTCCCCGGGATGGGCGAGGACGTGGGGGCGCGCCTCGCAAGCCACCCGAAGACCGACTTCATCGCGTTCACGGGATCGCGCGCCGTCGGACTTAAGATCTGGGAGACTGCCGGAAGGACCCAGCCGGGTCAGGCTAACCTCAAGAAGGTTGTCTGCGAGATGGGCGGAAAGAACGCCCTCATCATCGACAACGACGCGGACCTGGACGAGGCGATCCCCGCAGCGCTCTACAGCGCGTTCGGCTTCGCGGGCCAGAAATGCTCCGCCCTCTCGCGCCTAATCGTGCTGGACGAGGTGCACGACCACTTCGTCGAGCGCTTCCTCGCCGCCTGCTCGTCGATCCCGGTAGGCGATCCCGCGAGCCCCGGAACGGTCGTCGGCCCCGTGATCGACGCAGAGTCACGCACGCGGATCCTCGGCATGATCGAGAAGGGCCGCAAGGAAGGTAAGCTCGCCTTCCAGTCCAAGCTTTCCGAGTTCGCAGCCAAAGAGGGCCACTTCGTTCCGCCGACGGTGTTCACCGGCGTGCCCGCGTCCGCCTCGATCGCCAGGGACGAGATCTTCGGCCCCGTCGTCGCGATCCTCAGGGCGAAGGACCTGGACGAGGCCTTCGCGATGGCCACGGACGTCGACTATGCCCTGACCGGCGGCATATTCTCCCGCAGCCCGACGGCGCTCGAGCGCGCCCAGAATGAGTTCCTGGTCGGCAATCTCTACCTGAACCGCGGCATCACGGGCGCCATCGTCGAGCGGCACCCTTTCGGCGGCTTCAAGATGTCCGGCGGCGGCAGCAAGGCCGGCGGCCGGGGCTACCTCGAGAACTTCATGTTCCCGCGAGCCATCGCGGAGAACGTCATGCGCCGCGGTTTCACGCCGCCCCTTGAGGAGACGCCGAACTAGGTTGAAGTGTACAGGCGGTAGATGACCTGGGTGCCCAGCTCGTCCCAGCCCTTCTCGGAGACCTTGTCGTAAAGGCGCCGCGCGCAGTCCAGGCCCGGCAGCTCGAGGCCGAGCTCCTTGGCCGAGGCGACCGCGATGCCGATGTCCTTCCTCAGGTGCTTCACGTAGAAGCCGGGCGCAAAATCGCCGGAAAGTGCCCTTGGCCCAAGGTTCGTCATGGCCCAGCTTCCCGCGGCGCCGCCGCTGATGCTCGCGTGGACCCTCGAGGGATCGAGGCCCGCGCTCTTCGCATAGGCCAGGGCCTCGAAGACGGCCACGATACCGACGGCCCCCGCTATCTGGTTGGCCATCTTGCAGTGCTGGCCGGAGCCGGCCGGCCCCAGGAGGGCTATGTTCTTCCCCATGAGGGAAAAGACGGGCATGGCGCGGTCGAAGGCCGCGGACTCGCCGCCGGCCATGATGACGAGCCTCGCCTCGCGGGCGCCGATGTCTCCGCCGGAGACGGGAGCGTCGAGCGAAGACAGACCCCGGCGTCCCGCGGCCTCGGAGATCTTGCGCGCAAGCAGCGGGCTCGACGTCGTCATGTCGATAAGGAGCGCGCCGGCCCTCGCCTTCTCGACGATGCCTCCTGCGCCGAGGTAGGTGTCCTCAACGTCCTTCGGGAAGCCGAGCATCGTGACCACGATGTCGGCGGCAGCGGCCGCGGCGCCCGCGGAGTCGTGCCAGCGTGCGCCCTTCTCCAGGAGGGCTGAGGCCTTCTCCTTCGTTCTGTTGTAGACGTGCACCGTGTGGCCGGCCGCCAACAGGTGGCCAGCCATGCTGCGTCCCATGACGCCCGTGCCGATGAATGAGATCTGGAGAGGTTCGGTCATGACTAAATGGAACGGTAACTAGGACACATTCCGGGATGGATAGCGACCGCGATACGGCCTTAGGGCGGATCCGCGGCGAGGCTCAGCGCGGCACGGTCCAGTTCCCCGATGAAGCGCGCCCGCGTAGCGGCGTCCACATCCGCCTCCTCCCAGCCCACCTTGAGGAGCGAGATCATATCCCGAAACGTGAAGCCACCCTCCTCCACCAGCGCGGCAAGGTCGTCAGTGATGTAGTTGCCGAAAAGGATGGGGTCGTCGGAATTGACGGTGCAGCGCACCCCGGCCTCCAGGAGCACCCGCAGCTGGTGGCGGGCGATCGACGGGGCGACTTTCAGGCGCAGGTTGCTGATCGGGCACAGGTCGAGGACAATGCCCTCCCCCGCCAGCCTCTCGAGCAGCTGGGGATCCTCGACGGCACGCACGCCGTGCTGGACTCGGTCGATCTTCAGCCTGTCCACAACCTCGCGGACACTCGAGGCTCCGACGAACTCTCCCGCGTGCGCCTTGTTCCTCTTGCCCGCGGCGCGGGACCTGGCCCACACCTCGGCCGTCCACGGCTCGAGCGCGAATGTCTCGAAGCCGTGGAGGTCGAGGCCCGCCACCTCGGCGCTCTCGGCGGCTGCATCGATGATCTTTGCCATGCGCCCCACGTATGCATTCCTGCGAAAGCCGCAGTAGACGCGCACGTCCATGTCCGCCGGCGCCTGCCTCTTGAGCGCCGCCAGGAATTCGTCCAGGTTGAAGTCATGGAACTCCAGCAGGAACGGATTGATGCTGGTCTCAAGGTAACGGACGTTCTGCGCCCTGATGTCCCTGAAAATCGGGCCGGCAAGCGCGAGGTAGTCATCCGGGGACTGGAAAGAGGGAAAGACGTAGTCCCGGCTCACCTGTGCAAAGTGAGCGAAATCCTCGAAGCGGAACTCGGGCGCCCAGAAAGGCGGGACCGGCCGCAGGATGTCGCCGTGGCGCGCCTGGGCGACGGCCAGTGGAAGTGCGGCCTCAAAATGGAGATGCTGCTCCGTCTTCGGCAGGCGAAGGAGGAAGTCGCGCTGTCCCTGGGTGAGCTTCGTCATGGGAGGACCAGCCGCCTCCGGCCGACGTGAAATCCCGCGAGCATCAGAGCCACGGCAAGGTAGCTGGCGGCAAAGCCCGGCGAAGCCATCCATCCGAAGACGCTCGATATTCCCTCGGGCGACACCTTGAACGCGTGGATAAGGCCCACCGCGGAGAGTGCAGAGGCCACGAGGGCCCACACGGCGGCCTTGTCAAAGCGCTTGTCGATGATGTGGACAAGCACCGCTGTCAGAAGCATCGAGCTGACGAGGGAGCCCTGGCTAAGCCCGATGAGCCCGCGGACCGCAAGGTCGTCCCCAAACTTGCCGACGAGGCTCCAGGCCGGAACGCCCGCCGCGGCCGCCGTGTCCTTGAGGATGCCGAGCCCCCACTGCGCCAGCATCGGCAGGAGACCGAGCACAACCGCGATGGCGTGCCGGGGCGGGACGTCCGTGAAGGCCTGGGCGGTCATCGCGAGACCGACCCACATCAGGATGGCCATGCTGGGCTGCAGCGGCACCACGCTCACGATCCACGCGATGCCCCCGCAGAGGCACAGCGCGGTGACGGCCATCCCGTTGAGGACGGAGTAGCCTGAGCGCGCGCCCAGCTGTTTCCACGCCGGGTGGCCAAGGTAGAGATTGGTCGGAAAGCAGCTGCCGAAAACGGCTGCGACCAAGCCGCCGGCTGCATTCGTGAGGAGCGACGAGCGGGTGTCGTAGGCGTCACCGGCCGCCTCCGCGCTTTCGAGTATCTGCAGCGACTCCACCATCTGCACGAGCGAGATGGGAAGAATGACCGCCAGATACTTGAGCCCGACCGGTGAAAAGACGAAGTCCATGAAGGGGACCACGTGCGGCAGGCTGAGCGCCAAGGCTGCAGGCGGGGGTGGATCAAAGTGGACAAGCCCGGTTCCGCGCAGGCCCCAGGCAAGGGCCGTTCCCACGCAGATCGCCAGAATTCCCGCCGGGATTCGCGCCGGCAGCCGTATCCCCGGGGTATATCCCACCAGGAGGATGAAGAGCGGAACAATCGAGATCACCGGCTGCTGGAAGACCTCGAGGACGAAACTCAGGGCGACATAGACGAGCGCGATGCCCGCCAGCGGGCTCAGGAGTGCGGCCCGCGGCGTATGGCGCCGGATCCAGCCTCCGAAGAACGCGCCTCCGACCTCCAGGATGCTCCGCAAGAAGCACGCAAACAACCCCACATGGTAGGCCAGGTGCCAGTCATGGGTCTCCGAATAGATCGGCCCCATGATGAGGTAGACGTTCGCGAGGAGACTTGAAATCGCCACCCCGTACGGCAGGGCCGTGACGTCCTCCCGGCCTGTCCTCTTCATGAGTCGACGCGCCTGGTACGAATAGAAAAGGTTTCCGAAAAGAACCGAGACCGCGGCACCCGGAAGAATGACGCGTACGACGTACTCCGAGGGGATGCCGCAGACCGCCGGGCAGAGCACCGCGATCAGCATCAGCTGAAGGAGGTTGTCCACAAACAGCGCGGCAAAGGCGTCCCAGTCCCCGCGGGTCACCCAGGGCGACCGAAGCGGCGCTCCCTGGAAGGAAGTCTGCGTTTCCGGGGTCACGCGCTTGCGCTCCTGGCGGAAATCCGGACGGGAAAATGCGCACGGCGGCGCTCCATCCCCGGGTCCAGAGAGTAGGTGAACGGCGGCTCGTAGCCGAGAGCCACGTCGTGGCCCGTCAGCAGTTCGGCGAGGACGACCGGGGTTTGCAGCCTCGAGATGTTCATGCCGAGGCAAATGTGGGTGCCTCCGCCAAAGGTCAGGTGCGTGCGCCTCGGCGGCTCGCCCTCGAGCCACCTGCCGGGGTCGAACCGCAGGGGTTCCGGGTAGTTTTCAGCGAGAAAGTGCGGAAGGGTGTGGACCTGGAGAATGGTCCTACCCTTGGGCAGGATGAATCCCTTAAACTCAAGGTCCCGGGCGGTTCGCCGGGACATGAAGATCAGGCCGGGATGCAGTCGCTCCGTCTCCTGGATGAAGGAGCGCAGTTTCGGGAAAGATCCCACCCCCCGGGCAAAGGACGACGGGGCGTAGCCGGCCAGTTCCCCGCGGATCTCCTCAGCCCACGCGGGGTTGGCGGCCAGGCGCTCGACGCAGCGCGCGATGAGCCGGCTCGTGTTCTCGATGCCGGCAATCAGCAGCAGATAGCAGTCGTAGCGCAGCTCCTCGGCCGTCAGCGCCCCGAACGAGCCCGCGTCCTGGTCGATCAGGGCCTGTAGATTGTCGTCCCTTCGCTCGCCCTTGATCCGATCCTCCACCTGGCGGTCAAGGAGGGAGAAAACGTTCTCGCGGTCCGAACCGTACCGCACGCCGCTGTAATGCGCAGCGGGATCGACGCTGTTGTTGATGCCAAACATGAGATCCTCCTCGAACCTGATGGCTTCGGTTCGCTCCTGCGCGGTGAGCTCCACCTTAAGAAGGGTTCGGCTGTTGAGTGTGAGGAGGAGCTCCATGAGGAGTTCCATGAGGTCCGCGCCGCCTGCCCTGGAGCCGAGGAACGTCTTGGTTTCGACAGCCATGGCCGGGACATGCCGGGCAACGGAGTCCATCGCGAAGCCGGGCTTAAGAAGCCGCCGCTTGCGCGAATGGGCGGTCCCCTCGAGGCGCGTCACATGGCTTGGACCAAGCTGGTTCGTGAAGCCCTTGCGGGCGTCGGCGAAGCTCCAGTTCTCGGGGTTTTGCCAGAAGAACTCGTTGGCCTCCTGGCCCGCGATCACGACGCACTCCGCGCCCCGGTACTTGGTCAGGAACACCGGACCGTGCGCGCGGTAGCCCTCCACAAGGTAGCTCACGGCGTCGCGTAGCAGCTGCGGGCTCGCGCTTTCGCCGCCGCTCTCTCCCGGACCGAGATGCTGCGGGATCGGGGATGGGCGTTCTTCTGTCGTCGTCATTCGGGCGTATCGGGGTCAGGTAGGGCTCAACCCAAAGCTTATACCGCGCCGAGTGAACTTCCCCGCAGCAAAGAAATGTCCTACCAGCCGTCGTTCGAATCGGCAATCAGCTGCTTGAGCATCGGGAAGCGCAGCTCGCCGTAGTTCATGGCGTAGGTGAGCTTGCCGTCCTTGAAGATCCAGGTCGTCGGGATCCAGGAGACGGGCATGCCCATGACTTCCGACATCATCTCGCCCCGCTTCCTCGAGTGGTTCGGGTGGAGGTAGAGCTGGAAGTTCGGCTCGGCGCCGACGCCGTTCTTCGCGAGCACCTCGTGCCCGTCGACGCCGTTCCAGGCAGTGACGAAGATGAAGTTCACGTTCGGGTTGGCGGCTATGAAATCGCTCCATCCGTTGCTGGAGAGCTCATGCCTGCAGTTCGGGCACCACGGCGCCCAGAAATGCACGACGGTCACCTTGTCCGACTTGGTCGCCGCGGCGATCTTCTGCTCGAACGCGGCCGTGCCGTCGTCGGACCTGGCAAGCGGGACCAGGGCAAGGACGGAGGCGAGTGCGAGGAGTTTCCGAAGCATCGCGCCACCATGGCACAAATCAGCGGGGATTGCCAAACCTACGATAACCCCAGCCAGGCGAGGCCCGCGCGGATCCAAAGCGGGCAGGTGACGAGGCTGGCGGCGGTCGTGGGCAGGACCACCTGCACCGCGGTCAGCGGCTGCCCGCCGTAGTACTGGGCTATGATGATCGGCAGAACGGCGGCCGGCATGGCGGCCTGGATCGCGAGCACCCGCTTGAGCTCCACCGAGCACGGCAGAATGTACGCGAAGCCGAGGATGAGGACGGGGAGCACCGCGAGGCGGACCGCGCAGGCGCCGATCGCCACGTTGCGGTGCAGCAGCTTCGCCGGCTCGTCCAGGTAGTTCGCGAGGTTTACCCCCGTCATCAGGAGGCCGAGCGGCACGGCGCAAACGGCAAGCGAGTGGACCATCGACCGGGCGAAGCCCGGCACCACCGGGCTAAGGCCCAGCACGTTGATCGCGATCGCCGCCAGGATCGTGATGAACATCGGAGAGACGAGGCGCTTCCAGCCGGAGCTCAGCGAGGAGCCGGTCAGGACAAGGATGCCGACAGACCAGATCGCGAGGTCGACGCCCATGTTGTGGACCAGCAGGAGTCCCTGCGTCTGCTGGCCCCAGAGGCCGCCGATGATCGGGAAAGGCAGGTAGCTGTAATTGCTGACGCCCGCCGCGAGGGCAAAGGTGCGAAGCCCCGTGCCCTTGCCGAGGCCGATCATCCTCGCGGCCACGTACGCCACCCCCATTCCCGCGCACGTGATCGTGAAACCCGCGAGCGGCGGCAGGATCAGGTTGCCGGGAAGCCGGAGCGACGCGTTGCCGACGATCGTGTCAAACGCGAGGCACGGCATGCACAGGTGCACGACGAGCCTGATGATGCTCGTCTCGGCAGTGCCCTCGACGACGTGGCATCGCCTGAGCCCGACGCCCACGCCGATCAGCAGAAAGACCGGCAGTATGAGTATGAATAGCCCGGCGATTGTCATCCCTCGAACAGCGAGGGATGACGCTTTCGCGTGTTAACGCACGCGAAAAACGGCCGGTGCGGCGGCCCGCTCAGGTCGTGGTCGGCGGGGCGGGCGGCGTGCCGGGCTCGGACGGGCCGCCGTTCGGGTGCTTGCCGCCGCGCATGGGCAGCGTGTCGAAGATCTTCTGCTGGTCGGCGGTGAGCGTCGCGCGGATCTGGGAGCGGGTCGAATCCATGACCCCTTTCATCTTGGCGCGCCTTTCTTGCGGCGAAAGGGACTCATCCTCGTGGATGGCCTTACCCTGCGACTTGCTGCTCTCGATGATGGGTTCGATCGCCTTCACCTGGTCGGTCGTTAGCCCCAGCTTGGCGGTCAGCTCCGCGAGCTTGAAGCCCTCGCGTCCGCGGCCGTGGCCGCCCGGCGGCGGGGGCTGAGGGGCGTCGACGCCCGAGGGCGGCGGCTGAACCGTGTCGTCGGCCCTGAGTGAGACTTGGGTGAGTACGAGGCCGACGGATGCGACCGAAAGAGATAAGAGGTATTTTGGACTCATGGCTGTTAAGACGCATTCCCCCACCCCTGCGTTACGCGAATAGTGGCGATGGACTTGCGCAGGAGGCCGCAACCCGGCACCCTCCCATCCAATGATTGAGGTTGAGGCGCTTACCAAACGCTACGGGGACTTCACCGCGGTGAAAAATCTCTCCTTCACCGTGCGGCCCGGCGAGGTGCTGGGTCTGGTGGGCCCGAACGGGGCCGGAAAGACCTCCACGCTGCGCTGCCTCGCCGGCATCATCCCCGCGAGCGGCGGAAAGGTTACCGTGGCCGGCCACGACCTCTCGAGCGATCCTGTGGCGGCGAAGCGCGAGCTCGCCTTCTTTCCCGACGAGCCCCGGCTCTTCGAGTACCTTTCCGTCCGCCAGCACCTGACCTTCGTCGCCCGCGTCTACGGCGTTGCGGACTACGAGTCCATCGCGATGCCGCTCCTTGAGGAGCTGGAGCTCTCCGACAAGGCCGACGTGCTCCCCGCGGAGCTCTCGCGCGGCATGAAGCAGAAGCTCGTCATCGCCTGCGGCCTCCTTCACTCGCCGAAGGTGATGTTCTTCGACGAGCCGCTGACCGGCCTCGACCCGCTCGGCATCCGGCGCATGAAGGACTCGATCATGAGGCGCTCGAGGGAGGGCGCCGCGATCGTGCTGAGCTCCCACCTGCTCCACCTTCTGGAGGAGGTCTGCACCCACGTGCTGATCCTCAAGAAGGGCGACAAGGTCGCCGACGGTACGCTTTCCGATGTCGCCGCTCAGTTCAGCAACGGTGAGGCGAATGTGAGCCTGGAGGAGATATTCATCCGGGCCACCGGCGGTTCGGAGACCTGAGGGCCCCGCTGCCATGACGAGCGCCCTGCTCTACCTGCGCCTGACGTCGCTCGCGAACCTGGTCCTCCACAGGATCCGCAGGCTGCGCCAGCCGAAATACGTCATGGGCATGGCGGTCGCGATCGCCTACTTCTACTTCATCGTCGGCCGAAGGCTCGGCCAGGTGGCCTCCGCCTCGGGGCCCATCCCCTCGGTAGGGGTGTCCTCGTCGTTCGCGACAATCGGCATCTGCGTCCTCCTCACCGTCGTGGGGCTTGTCCGGCTGGCGTTCGCGTGGGTCTCCCCCACCGAGAATCCGGGCTTCCGCTTCAGCGAGGCCGAGATTGCCTTCCTCTTTCCCGCCCCGATCCCGCGCAAGACGCTGATCCACTACCGCCTGCTGAGCGCCCAGCTCGCGATCCTCTTCACGTCCGTCCTGATCGCCCTGGTCTTCAACCGCTCCGGCTTCCTCGGCAGCCACCGCGTGCTCCGGGCCCTCGGCTGGTGGGTCATCCTGGCGACCTTCGACCTGCACCTGAACGGCACGAACCTTCTCCTGCACCGCCTGAAGCAGACGAGCCCGCGTTACGTGTTCTGGCGCGTCGTCGCCGTGAGCGGAATCATCCTCTACTGCGTCGCGATATTCTGGTCGGTGTACACGGTCGCGGGCCACGTCGCCGAGTTCTCCGACTTCACCTCCGGGGCGCTGGACCACGCGAGCGACACGCTCGGGCAGGCCCCCTTCTTCCACTGGCTCACCCTTCCGCTTGGGATCCTCTTCGGCCCGTACGCCGCGACCAGCGTGCGCTCGTTCGCGGTCGCGATGGTGCCGGCGCTCCTCCTCCTCGCGGTCAACTACCGGTGGGTGCTCAACACCGAGGCACAATTCGAAGAGGGCTCGATCGCGATAGCCGAGAAGCGCGCCGCGGCCAAGGCGGCGGCGCAGCGGGGCGAGATGCCGAGCCTCGGCAAATCGAAGCCCAAGGAGCGCTCCGGGCCCTTCCCCCTCGGCCCGAAGGGACCGCCGGAGATCGCCTTTCTCTGGAAGAACCTGCTCTCGATGCGCAGCTCCGTCTTCAGCCGCAGGGCCCTCTTCATCCTGTTTGGCATCGTCGGGGGCTTGGCGATGACGTTCGGGCCGGCGCTCGCGAGAAGCTCCGCCTCGCCCAAAGCCGAGATCGTGCGGCACATCGTCGTCGTCTTCTGCGCGATCATCTCGGGCTACACCGTCTTCCTCGGCCCGCAGCTCGCACGCCAGGACCTGCGCAGCGACCTGCCCAATGCCGACCTTCTGAAGACCTACCCGATGGAGGGATGGAAGCTCGCGCTCGGCGAGCTCCTGGCGCCGACCGTCATCCTCTCCGCGATCCTCTGGTGCGCTATCCTGGTCGCGACCCTGCTCTTCGACGCCGGCGGCAGCATCGAGTGGATCACCCCCGCCGTGCGCTTCACCTTCGTGGCGTGCCTGTGCTTCGCGGCGCCTCTCCTCTGCCTCATCCAGCTGATCGTCCCGAACTCGATCATGGTCCTCTTCCCCAGCTGGTACCAGTCGTCCCGCTCCCGCTCCGGCGGAATCGAGATGTTCGGCCAGCGCCTGATCTTCGGCGTCGTGCAGATGGTCTTCGCCCTCCTGGTCGTGGTGCCGGCGGCCGGCTTCGCCGGCCTGGTCTTCTTCTCCTCGAAGTGGCTGCTGGGCATAAGCCCGGCCGTCATCCTCGCGACCCTGGCGATTCTCCCGATGCTGGGCGGCGAGGTGGCCGTCGGCCTTTGGTTCCTGGGCGACCGGTTTGAGAAGTTCGACCTCACCGCCGAGTCGAGATAGGGAACATGCGCCAATCCGCGCTTTCCAATTCGTCCCGGCCCTGTTTTAAATAGCGTGTCGGCTGCCTAAGTGCCGTTGACTACAATACATAAGAATCTCGCCATGAAGAAATTGCTCACTTTGTCCCTGGTTGCGCTCCTTTGCGCCACCTCCGTCCGCGCGGATGACGCGCACACGCCGCGCACCGAGCTGGTTTCGCGCGTCGAGACCTGCGAGGCGATCGTGCGCGAGTTCCAGGCCGACCCCGCGAAGGCCATCCCCGCCGGCGTCTGGCAGCATGCCCGCGGTGTCATCATCCTCAGCCAGTTCAAGGCCGGATTCATCTTCGGCGTGAAGGGCGGCTACGGCATCATCATGGTGAAGAGGCCGAATGGCCACTGGAGCCTCCCGGTCCTTATCGACGCCAGCGAGGCGAGCCTCGGCCTTCAGGTCGGCGCGAAGACGGTCGACACGATCTGCATCCTGACGGACGACGCCACGCCCCGCCTTCTGTTCACGAACCGCGTCAATATCGGCGTCGACGCCAAGGCGGTCGCCGGCCCGAGCTCGGCCGAGTACGAGAACGACGCGACGAAGACCTTCATCGCCCCGGTGCTCGTCTACTCGAAGTCCGCCGGCCTCTACGCCGGTGCGACGGTCAAGGCCGGCCGCATCCAGCGCAACGACGTCGCCAACTTCACGCTCTACAGCACGTCCTACACGATGCCGGAGCTCCTCTACAGCGACTGGGTGACGCCCCCGACCGAGGTGCAGCCGCTCATGTCGTTCATCGAGCAGCTGGCGCCCTGAGCGACTCGAGCAGCGCGTCGTAGGCCACCTGCGCGACGCGTTCCTGGACCTCCACCCGGGGCAGCCCTGGGAATGAGACCCTGCCGGTCATGACGACCGGCTCCCCGGAAGTGGATCCACGGCAGACGGCCCACCATGCGAACGGATCCGTGACGCCTTGTTCCGGCGACGGCTCGGCGTAGCCCGTCGTCGCGACGCCCACGTCGGATCCAAAGAGCTTCCTTACCCCGCGCGCCATCTGCACGGCGACCTTCTCGGAAACGCAGTTCGTCGCCACGGCCTCCGCGCGGTCGACGCCCAGGAGGCTGATCTTCTGCTCCAGCGAGTAGGCCGTCAGTCCGCCGAGGAAGAAGTTCGAGGCTCCCGAGATAGCCCCGATCCGGGACTGGAGGCGGCCGCAGGTCAAGCTCTCGGCGACCGAGAGCGTCGTTCCCGGGGCGGCCATCATGAGTGCCTTCAGTTCGCTCATGGCGCTCAGTGGGTCTTCTCCTCACTGATCCTCTTCAGGTTCGCGAGGCCGGCCTCGAAGTCCGGCCCGACAAGCTTGCCCATGAAGAGCCCGAACCAGCGGAACATCGGGCTGTGGCCAAGGGCGCCCTCCATCGTCATCGAGACCTGCGTCATCGCCGGCCCGATCGGGGTCAGCCGCATGCCGCCCTGCGACACCATGCCGACATCCTTGAACTCCATCTGGTACTCGAAGAGGTCCGGCGCGTGCGTCGAGGAGATCGTCATCTTGCCGTCGCCCTGGCTCTTGCTGGTCCACTGGCTCCAGGCCCCGACCTCGGTGGTCGCCGGGGAATACTCGATCTTCATGTCGGGATCCCTCGCGAACCAGACGCCCCACTTCCTCCACGCCTTCAGGTCCGCGACCTGCGCGTAGACGGCGGCTGGGCTGGCGGCGATCACGGTCGTGCGCTCGACGCGGTAGCGGCCGGGCAGGAAGAATCCGACCACCATGAGGATCAGCCAGAGCCCGAAGAGCGCCGAGAAGACCTTAATGATGAGCTTCATGCCCTGATGGTGCCCTGCGCGCGGCCCGAGGCCAGCCGTTAAAACCTAGCCGATTTCCAGGCCCACGGGACAATGGTCGCTGCCCATGACCTCGGGGCTTATCCAGGCGCGCTTGAGGGCGGGCCTTAGCTTCTCCGCCGCGACGAAGTAGTCGACCCGCCACCCGATGTTCCTCTTCCTGCAGTCGGCCATCTGGCTCCACCAGGTGTAGTGGCCCGGCCCCTTCTCGAACTCGCGGAACGTGTCGACGAAGCCCGCCTTCAGCAGCGTGCCGAAGCTGTCGCGCTCCGCGTCCGTGAAGCCGGCGTTCTTCCGGTTGGTTTTCGGGTTCGTCAGGTCGATCTCCGTGTAGGCGACGTTCAGGTCGCCGCAGAAGACGGCCGGCTTGCCCTTCGACTGGAGCTTCTTGAGGTACCTGCGAAACGCCGGGTCCCACTTCGTCGTGCGGTACTCGACCCGCGTCAGACCGCGCTGGGAGTTGGGCTGGTAGACGTTCACGAGCCAGAAGTCCGCGAATTCCATGGCGAGGACCCGGCCCTCCGCGTCGTGGACGGCGGTGCCGATCCCGTTCGACACGAACTTCGGCTTCACGCGGGTCAGGATGGCCGTCCCGCTGTAGCCCTTCTTCTCGGCGCTGTTCCAGTGCACCTCGTAGCCCTTCGGCCACTTCACGTGCTGCACGTCGCCCGGGTGGGCCTTCGTCTCCTGGAGGCACACGGCGTCGGCGCCGGATTTCTCGATGTACTCAAGGAGGCCCTTCTTGAGGGCCGACCTTATGCCGTTCACGTTCCAGGATACGATCTTCATGAGTGGGTCCTAGCGCCAGACGCCGAGGATTGCGCCCTGAAGCGCAAGGAGGGCGATGTCGTGGCCGGTCGTGATCATCAGGTGCCTCATCGTGCGCCTCTCGAACATCCCGTTGACGGAGGCGCGGGCGCCCACGATGCCGATGCCGACGAAGAGTCCCATCTCCAGGCCCTTCACGGCGCCCGCGGTGTGGTTCGCGGCCAGGAGGGCCCCAAGGGTCACCGTCGAGAGCATGGTCCATAGGAAGCACTTCGGGAGCATGAGCTTGTTGCGGGGATCCTTCTGGAGCTCGGCCAGGATCTCGGAGGTGTACTTCATCTCCACGAACCACGGCTTCACGAACATGAGTGGTGAGAACCAGAGGGCTCCGAGGACGAAGCCGATGACGGACACGATGAGCACGTGGAGCGGGCTCAGGCTTTCGATTGCTGTGATCATGGGGTATGGGTGGGGGACCGGGTCTCTTACAAAGGAACGATAGCGGCGGCTCTTTCGAATAAAAGAGGAATCCCGGAGGCGATCCATGACACGGTTGCGTCCAACCTTCCGATTGCCAAGCGGGCCGCGGCCCCAACAATTGATCCGAAAATGCAGGAGTTCGTGCCCATACCCCTAGGAACGCCCATACCGGACCTCCCGCACGCGGTCTCCTGCAGCCTGCCGACCATGGCCGCCGTCCGCGGCTACGAGGAGAAGGACCCCGAGGTGGTCGCCAGGCTCCAGACGGGCTATCCCAGGTTTGTCGTGCACCCCTTCGCCAGGCGGCTTGGCACCGAACTCTCGCGCCGGTACAGGCTCGAGGGCCGGAAGCTCTGGCTGACGTCGTCCCGCCGGATGGCGGCGGCGCTTCTCTCCCACCTGAAGGCCGTTCCTGCCGGGGCCGACGCCGCGCTCTTCGCCAAGGACGGCGCCCACGGCGTCGTCCATCCGGAGTCGCCGGACGTCGCGCTCCGGGCCAAGCTCTACCTCCAGAACATCGGCGGGTACATCTCGTCCCGCGAGGCCGAGGACCTCCTGGCAGCCATGGGTGCCGGGCCGCTGCCCGGCACGGAGGAGCTTTTCTCCGGCAACGCCGCGGCCGAGGTCGTCGTGCACCTCAAGCCCATCTTCGCCGGCACGCGCACGGCCGACCTCCTTCTCGCCAACAGCGGGATGAACGCGATCCACGCGGCCTTCTGCGCGGTGAACAACCTGCAGGCGCCCAAGGGCCGGACCGCCTGGGTGCAGCTCGGCTGGCTCTACCTCGACACGATCGCGATACTGAAGCGCTTCACGCCGACTCCGGACGACTACATCCACCTGCCGAACGTCCTGGACCTGGGCGCCGTCGAGCGGCTCCTCGCGGAGCGCGGGGACAAGATCGCAGGACTCATGGCCGAGGTGCCGACCAACCCCCTGATCGAGAGCCCCGACGTCGCGGCGCTAGCCGAACTCTGCCGCAGACACTCGGTGAAGCTGATCCTCGATCCCTCGGTCGCGTCCGCCTTCAGCGTGGACTGCCTGCCCCACGCGGACCTGGTCGTCTCCAGCCTCACGAAATACACGGGCAACGAGGGCGACGTGATCGCGGGCCTGGTCGCGGTGAACCCGGAGGGTGCCGACGCCAACTTCCTGCGCCAGGGCGCCGCGGCCATCGTCGAGGCGCCCTACAAGCGCGACCTCTCGCGCCTGGCCGCGCAGATCTGCAACACGACGGCCGTCCTCGGCCGCATCAACGAGAGCACCCCGAAGGTGCAGGCGTTCCTGGCGTCCCATCCCGGCGTCAAGGCGACCTACTGGGCGCACTCTCCGGACTCGCACGCCAACTACGCCAAGATCGAGCGCACGCCCGGTTCCACGGGCGGCATGATCTCCTTCACGCTGACGGGCAGCCTCGAGTCGTTCTACGACAAGCTGCGCCTGCCGAAGGGCCCGAGCTTCGGAATGAGGACGACCCTCATATGCCCTTTCATGTACCTTGCGCACTACGACATGGTGACGACGGGTGATGGCCGCGCGGCGCTGGCCGCGAACGGCCTGGACCCGGACCTGCTGCGCCTCTGCGTCGGGACCGAGCCCGTCGACGACATCATCGCCGCGCTCGCCGAGGCACTGGCCTAGGCGGCCGGCCGCGTCAGGCGAAGAAACCTGAGCCCGAGGAGGATCGCGGCCACGGCGAGCCCCAGGGCCAGGCCGGTCCAGATACCGGATGGCCCGAAGCCCATGCGAATCCCCAGAAGGTACGCGAGCGGCACCGCCACGATCCAGTAGGCGACAAAGGTCAAAAGGGCGGGGATGCGCACGTCCGTCATCCCGCGCAGCGCCGAGGAATTGATCACCTGGTTGCCGTCGAAGAGCTGGAAGACGGCGCCTATCGCCAGGAGCCGGGTCGAGACCGCGATGACCCCGGGGTCCGCGATGAAGAATGACGAGACCCAGCTGCCCCAGAAGAGGAAGATGACGGCCGCCATCACGGACATGGAGGCGGCAATGCCGGCGCCCCCCGCCCATATCGCCCTCAGGCGGCCGTGCTCCCCGGCGCCGACTGCGGCGCTCGCCCTCATGCCGATCGCGATGGCCAAGCCGAGCGCGACCATAAAGGTCAGGCTGGCGCAGGAAATCGCCACCTGGTGGGCGGCCAGCGGCACGGCTCCCAGCCATCCCATCATGACGGTTGCCGCGGCGAAGGCGCCGATCTCAAAGAGGAGGCATCCGGCCGCCGGCATGCCGACATGCATCATGCGCCAGGTCCTCTCAGCCGAGAACGGCGCCAGCCAGCGCCTCGGCCACGCCGCGTGCATCAGCTTGTCGGAGCGCAGCCAGAGGAAGATGACGCAGCAGCTCATGACCCGCGCGCTCAGGGTCGCGATGCCGGAGCCCGTGAGCCCGAGCGCCGGGAAGCCAAAGTGGCCGTAGATGAGGATCCAGTTTAGCCCCACGTTCAGGAGCACGCTCGCGACGCTGATCGCCGTCGGTACCCAGGGCCGTCCCATGGACTCCGCGAACTGGCGCTGGGCGGAGTACATGAAGACCGGCAGGAGCGAGGCGCCGATCAGCAGGAAAAAGGGATTCACCGAGGCCACCACCTCCGGCGGCTGGCCGAAGACGCCGAGGTGCCGGGACATGGCGACGATTAGCGCGCACTCGACCAGGCTCGTCACAAGCGCGATGAGGAAGCCGTGGCGCAGATACTCCCCCGCCTCGTCGTGCCTGCCGGCGCCCCGCGAGCGCGAGGCGAAGACCGAGACGGGAACCAGGAGCCCGATGCCTATGATGAACAGCACATTGAAGATGGAGCTGCCGAACGACGAGGCCGCCAGGGGCACCGTTCCAATCCTCCCGATCATGACGGTATCCGTGAATCCCATGAGCACCTGGCTCAGCTGCCCGATGATGATCGGCACGGCCAGGACCACGGTGGCCCGGGCTTCCTTCATCACGTTATGCATGACGAGTGTTATTGCCGAGCGCGCCGCGAAGTCCAATGCTACCTTGGTTGAACACACGCCGCGTCATCACGGGCCTCGTCGGGGCCGCCGCCACGATCGCAGCGCTATGGGCCTACGCGTACCGTCCGCCGGTGGCGGCGATCGCCGCCGCACCCAAGAATGCGCCCGTGACCCCGATCGTGGACGGCACCGCGATCGACTTCTCGAGCGGCAAGCCGGTTGTCACCGCCACGGACGCAGACAAGGCCTCCATGGACGCGGCCGTGAAGCAGATCGACGACGCCGCGAAGTCCGTGACGTTCAAGGCCGACCCGGCCCCGAAGAACTAGCTCAGCCAGCCGCGCGGACGCGGATCGAGTACTTCTTCGCCTGCTTGTTCGGCGCCGAGAATCGCACGACCTCGGTCGCGCTGTCGGAGATCACGAGGTTGCGCCAAGGCGCGGCCGCGTCGATGGGAAGCCCCTGGTCGTCCAGGAAGACGCACTGCACGTGAACCTTCACGTCCCCCGTCCCGCTGTTCCTCAGGTTGGCGACGACCTCGAGCCTGCCGTCGCCCAGCAGCCGCTCCTGCAGCCCCGTGCAACTGATCGCGGCCTCGGTCGCGGCGTCGAGCGCGATGAACCTGTCAGTGTTTTCGACTGTGAACTTCGTCGTCTCCTGCGCCTCGCCGTGCGAGGACGCGCCGGCGCATCCCCCAAGGAGCGCGAGCGCGCATAGGGCGGTCAATCCGGCGAGTGTCTTTCTGGCTTGGTGCATCAGTAACAAGGCAAAGGGGTGTGACTGCAGCGCCGCCCCGATGTTCAGCCATTCTTCGGCGTGGGTCGTCAATCGTTTGTAAGAAGCGCCCGGCTTGCGCCGGCCCGTGCAAGCTGCGAGCGTTCCCGCGCCCCACCCCCGCCATGAAACGCTGCGTCCTCGCGCTCGACCAGGGCACCACCTCATCCAGGGCCATCCTGTTTGACCGCAAGGGCCGCGGCATCGCCTCGGCGCAGGTGGAGTTCCGCCAGCATTTCCCGCAGCCCGGCTGGGTCGAGCACGACGCGGAGGATCTTTGGGAGACGACAAGGCGCGTTGCGCTGGCCGCGATGAGGAAGGCCGGCGTCAGCGGCTCCGACATCGCGGCAATCGGCATCGCCAACCAGCGCGAGACCACCGTCCTCTGGGACCGCAGGACGGGAAAAGCCGTCCACCGGGCGATCGTGTGGCAGGACCGGCGGACCTCCGACGCGTGCTCTGCTCTCGACCGCCGGGGCCTCGGCCCATTGTTCAGGAAAAAGACGGGTCTCATCATCGACCCGTATTTTTCCGGGACCAAGCTCGCCTGGCTTTTGGACCACGTCCCGGGGGCCCGGGCGCGCGCAGCTCGCGGGGAGCTCGCCTTCGGCACCGTCGACACCTGGATACTCTGGAAGCTGACCGGCGGGCGCGTGCACGCGACGGACGTCTCCAACGCCTCGAGGACGCTCATGGCCAGCCTGGCCGGGGAGTGGGACGGCGCGCTTACAAAGATCCTGCGCATCCCCCGTTCCGTGCTCCCCGAGATCCGCGACAGCAGCGGAGTCTTCGGCGAGGTGAGCTCCGTCGCGGCGCTGCGCGGCGTCCCCATTTCCGGGATCGCCGGCGACCAGCAGGCCGCGCTCTTCGGCCAGGGATGCTTCTCGCCGGGGATGGCCAAGAACACCTACGGGACCGGCTGCTTCATGCTGATGAACACCGGCACAAAGCCCGTCTTCTCGCGCAACCGGCTCCTCTCGACGATCGCGTGGCGGATAGGCGGGCGCACGGAATACGCGCTCGAGGGAAGCGTGTTCGTCGGCGGCGCGGTCGTGCAGTGGCTGAGGGACGGCCTCGGGCTCATCAAGGACTCTAAAGGCGTGGAGGACCTGGCCTCGAAGGTGCCGAACAATGGCGGCGTGACGATCGTGCCGGCCTTTGCGGGCCTCGGCGCTCCCCACTGGGATCCGGGCGCCCGCGGGGCGATAGTCGGCGTCACGCGCGGCACGTCCGCGGCGCACCTTGCCCGCGCGGCCCTGGAGAGCATCGCGCTGCAGACGGCGGACCTGATCGGCGCGATGGAGTCGGACTCCGGGCGAAGGATCCGGGAGCTACGCGTCGACGGCGGTGCCAGCGTCAACGACGCCCTGATGCAGTTCCAGAGCGAGCTCCTGCGCACGGCGGTGACAAGGCCGCGGGTCACCGAGACGACAGCCCTCGGTGCCGCCGCCCTGGCCGGCCTCGCTGTCGGCTTCTGGAAGGACAAGGCGGAGATCGGCGCCCTCGCTGGCCGCGACCGCACCTTTCGCCATCGCCTTCCCGCGGCAAGGCTCAGGGCCGCCCGTGCGCAGTGGTCGCGTGCCGTCGACACCGCGCGGCACTGGTCCGCGCGGTGAGGGCCGGCCTCAGCGCGCCGCGAAGTCCATCGCGGGGCGCAGCTGGTCGATGATCGGGACCGCGAGGCCGCCCACCCTGGGGTCGGACGGGCCCGAGAGGTCCAGGATCACGACCTCGTTGGAGCCCGCGTGAAGCCAGCAGCCGGGCGCATACGAGGTCTGCGTCGGCCCGATGTCCCAGAAGCGGCCGAGGCAGCGGCCGTTCACCCAGAGGACGCCCTTGCCCCACCCGCGCATGTCGAGAAACGTGTCGCCGGCGACGGGAATATTGAACGTGGTCCTCCAGAACGCGGGGACGTTGCCGGATCCCGCCGGCTTGAACTTCAGGCCGGCCATCATGCCCTTGTCCAGGGGCAGCTTGAACACCTGCCACTTGGCGAGCGGCCTGCCGCCCAGCGTGACCGGCGCGATCAGCCCCTTGTGGTCGCTGATGCCCGCGCCGAAGTTGATCCGGCCCATCGCCTCGACCAGAACGTCCAGCGTCATCTCCTTGGAGCGGGCCGGAAGCTGCAGGCGGCACGCGCTCGCCCGCCGGTCGAGGACGCCGACCTTGACCCCGTCCAGCAGCACGAAGCCGAAGTCGTGGATCGCCGAGGCCTCCAGCGTCGCCGCCTCGCCAGCCGGCAGGACAGTGCGGTAAAGGATGCAGCCGTAGCCCTGGCCGTAGGCCTCCATGCTGCGCGGCTGCTCGTCCTCGATCGGCGCCGGAAGGTTGTCGAGGACGGCCGCGGTCTCCGTGGCCCGCACCGGCGCAAACTCGACCACGGGGTTTCGCGCGGGAGGCTCCGGCAGGGTCTCGCCCTTCAGCAGGTACTTCGAGAAGAGCTCGCGCGTCTTGTAGAATTTGTCCGTCGCCCAGCCGGCCTCGCTGATAGGGGCGTCGTAGTCGTAGCTCGACGTCTCGGGTTTGTACGGCTCGTTGGCGCCGGACCAGAGGCCGAACGTCGTGCCTCCGTGGACCATATAGATGCTGAACGAACCGTCTTCATCGAGCATCGTCTTGAGGTCCTCCAGGTACTGCGGCGTCTTGCCGTAGTGGTGCGCCTCGCCCCAGGAATCGAACCATCCCGGGTAGAACTCGCTGCAGAAAAGGGGCCCCTTGGGCTGGAGCGCCCGGAGTTTCGCGAAGTTGGCCGCGGGTTTGTCCCCGAAATTC
This sequence comes from Opitutaceae bacterium, assembly GCA_035656555.1. Taxonomy (GTDB): domain Bacteria; phylum Verrucomicrobiota; class Verrucomicrobiia; order Opitutales; family Opitutaceae; genus Palsa-1447. The sequence goes on from DASRSJ010000219.1 coordinate 29,314, forward strand.
GCGGCCTGGAAGAGGTCGGCCCTCTGTCCGTTCTTCATCACGTCGGGCGGGTTGCAGGAGAAGAGCGGCACGTCGAAGCCCGCGTCGACCAGCGTCTGCCTGATGTCGCCCATGTACTCCGTGTCGTTGCCATAGAAGCCGTACTCGTTCTCGACCTGGACCATGAGGATCGGGCCGCCGCGGGTCACCTGAAGCGGCGCCAGCTGCCGGCCGACCTCGGCAAGGTACTTGCGCGCGGCGTCGAGGTAAACCGGGTCTCGGCTGCGCAGCTTCACATCGCGGCCCTGCGCCAGGAACCACCAGGGCGTGCCGCCCATCTCCCACTCGGCGCAGGAGTACGGACCCGGCCGCAGGATCACCCAGAGGCCGACCTCCTGCGCGATCCTGCAGAACTCGGCGGAGTCCGCCTGGCCCGACCAGTCGAAATGCCCCTGCTCCGGCTCGACCTGGTTCCAGAAGAGGTACGCGCAGACCGTGTTCAAGCCCATCGCCTTCGCCATCTGCAGACGGTGCCGCCAGTATTCCCTGGGCACGCGCGCCGCGTGGATCTCGCCGCAGCGGATCTGCATCCTCTGTCCGTCGAGGAGGAAGTCGGCGTCCCCGATCGCGAAAGTGTGGGACGGCTCGGCCGAAAGGGCGCGCGGGGTGAAGAGGCTGCCTAGGGTGAACGCGCAAAGCGCGGCCACGAAAAACCTGCAAATCTTGGGGAGGGGCATGGTCGGGGGGTTGACCTTCAGCGATGCACTCAAACGCGAGGGACCGCAACCCATCCCCCTCTCGGAATTGCGGATTGTGTCCCTTTTGAAAGACGCTTTCATCCTGCTAGCCCACGTGAACATGAACCGATCCATCCGTCTCGGGCTTTTGCCCATCGCCCTCGCCCTGGCCACCTCGATCCGAGCCGATGACACGCCCGCCGCGGCACCCGCCGCCGCGCCGGCACAGGATGACAATGCGGCGCTGCGCGCCGACAACAAGCAGCTGACCGACGAGCTCGCCGGTTCCTGGAAGGAGACGGACAGGCTCAAGGCCGATCTCGCCGCCGCCCAGGCGGCCGCTGCAAAGAGCTACGGCGACTCCACTGATCTTAAGTCGCAGCTTGACGCGCTGAAGGCGCAGCCCGCCCCCGCCCCGCAGGCTGTTCCCGACTCCTCCGCGCTCGCCGACACCCAGGAAAAGCTGGCGACTTCGCTTCGCAGTTTCCAGGTCCTGCAGGACGAGAACGCGGCGCTCAAGGCGAGCGTCGACAAGCTGACGGGCGACAACGCCACCCTGACGCAGCAGCTCGACTCCGCCCACAGCTCCATCTCCTCCCTCCAGGTCCAGGCCGCGGCCACTTCGCAGATCGACCCGCTGCGCACCGAGCTGCGCCAGGCGCAGGACGAGGCGAGCCAGCTCGCCACCGAGAACGCGCAGCTGCGCACCCGCATCGCCCTCCAGTCCGTCGGTCCCGGCTCGGGCAAGCCCGTCCCAATGCGCCCCGGCACGCCCGAGGCCGTCGCCGCCGCGGTGCCCGTACCCACGCCGACCCCGGCCGTGGCCGAGGCGAAAACTTACGTCGTCGCCGAGGGCGACACGCTCACGAAGATCTCGCGCAAGTTCTACGGCTCCTCGAGCCACTGGGAGGAGATCCTCAAGGCCAACCACGATGTCATGAAGGGCGAGAAGAGCCTCGTGGTCGGCAGCACGATCAAGATTCCCTGACGGGAACGGTGCGCGCGGAGCGGGTTTTCTTCCGCCCCGCTCAATAAGGTTGTTGCCGAGCGGCGCGGCGCTCTTAAAAAAAGGAAAATCTCAGCCGCATGTCATCCGTCCCTTCGCAGTTCAATGGCGTTTCAGTGGTCTCCAAGGCCAACGTGTATTTTGACGGCAACGTCGTCAGCTACACGATCCTCCTGCCCGACGGAACGAAGAAGACGATCGGGCTGATCCGCCCGGGCTCCTACCACTTCAATACCGACGCCGCCGAGCGCATGGAGATGGTGGACGGCACGTGCCTGGTGCTCCTCGACGGGGGCACCGAGACCCAGAGCTATTCGGTCGGCTCCTACTTTGACGTTCCCAAGAAGAGCGGTTTCCGCATCGAGGTAAAAAGCGGCCTTTGCCAATACATCTGCTCATTCCTCCCCTGAAACGGCTGGTAGCGGCCGCGCTGCTGCTCCTGCCCCTCGCTGCATCCGCGGATGACAGCACCCTCCCCGACGGCCTCTATGCCGAGATAACGACGCCCAAGGGGCTCATCACCTGCCAGCTGGACTACGACAAGGCGCCGCTCACGGTCACGAGCTTCGTGGGCCTCGCCGAGGGAACCCTGGGACCGGCCCCGAGGAATCCCTTCTTCAACGACCTGACGTTTCACCGCGTCGTGCCGGATTTCGTGATCCAGGGCGGTGACCCGCTCGGCACAGGTGAAGGCGACCCTGGCTACTCCTTCCCGGACGAGTTTTCGGGCTCGATGCGCCACGACGCCATCGGCGTCCTCTCGATGGCCAATGACGGGCCCGATACCAACGGGTCGCAGTTCTTCATCACTCTGGGCCCCTCCGAGCGCCTCAATTTCCTGTACTCGGTCTTCGGGCATACCATCGGGGGCCTGGATGTCCTCAAGAAGATAGAGCAGGGCGACCAGATGTTCGTGCGGATCCTTCGTATCGGGCCCGCGGCCCAGGCCTTCAAGGCCGATGATGCCGCCTTCGCGGCCCAGGTCGCCAAGGCCCACAAGTACACGGGCGAAAAGGATGCCGGGCCAAAGTCCCACTTCGACGACCCGGACAAGATCTTCCCCATGGATCCGCCGCGCGCCCAGCTGTTCACCTACAAGCTGGCCAATCTGGAGCGGATGACAGGCCAGAAGGCTTATGCCCGGGTGTTCGCCAAGTTCATCCCCGCCAGCCCGTCAGATTCCCCGGATGCCTCCGCAACGAGGATGGCCGAAACCCTCGGCCTGGCTGAAAATGGGGTCCTTGCGGTGTATTTCCAGGATTCAGAGAAGTGGTACCTGAAGGTCGGCAAGGGCATGGCCGGACGCTTTGCCTCGGCTTCCGGGCCTGGAAAACCGGACGACAAGGCCGCTCTGGACGCCGGAATCATTAAATTTTTTGCAGATGCCCAAAATCGGGAGACCCGATACGTCACCGAGTCGCAAAAACCTTTAGCATATTTTTTACAAATTCCCTCGCGACACACGAAACTCACGACAGATGCTGTCGTTGATCAGCTTGTTTTCAAACTTGCTAATTAATAAGCGTTTATAGGAGAGTTCCAGCCAGAGCCCCGGTTTTACCCCTTACCCTGTCAGAAATGGACCGCCGCAATTACACCCAAAGCGACGGCTTCTTTGCTTAATTTTTTACAATTTTTTGCCATCCTTTTGCACTCCATGAAGGTACCTGCGTGCGTTCGGCTGCCAAAAATGGCATACGAGACTGGCTGACAAGCGCAGCGTATTAATGACGACCAAATCCCCACGCGCTTTCCAGGGATTCACCCTAGTAGAGATAATGATCGTTGTGGTTATTATCGGGCTACTGGCGACGATGGCTATTCCGGCTTTCCAGCGCGTGACGATTGCCTCCCAGGACAAAGCTGTCCTGAACAACGCGAGGCAGCTTTCGGCGGCTGCGGACCAATACTTTCTGGAGTCGGGCGTTTCGACCGTGGTCCTGGGCGACCTCGTGGGCCCGACAACCTACGTCAAGGCCCTGAATACGGTGGCGAGCGAAAGCTACCCTGCGGACTTCACCCAGGCGACCACGGTCACCGTGACCGGCGTGGCCGGCACCCGCACCATCACCTACCACATGTAGGCCCCAGGCGCCCTAGCGCCTGAAGTTGAATTTCGTCGCCCCGAGGCTCGAGTCGTCCTCGCCCCGGTTGAACACCCGAACCGCCGCCCACACGAGGAGGACTATGGTGAGCGCAAGGGCCCCGAGGGAGAGGGGCACCGGGAAGAAGAATGCCCCGAGCACCGATCCGCGCATCAGGTCGACCGCATAGGCAACCGGGTTGAAGTGGGCGGCCACCCTCATCCATTCCGGCGCCATGGCCAGGGGATAGAGTCCTCCCGAGAGGAAGAACATGGGAAGCAGGACGGCGTTGCTGACGATCGGGAAGACCGTGGTCGAGTTGAAGCGGCAGGCAAACGCCACGCCGATCGTCGAGAAGGTGGTGGCCGCAAGGGCCATGGCCCCGATCATCTCGAACGTCTGCGTGACGTTGAGCGAGGCGCCCGCCAGCGGAGCGAATGGAAGAAGGAGGAGACCCTGAGCCAGCGACTGGAGGGCGCCCGCCGCGATCTTGCCGAGCGCAATCGCCGGCCGAGGGACCGGGGCCACGAGGACCGCCTTGAAGAAGCCGATCTGGCGGTCGAAGACGATCGTGATGGCCGCGAAGGTCGCTGAGAAGAGAAGCGAGAGGCCCATCGTGCCCGGGTAGATGAAGCGGCGGTAGTCGCCGCCGCCCATCTTTGAGCTGGCCCCGATGCCGGCACCGAGGACGAAGAGGTAAAGAAGCGGCTGGATGAGGCCCGCGATCAGGCGCGCCCGGTCGAGCCAGAAGCGCTTCAGGTCGAGGACGACGATCGCGAAAATGCCGCGCATCATGGCTTGTTCCCTCCCTCTAGCCCGCGACCTGTCAGCTTGAGGAACACATCCTCAAGGCTCGGCGCGTGCACCTCCACCCTGTCCACCCTCACCGGCAGGCTCCGCAGGATTTCCGGGAGGATCGCCGAGGGGTCGGCATGGACGAGCGTGATCGAGGTCCCGCCCTCCTCGGGCACGTGGCCGTGGTCGGCAAGCCAGGCCCGGGCCATCGCGTCATCGACGGTCTTCATCTTCACAATTCCTCCGCCGACTCGGGCCTTGAGCTCCTGCGGGGTCCCGAGCGCGACGATGCGGCCGGAGTCGATGAGGGCGATCCTGTCGGCCACCTCGGCCTCCTCCATATAGTGGGTCGTGAAGAAGACCGTGCGGCCGGTCTCGGCCAGGCCGCGGACCTGTCCCCAGAACGTCCTCCTGGCGTCCACGTCCAGGCCGAGCGTCGCCTCGTCCAGAAAGAGAATCTTTGGATCCGTGACGAGCGCCCGCGCCAGCTCCAGCTTCCTGCGCTGGCCCCCGGAGAGCGTCCGGGCATCCCGGCCCGCGAACTCGGCGATGCCAAGCTGCTCCAATATCTCGGAGGCACGCTTCGTGGCGCCGGACATCGAGAGACCGTAGAGGAGACCCATCAGCATCAGGTTGTCCCGGCCGCTGAGCCTCTGCTCGATCGCGGGTTCCTGGAAGACGATCCCCATCTCGCGCCTCACGGCGTCACGGCTCTTCACGACGTCCCTGCCAAGGACCCGGGCCGATCCCGAGGTCGGGGACCTGAGCGTCGCCAGGATCGAGAAGAGCGTCGTCTTGCCGGCGCCGTTGGGTCCCAGGAGTGCGAACATCTCGCCGCGGCCGACCGAGAGATCCACGCCCTTGAGGGCCTCGACCTTGCCGTAATGCTTCACCACGGAGACCACCTCCACGGCCGGGCCGGCTTCAAGCTGCAAGTCGGGGGCGACACTCATGCCCGCCTGTGAAAGCCCCTGGGGAGACCCGACGCAACACGTCTTTTGCAAAAAGCCATGTTGCCACCCGGGCCGGGCGGCAGTTTGGTCCCCTTGGACCGCATGCGCAGCATCTTCTATCTTCTCTTCCTTGGCGTCGCCCTCCTCACCCTCGCGATCGTCGTTCGCTCGGGCATGATGTTGAGCAAGCATCCGGGCGAGCCAATCAGCGCGGCGATGCGCGCGGCGATGGCCGAGACCTCGCCGCAGTACTCGACCGAGGATGCGAACCGGATCCGCGCCCTCTTTCCAACGGCGTACTCGGAGCCCTCGGGCCTCATGTACGTGAACCGCGGCTCGGGCGAGGGCCCGAGCCCGAAGATCGGCGACACGGTCACCGCGAACTACTCTGGGCGCCTCCTGGACGGCACACCGTTCGACAACTCCGCGGCCCACGGCGGCCCGTTCAAGTTCCAGGTGGGCGTTGCGGGCGTCATCAAGGGATGGGACGAGTCCTTCCTCACGATGAAGCGAGGAGCTCGGCGCACGCTCATCATCCCCTACTGGCTCGGGTACGGAGAGTCCGGCCAGCCGCCGACGATACCGCCGCGCGCCACGCTGATCTTCGACGTCGAGCTCGTGGACTTCCATTGAAGTTCCTGGCCCCAAGGCCCCTCCTGCACGCCGAGGGACTCGCCGTCCTTGTCGGGGCGTGCCTTCTCTACCGCCGCCTGGACGCTTCCTGGCTGATGTTCGCGGTCCTGTTCTTCGCGCCGGACATATCGATGATCGGCTACGCCGCTGGGCTCCGGGCGGGCGCAACCTGCTACAATTTCCTCCACACGTATGTCCTGCCTGTGGCGATCGGCGCGGCCGCTTACCTTGAAGGCTCCCACATCGCCGTGTGCGTTTGCGTCATCTGGGCCGCGCACATCGGGTTCGACCGCATGCTTGGCTACGGCCTGAAGTACGAGACCGCCTTCAAGGACACGCACATCGCCAGGAGCTGAGGCCTGCGGCAAGCGCGGCACCTATTCGTGGTAGCGCGTGATCGGCAAGTGAAGCCGGTCGACGAGTGTCTTGTTGAAGATCGAGAACCTCTGGTCATTGTCCGGGACGCTGTCGGGCAACCCGAACTGAGCCGCGGCCAGCCCCACTGCGAGTACCGTGCCGTTTGCAATCGTTCGCACGATCCGGCGCGCCCGTGCGCGATGCGGCGCCGGCTTCTCCGGGTGCGCGCTGCGTGGATTTTCAGATTTCTTGCTCATGGCGGTTGCCGAAGTGCCCTCCGACAATCGCCCCCACCTTTCGTTCCGTCAAAGCCCGGTGTATCCGCCGTTGCGCTTGATCCAGGCCTCGGCCTCGCGCCACTCCGGGAACACCTCCTCGACCCGCGCCCAGAAGCGCGGCGAGTGGTTCATTTCCTTCAGGTGCATAAGCTCGTGGCAGATAATGTAATCGCGAACGGACTCGGGCGTGAGGATGAGGCGCCAGTTGAGCGAGATGACCCCTGCGGCCGTGCAGGATCCCCAGCGCGAGCGCTGGTCGCGGACAGTGACCTTCGTTACATTCATGCGCGTCTGCGCCGCGAGCTCCCACGTGCGCGCCGGAAGCTCGATCTTCGCCCTGCGGATGAAGCGCGACTCCAGCACCGCGCGCAGGTCGCCCTCGAGCCTCGGGACGCGGAAGACATCCGCGCCCAGGCAGACGGACGGCTTGTCGCCCGCGGTGGCGGGACGGATCTCGGCGAACGCGCCGCGCCACAGGAGTTCGGTGCCGATCATCCAGAGGTCAGCGGCGCGCGGCCTCTTTAGCTGGCGGGCGCGGGCGCGGTCGAGCCATTGCTGGTTGCGCTCGACGAACCGCTCGGCCTCGCGCTGCGAGCCGCGGGCGGGGATGGTCGCAACCGCGACCCCGTCCCTGCCAAGCGAGATCCTGTAGTTTCGGGCGCTCGCGCTGCGCTTGAAGACGACGCCGTCGCGCGGTCCCTCGTTCGGCGCGGGCGGCGCCCTGTGCACGCCTGCCGCGGGCGCCAGCTCACCAAAGAAATCCTGCTGCTCGTTCGTCACAGCGTGCTCCGTCCCTTCGGGAACACGGCCGGGCTTGAGTGGCCCGCCGCGTCAAAGGTCTCGACGCCGAAGACGACGTTGTCCTTGGAGAGGCCCGGGATCGTGACGCGGGTCACTCCCCTGCCGACCTCAAGGGAATGTTCCCAGAAAGGGGCGGTGGTCTCGCGCCAGACGACCCGGTAGCCCGCGACGTTGTCGTCCTTTGGCGAGGCCCAGCGAAGCGTGCTGTCGTTCTCGAGGCGCGCGGCCTCGACCTGAACGTCGACCGGCGGCGCTGGCGCCCGCGCGAGGACAGCGAGCGCGGACGCATTGACGCGCGTCACGTCGGCCGTGTACGCGAAGTCCACGTGGTCCGGCGTGTCGCCGTACTGGACCCCGTTCTCGACACGCACGTCCTGGTGCTGCCTGCGGTAGTCCTCCGCCGGCTCGGTGAAGCGAACCGCGGCGTAACCTGCCTGCAAAAACGGGAGGTGGTCGCCGCCCCTCCGGTAGCGGTCTGCTCTGTAGATCACCCTGACGTTCATCTTCGGCACGTAGGATGCCGCGTTCTCCTTGATCGCACGCGCGAGCTCGCGGGGAGGGGAGTCGTTCTCACCGCCGTCCCGAAGGAGAGCCAGCTGCGCGTCGTCAGGCGCCGCGACGGGCCTGACGCCCTCGGCAAAGAGTCTCACCGATCCCCGGTCGATGGCCCCGGCCTCCGACCTGCTGCTGCCGATGATGTCGTTGTCCAGCATGGCCTCGATGTCGGCGTCGCGCGCCCTGGCCTCCTTGGCCCAGTGGCCCGATCCGTTCAGTCCCTGCTCCTCGCCCGCGACGGCAAGGAAGACGATCGTCGCATGGTATTTGTAATGCGACATCACGCGCGCGAGCTCGATGACGCAGGCGACGCCCGAGGCGTCGTCGTCGGCACCCGGCGCGGCCGCGTTCTCGTCGAGGGTGTCGGATGCGCGGGAATCGTAATGCCCGCTCACGACCAGGGTTCGGCCGTCCCCGTCGATCCCCGGCAGCGTTGCGACGACGTTCGTGATCTGGATCGGCCTGGGGATCCTGGGAGGAGCCATCGGCTGGTCGAACGTGTCGAGCGATACCTTCAGGCGGCTGCCGTTCTCCTTGGAGATGCGCTCGAACTCCGCGCGGATCCAGGCGGCCGCGCCGCCGATCCCGTCGCCGCTTGGCAGCGGATCGGAGATCGTCAGGCGCGTCTTGAAGCTCGCGAGGACGAAGATCGATTTCTGGATACGCTCCTGGGAGATGGCGGCCACGATCTCCTGGATGTCGGGGTCCTTGGCCACGGGAGCCGGAGCGGGCGTGTCCCCCCACGCCTTGGGAAGGGCCATGGCCGCTGCGAGGAGAATCGGGCCGCTCAAGCGCATTTCTGCTCTAGTGAGGCTGCGCGCCCGGGGGAGTCAAGTGGCCGGCAGGGCGTCAGGCAGCCGGCGCATAGAACATGACGACGTTGCCGTTCTTGAAGGTCCGCGTCTTCAGAAGCCTGAGGTTTTGCCGGGACTTCATCCCGTCGAACATCGTGCGTCCGGCTCCCAGCACGATCGGCACCACAACGACCTGGAACTCATCGACAAGGCCCTTGGCGGCAAGCTGGGAAACAAGGCTACCGCTGCCCAGGATCACCAGGTCCTCGCCCGGCTCCGCCTTGAGGCGCCGAATCTCAGCAACCAGGTTCCGCTTGATGAGCATCGTGTTGTACCACTCGGCCTTCCTGAGTGTACGCGAGAAGACGATCTTGCCGCAGGAATTCATCTTCTCGGCGACCACGGGCATGCCTTTCGCCGCCATCGGCGTGGGCCAGAAGCTCGCCATCATCTCGTAGGTCACCCGGCCGAAGACAAGGCGTCCGCCTCCCTTGGCATTGCCGGCGACATACTTCACCCACTCCGGGTCCTCGTGCCCGCGGTGGGCCCAGCTCATGTCGTTCTTCGCGTCGGTGAAGTACCCGTCGAGCGAGACGTTGTTGTAGACGATGAGCCTTGGCACGACGTGTTGGGGTTTTCCCACGCCCCTAGGCGCCCGCGCGGGCGACCGAGACCTTCTCGATCAGCTCCCTGCTGGTGCGAAACTGCTGCGCCTCCTGGGAAAGTCCGCCGAGGATGCTCTGCGCCTCGTTGAGGAGGTCGCGCCGGTGCGCGCGGCCGATGTCGTCGTCCTCTTGCGCGCGGGCCATCTCGTAGAGGGCCTTGCCGAACTCCTGCCTGAAGCGCGTGTCTGCCGCGCCATTGGCCTGCCGCTGGTGGAAGTAGGCAACCGCCTCGGCGAGCAGCCCGCGTGCCTCGCCCTTGCGCCCATTCTCGATGAGCGCCTCGCCGTACCTCGTCTCTGCAATTTCCTTGATCAGGTCCGTGGTCTGCTTCTCGTCGGTGGAGAGCGTCTCGGGCACCTCCATCAATCCCTTAGCGGCAGAAAGGGCCTGCTCCTTGCTTCCCGTGCGGATGGCGGCCTCGACGATCCAGACGTGGTCCTGGCGAAGGGCTTCCTCCTTGATGGTCTTCGTCAGACTGTTCTTTGTCGCAATCTTCTGGAGGCGCTCGTCGAGCGCCGCCGCCTGGGCCGCGATCGCCCCGTAGTCCCCCTTGGAGGCGAGAATGTCCAGCCGGTAGAGGCTTTCCCACCCGTCCGACGCCTGCGTGAACGCCTCGTCAACCCCCTGCGTCTTCTTGAAATTCTCGGTCGTGGCGTGGAGCTCGCTCAGGGCCTTCTCCGCCTCGCCCAGGTTGCCGCGCTCCGCCTCGTACCTGGCGATGTTCCTCCACGAATAGTAGACGTTTCCTGACGAGCCCGTCTTGTTTCGGGGGTCTTTCTCAAATTCAGTCGTCGCGCGCCACTGCTGGATTGCCTCGGAGACCTTGCCCTGGCTCATGAGTGCGGCAGCGACCTGGTTGCTGCTGACGGACATCGACAGCCAGCCGACCGAGTCCGATGGGTTGAACATCGTGTATTCCCTCGCGGCCTCGACGGCCTTTCGCTGGAAGGCCTCCGCAGCGTGGGGGTCCTCCCTGGCGACGGCGACCCGCGCCAGGGCATCGGGCGCCTGGAAGCGGTCCCTCATCGCCCGAAGGTCGCCGGGGCGAAGTGCCAGCACCTTGTCGGCGACGTCCGCCTCCAGCAGGGCAATCCGCTGCGCGTCGTCGTATCGACCGAGGCTCAGGCATATCCGGGACTCCGTGTCGCTCACGTCGCCATAGATCGACGAGGCCGACAGGTCCTCCATCCTCAGCGCTCCCATGTCCGCGAGTATCTTTCTCCCCTCCTCGCAGCGGGCTATACCTTCCTCCGGGGACACCTCGAAGCTTATGTACTGGAGCATGTCGGCCAGAGCCAGCTTGCTCGCCCTTGAGGCGTGCCCCGAGGCCACGAAGGGTCGCAGCAGATTGCACGCGAGCTCCAGCTGGTCCTTGTCCATGTGGGTGAAACCGGCAGTCGTCATTGTCATCAGGGCCAGGGCCAGGCCGAGCGAGGTCGCCTCGCCCTTGTCGCCCTCTGCGCGAAGGCTCTCGAAGACGACGCGCGCCTTGTCGCTGACATTCACGGCGGCGACCGTGTCTCCCGCGACTGCGAGGGCATCCGCCTTGCGGTCGAGCGCCATGCCTCGGTAGATGCGGGTCTGCACCGTCACGAGTTCTGGGGGCAGGTTGTCGTAATAGGCCACGGCCTTATCCGCCAGGTTCCCGACGATCTCCACCTGGCCGGTTGGCAGCAGCTCCTCGTAGAAATCCTCGAGCAAGAAGCCGACGAGCTTCTCGGCGTCTCCCCGGGCCCGCTCGGTGAGCTCACGCGCGTGCTGGGTTTTCACCTCGGCCGCCCTGGCGCGCCTCAGGCTCACCCACCCGAAGACGGCACTGGCGGCCGCGATGACCATGAGGGTAGCCGAGACAACGGCGACCTTGCGCGCACGCACAAGCGATCTCTGGGCCGCCGCCTCGCGGACCTTCTGGATCTCGAGCTGGCGCTTCGACTCCTCGAGCGCCTGGCGCTCGTGCCTCACGCGGCGGCTGGCGGCAATGACGCTGCAGAGTACGTCGTGGGTGATCTCCACGCGGCGCAGGTCCAGACGGTCCTCGACCCTCAAGAGCCTGCGGTTGACGAGGGTCGCAAGGGCGTCGGGCGCGGCGCCCGCGGCGGCGAATCCCTTTCGCACGCGCTCCTCCGCCACGCTTTCCCTGAAGCCCGAGTCCGTGAGCATCTTGTCCTCGATGAACTCGCGCACGCCCTCGGGCTGGCCGACAAGGGCCCTCTCGTAGAATTCCGTGAGGATGGTGTCGCGCGACCCCTCCAAGAGGTCGGCCGAGATCTCGGCGCGCCCCTGCGCGACGCGCTGGTTGTTGAGCTCGCGGCAGATGAGGCTAAGCAGTGACGGCTCAACCTCGGCCCTCGCGAGGTCGGCGCCGCCCGCGACGAATCGTACGACGGATTCCGCCACCGCCTCACTCACGAGCTCCGGAGCCGGGGCGCGCACGGCCGCGACCGCCTGCGCACCGCCCATGCGCGCGAGGCGCATGCGGTTCTGGGTCACTGACGGCATCTGGGCCTTCAGGCCCTCAAGGTGCGCCAGGTAATCCTCGCGCAGCGAAATGAGTATGCGGTAGTCGGCCCTTGTGAAGTCGAAGCGCGAGGCGTCCGCCTCATCGCGGTCGATCCGCGCCTCGAGCGCCGCGGGCGGGCGGTTCTCCACCAGGTCGGCCAAGTCGGCCAGGAACTCTTGGGCCTTCTTCCTTCCCGCGTCGTCGGACTGGGCGAGCGTGAAGATCTCCTCAAACTGGTCGAATATCAGGATCGGCGTCAGCACGCGGCCGCCGGCGTCCTTGAGCACGTCATCCCGGTGGTGCAGGAACTCCCAGAGCGTCTCCCCCTCGACCGCGGATCCCGACTGCGTCCACGTGCCCGCGGCCTTCGTTTCCTGGAACATCGCGCGCTTGATCTGCTCCGACGGGCTCGGCGCATGCGGGTTGTAGTCCAGCCTCACGTAGACCGGGCAGTACCCGTCGGGGCGCAGCCGCGGCACGAGGCCCGCCTGGAGGATCGAGGTCTTGCCGAGTCCGGACTGGCCGAAGAGGACAGTCAGCAGCTTGCGCTGAACGCGGCGGCTCAGCTCCGCCGCCTCTTCCTCGCGGCCGTGGAAGTAGCCCCTCGTCTCCTCGGTGAACGACACGAGGCCGAGCCACGGGTTCTGCGCGTCAACGGCGGCTGTGGGAGGCGCAGCCTTCATGAGAGACGCGAGTTCAGCAGCTCTTTGAGGCGCTGGGCAAACCCCGGTGCGGCCTCGCCGCCGGGCATGCGGGTGAAGTGGACCGCCTTGAACTTCTCGGGCGCGACGGCCTCGGCCTCGGTCGTCGCGTCGATGCACACCGGCAGGATGAACACCGCGCCGTCCGCCATCCCGCGCGTGCGGTCGACGGCATAGCTCCACTCGCGCCGGAAGTAGGCCTCGTGCCTCCTCTGTGTCGTGGCGGAGACAATCGGCAGGAAGTAGGAGCAGCGCGCGATGTTGCCGCGGATCTTGCGGTCGTAGTCGTCGCCGCCCTCCAGGCGGTCGAGGTCGAACCAGGTCGTGATCCCGGCGGCGTCGAGGTCAGCCTTGAGCCTCTGCACGGCGGGCAGGTCCTCGCGCGCATAGCTGATGAAGACGGCGTTCTCGGGCATCTCGCGCGCGGGCGGCAGGAAGCGCGAGGGCGCCGCCTGTCCCTCGGACTGGGCCGGGCCGCGGCGCGCGACCCATCGGCGGTGCAGCTCGTCGACGAAGGCTTCCGCGCCGGAGAAGAGCCTCGTCCGCACGCTCACCTGCTGGAGGAACGAGACAAGGCGCACGTCGCCCATGCTGTGGCTGTCCGCGAAGATCTCGCCGACGTCGCGGGGGTCGGAGAGGCGCCGGCGCTTGGTCATCCGCAGGAAGAGGCGCGCCAGCCAGTTCGAGAAGTCGCTGCCGATCACGAGCAGGTGGTTGTGCTCGAGCGCGTGGAAGAGCTTTTCGGGAGTCAGGTGCTCGCTCTGCAGCGCGCAGACAAACTCGAGCATGTCCTCGTCGGACACGACATAGGTCGGCGACGCCGACAGCTTGCCCAGCAGGTGATAGATGACAGGGCGCTGGAGGTCCTCCCGCTCCACCGGCAGGTCGACGACGCGGTTCGGCGCGTACGCGATCACGTCGGTGTTGGGCGCGCCCGCGAACCGGACCTGGTTGATGGCGTGCTCAAGCAGGCCGTCGAAGGTCGTCGTGACGTAGAGGTTGAAGTCGGTGATCTCGGCCAGCTGGAGCAGGGGCTTGGACGGCGTGAAGTTGGCCTCGCGCATGATCGAGCGCAGCCGTGTGTAGGCCTCCTCGCGCCGACCACGCGCGGCGAGGTAGCCGCAGACGACGTCGTTCAGGTTGAGCGGCTTTGAAAGGGACGTCGTGTCCACGCCCAGGCGCGCCGCGAGCCGCTCGGCCAGCACATCCATCAGGAGGCGCGGCCCCGTCTCCGTCTCCACCTTCAGGAGCTCGGGCCCGATGATCGGGATCACGCGCTTCTCCTCCACGTAATTGAGCAGGTCCTCCCAGACGTCCTCGTGGAACTGGGTGGGCTGCGGGTCTGCGGCTCCTGATTCGACGGACATGTGGTCGGGGAGGCCTAAGCGCCCAGGGAGGCGGCCATTTCGGGACGGTAATCTTGCTCCCCGGCCTTCCAGAAGCTGTCCGGAGAAAGCCGTTTATGAAACAAAGCCATCAACAGCGGCGAACCTGATGGGAAACTGGCCACTCGTCACGTGATTTCTTGGCCAAAGGCATCATTCGATGGGATGATTGCGTCCCTCCTTGCACTCCGTAGATCTCATCCGACCCGCCATGCCCCACATCCGCGCAGTCCTCCCGCCATTGTTCCTGGGCCTGACTCTTGCAGCCGCTGCCGCAACCCCCGCCTCAGGCAACCTGGACCTCGGCGACGCGGGCTGGAAGACGCAGGCGCCGAGGGACGAGATCCGGCCCAAGTCCTTCAGGGATTCCTCGAGGCATCTGTCGTCGGGCGCCGCGCTCGCGACCTCCGGGGACGGCAATCCCATCGAGTACGGCGGCTGGGCCCGGCAGGTCGACGGGATCGCAGCCGGCCATTACTACCGCTTCACCGCCCACTTTCACGCGGAGTCTGTTGCCAATGAGAGACGCCAAGTCGTTGCGCGCTTGGATTGGCTGGATGCCAACGGTGCGCGCGTCGGGCAGCCCGACTACGCAGTCGAGTCGGACGTGGCAGGCGACTGGAAGACCTTGGGCGCCCATGTTGCAGCACCCGAGGGATCGAAGTCGGTCCGCGTTGAGCTGATCCTCGCCTGGGCGCCAATGGGCACCGTGTGGTGGGACGACATTTCGCTCGTGCCCTCGCAGGCTCCCGCCGACCGGTGGGTGCGCCTTGGGACCATCTCCTACCACCCGAGGCACAACCCGGACAACCTCGCCGGGTGGATCCGGGAGATCGACGCGATCGCGACGGAGAAGCCGGACATCGTCTGCCTCGGGGAGGAGATGATCAACGCGGGCCGGTCGCTGGACTACCTGGGAGCGGCGGAGCCGATCCCGGGCCCGAGCACGGAGCGGCTGGGCGAGGCGGCCCGGAGGAACGGGATGTACCTGGTCGCCGGGCTCATCGAGCGCGACGGACACGCCGCCTACAATACCTGCGTCCTCATCGACCGCCACGGGAAGGTGGCCGGCAAGTACCACAAGGTTTACCTGCCGCGTGAGGAGATCGAGGGCGGGCTCACGCCGGGGTCGGACAATCCCGTCTTCGACACGGACTTCGGGAGGATCGGCATGATGGTGTGCTGGGACGCCGAGTATATCGAGCCGGCCCGCGCGCTGGGCTACCGCGGGGCTGAGGTCATCCTGGTGCCGGCCGCCGGGGGATACCTGACGCTCCTCAAGGCACGGGCCCTAGAGAACCATCTCTTCATCGTCTCGTCGGGCTATGACGTGGAGTCGGCCGTCATCGACCCGACCGGCACCGTCCTCTATTCGACCAGGGAAGCACCTGTCCACAAGGTGGTCCGGGTGAACCTGGCCGGGAACTTCGCTGATCCATGGGAAGGGGACATGCGCCCCAGGTACCGCACCGAGATCAGGCCGGACCTCTATCTTCCGGCCAAGGCGCCGTGACGGCAGCGGCTTTGGACCCATAAGTCGCTTACGCAAGACGTTGGCGTTAAAGCGGCACGCCTCCTCTGTAATCACACCCTTGACACCCCCCCTTCCGTGAGGCACTTCAGTCAACTCTTAAACGCCACGATACCATGCAACCCACCTTCCGCCCGCATCGCAAGAAACGAGCCCGCAAGATCGGATTCCGCGCCCGCAAAGCCACCCGCGGCGGCCGCAAAGTCCTCGCCAACCGTCGTAGGAAGGGTCGCAAGCGGCTGACAGTCGTTTGATTCCGCGAGAAGCGGTCTCCATGCGCCTCCGCCCTGGGCAGCACCTTCGCCGCCAGAGCGACATCCGGGACGTCCGACAGAAGGGCACCCGTCTGGATTGCAGGGCATTCACGATCTGGCACATGGCTGGAAACGTCGAGACCCCCGAGAGGCGCGCGTGCTTTGTCGCGTCGACCCAGGCCGTCGGAAAGGCCATCCTGCGCAACCGCGCCAAGCGCCGCCTGCGCGAGGTCTTCCGCAGGCACCAGCAGCTCCTTCCGAAGTCATGCGATCTCCTCATGGTGGCGCGCGCCCAGGTGAACACCTGGGACATGGTCCAGCTCGAGCGGGTCTTCTCCGAGGCCTGCGCCCGGATGGTCGCCGCCCCGGCGGCCTCCTGAAGCCATGACCGGCAGCGCGAACACGGCCCTCCCGTCGGCTCCCAGCATCCCGGCCACGGCCGCGGTCGCGCTCATCCGTCTTTACCAGAAAACCCTCTCCCCCGCCCTGCCGGTCCTACTCGGGCCGTCGTGCGGGTGCCGGTTCTATCCCTCGTGCTCGCATTACGCGGCCGAGGCGATCGGAACCCACGGGACAATCCGCGGCGGCCTCATGGCCGCCAGGAGGATCATCAAGTGCAGCCCCCTTCACCCGGGCGGCCATGATCCCGTCCCGAGTCTCGCCCGCTAAACCCAAATTCCCGTGGACAAAAAGAACACCATTCTCGGCACGCTCCTCTTCGTCGCGGCCTTCGGCGTGCTCATGTACAGCCAGAAGTTCACCCCGCAGCACGCGGCCCCCTCGGAGATCCGCAAGGAGGTCGCCAAGCAGACCGCCGGCGGCCCCCAGGCGACGGTGCCCACCGCGGACAGCACGGTCGCGGCCACGGGCGCCGACCAGCCGACCTTCACGACGGTCCAGTCCGAGAAGACCGGCGCCTCGGTCACCACGCTCTCCAACAGCTTCGTCGAGGTGAACTTCACGGACGCCGGCGGCGCGATCCGCGACGTCGCGTTCAAGAAATACCCCGCGACGCTGCACGGCCTGGATCCCTTCGTCTTCAACCAGCTCCACTCGAGCGCGATGATGGCCTTCGTCGGCCTCCCCGGCCTCGACCACGCGACCCGCTACCAGCTGGTCTCGAGCACCGCGACCGACGTCGTCTACCGCGCGGTCTACGAGGGACGCCTCGAGGTGACCCGGCACTACGTCGTCTCCCCCGACAAGGGCCCCGGCACGGACCCGTACCTGATCCGCAGCGAGACCACGATCCGCAACCTCTCCGACAAGGCCTCCGCCCCGATGCGGGTCGCCTTCTCGCTCGGCACCGCCGCCCCGAACAACGCCCTGGACAACGGGCTGCAGCTGACGACCGAGTACTCGAACGGCAAGGACCAGGTGATGACCCGCCGCGCCGAGCTCGAGGCCAGCGGCGGCTTCCTGGGCTTCAAGGCCCACGACGCCCGCCCGTTTATCGCGAGCGCGGGCCCGATCGAGTGGGCCACCGTCAAGAACCAGTTCTTCGCCGCGATCCTCACGCCCGACCAGCCCGCCTCGGGGCTGGAGACGCGCCGCGTGAAGCTCCTTGAGGAGCTGCCGGACACCGACCGCAAGGCCTACGGCATCACGGCCGCGATGGACTTCGACGTCGAGTCGGTCCCCGCCCACGGCCAGACCACCGTCGCCGGCAACCTCTACGTGGGGCCGAAGGAATACCCGAGGCTCTCCAACGACGACGTCTTCAAGAAGGACGAGGACCGCATGATGGACTTCGGCAACGCCGTGTTCCGCTTCTGCGCCGCGATCCTCCTGACCCTGATGACGTGGATCCACGGCTGGGTGCACAACTGGGGCGTCGCGATCATCCTCACGACCCTCGCGCTCAAGATCGTTTTCACGCCCATCACGCTTGCCCAGTCCCGCTCCTCGCGCCGGATGCAGAAGCTGATGCCGGAGATGAACCTCATTAAGGAGAAGTTTAAGGACAACCCGCAGAAGCAGCAGGTGGCGACGATGGAGCTCTACAAGAAGCACAAGGTGAACCCGCTGAGCGGATGCCTCCCGATGCTGCTCACGATCCCCTTCTTCTTCGGGTTCTTCAGGATGCTGCAGAGCGCCTCGGAGCTGCGCTTCGCCTCGTTCCTCTGGGCCCACGACCTGTCGGCGCCGGACACGGTCGCCACGATCGCCGTCCCGTTCCTCGGCCTCCTCGCGATCAACGTGCTGCCTCTGGCGCTCGGCTTCGTGAACTTCTTCCAGATGCGCGTGACGCCCCAGCCGTCCGTCGACAACGCCCAGATGAAGATCATGAAGTTCATGCCGGTCATGTTCGTCCTGTTCTACTACAACTGGGCGGCCGCGATCGCGCTCTATTCGACCGTCAACGGCGCGTACACGATCGGCCAGCAGCTGATTGTGAACCGGATGCGCGACACGGCGGACACCGTCCCCGTGAAGTCGGGCAAGCCGACGAAGAACGTCACGCCCCGCAAGGGATAGCGCCCCGGCCAGGGCGTCATAAAGGCGCCGGCGCCTTGCGTCGCCGCGCCCGTGTGGTTGAATGAGCCCTACAGAATGACTGACGAAGTCCAGGCACACGCACAGGCGGCATCCGGTCCGCGGCACCTCGCCGCGGACGATGTCGGCATCGTGCGCCCGCGGGACTTCACCTACCTCGGGAAGTTCACCTTCAAGAGCGGCCAGGAGATCCAGGGCTTCACGCTGCGCTACGAGACCTACGGGACCTTGAACGCGACGAGGGACAACGCAGTCCTTGTGTGCCATGCGCTGAGCGGCGATCACCACTGCGCGGGCTGGCACTCGGAGACCGACGCCAAGCCGGGCTGGTGGAACAACCTGATCGGCCCCGGCAAGGCCGTCGACACGCGCCGCTTCTTCGTCGTCTGCGTGAACGTCCTCGGCGGCTGCCAGGGATCGACCGGCCCGAGTTCCGTCGACCCGGCGACCGGCCAGGCCTATGGCACCCGCTTCCCCTTCGTCACGATCCGCGACATGGTGATGGCGCAGAAGCTCCTCCTGGACCACCTCGGGGTCTCCGAGCTGCACGCCGTCATGGGCGGCTCCATGGGCGGCATGACGGCGATGCTCTTTGCGATCGAGTTCCCCATCTTCACGAGGAGGCAGATCATCCTGGCCTCGACCTCGAACGAGAGCGCCCAGGCCATCGCGTTCAACGAGGTCGGCAGGCAAGCGATCATGCAGGACCCCGCCTGGAACAACGGCGACTATCCCCGCGAAGGGGGCCCGAGGGTCGGGCTCGCGATCGCGCGCATGATGGCGCACATCACCTACCTCTCGGACGCCGGCATGGACCGCAAGTTCGGGCGAAGGAAGCGCGAGTCCGCCGGCGGGGAGGCCTACACCTTCGACGCGCAGTTCGAGGTGGAGAGCTATTTGCGCCACCAGGGGCAAAGCTTCATCAACCGCTTCGACGCGAACTCTTATCTCTACATCACGCGCGCCATCGACCAGTTCGACCCGGCGCGCGCCTACGGCTCGCTCGAGAAGGCCTTCTCCCCGGTGCAGGCCGAGTCGCTGGTCGTCGGATTCACGAGCGACTGGCTCTTCCCTCCCGAGCAGAACCGCGAGATCGCGCTGGCGCTGCTGCGCGCAGGGAAGCGCGCCAGCTACGCGGAGCTCGACACCGACCTCGGGCACGACTCGTTTCTCCTTGAGAGCGCCGAGCTCTACAACCTGATCCGCGGATCCCTGGAGCGGCCCGAGGCCTACCAGGTCGACTTCGCCATCTGACCATGACGAAGCAGATCGAGAAGCGCACGGTGGACATGACGGTGATCGGCGAGTGGGTCGAGCCGCAGTCCCGAATCCTGGACCTTGGCTGCGGCCGCGGGGAGCTCATGGCCTACCTCGTGCAGGCGAAGCAGGTCTCGGCAACCGGCGTCGACCTCGACTTCGCGCGCATCTCCGCCTGCGTCGGCCGCGGCCTCAGCGCCTACCAGGGCGACATGAACGACTTCATGAAGGCGTTCCCGGACCGCCATTTCGACCGCATCATATGCTCGCGCACCGTGCATGAGCTGAACGACCCGGCCGGCGTGATCCTCGAGGCGCTCAGGGTCGGAAGCACCGTGACGGTCGGCTTCGTGAACCACGGCTTCTGGAAGAACCGCGTCGACGCGCTCTTCCGCGGCCAGAAGGTGCGAAACGCCGTGTACACGACCGCGTGGCACGAGAGCCGCCCCGCGAACCCGCTAACGATCGAGGACTTCGAGGCATTCTGCCGCGAGAAGTCGATCCGGGTCGCCCGCCGCGCCCACCTCCTCGGCGACTGGCGCACTCCGTGCCCGGCGATGCCGAACCTGCTCGCGGGCTACGCCCTCTACGACCTGGCGCGCGACTGAGGCGCCTGGAGCCGCTGCGCCTGGATCAGGCACACGCAGTCGGAGCCGTCCTCGGAGTAGAACCAGTGGGGCTTGAGGCGCGCGAACTCGCTGTCGAAGGCCTCGCGGCATCCGCCCACCTCGATCATCAGGACTCCCTTTGGCTTCAGGAGCTTGGCCGACTGCGCGATGATCTTCCGCACAAGGATGAGCCCGTCGGCCCCGCCGTCCAGCGCCAGCCTCGGCTCCCTCTTGAACTCCTCGGGCAGCTTGTCGACGTGACCGGTCGGCTCGTAGGGTGGGTTGCTCAGGATGACGTCGTACTTCGCGGCGGGCGCATCCTTCAGGAGGTCGCTTCGCACGAGCCTGACACGGTCTGCGAGCCTGTGGCGCTTCACGTTCACCTTCGCCACCTCAAGCGCGCCCTCGGAGATGTCGAGGCCGTCGACGACGGCCTTCTTGAAATGGCGGGCCAGGAGGATGGCGAGGCAGCCCGAGCCCGTGCAGACGTCCGCCACGTGGCGCACCTTGGACGCGGCGCCCAGCCAGGGATCCACCTGCGTCGGCAGGATCTCGACAAAGTAGCTGCGCGGGATGAGGACCCTCTCGTCGACATGGAAGCGGAGCCCGCCCAGCCACGCCTCACCCGTGATGTAGGCAGCCGGCACATGCTCGACCAGCCTGCGCCTGAAAAGCTCCTCGATGGCCTTCGACTCGGCGGCTGTGAGCCTCCTCGCCAGGACCTCGGACCCGCTGTCCAGCGCAAGCTTAAGGGACCAGAGGATGAGATAGAGCGCCTCGTCGCGCGGCACGCTCGCGATCTGCCCCATGGA
>DASRSJ010000220.1:0-3516 GCA_035656555.1 Opitutaceae bacterium
TACCAGGTCGAGCGCACCGGCTGGATCGCCGACTACGCCGACCCGAACGTCTTCCTCGAGATCTTCGAGAGCACGAACGGCAACAACGACACGACCTGGGTGAGCCCCGAGTACGACCGCGTCTTCCACGAGGCCATGGCCGCGGGCGACGACGCCAAGCGCTACGAGAAGTACCAGAGGCTGGACGAGATCCTGGTGGACGAGTGCCCGATCATCCCCCTCTACTACTATACCCGTCCCTACCTCATGAGCCCGAGGGTCAAGGGCACCTGGGCAAACCCGCTGGACATCCACCCGTTCCAGAACATCTACCTCGAGAACTGACCCGTGATCCGTTTCGTCTTCATCCGCCTCCTCCAGACGATCCCCGTGGTGTGGGTGATCATCACCGCGACGTTTTTCATGATCCGCTTCGTGCCCGGCGGACCGTTCACGGCGGAGCGCGCCGTCTCGCCCGAGATCATGAGGAACCTCGAGGCGCACTACGGCATGAACAAGCCGCTCTACCAGCAGTACTTTGACTACTTCGGCAGCATCATGAAGGGCGACTTCGGCCCCTCCTTCAAGTATCCCACCCGCTCGGTGAACGAGATCATCGAGGAGAAGCTGCCGGTCTCGATCGAGCTCGGCCTGATCTCGCTGGGAGTGGCCCTCTGCATCGGACTTCCCTTGGGCGTCCTGGCCGCCATCCGGCGAAACACCTGGGTAGACTACCTCTGCTCGTCCTTCGCACTCCTGGGAGTGTGCATCCCGACTTTTGTCATGGGCCCCCTCATGATCCTCGTCTTCGCGATCCACTTCGGCTGGTTCAACGCCTCGGGCTGGTACACGCCGGTCGACCGCGTGCTCCCAAGCCTCACGCTCGGCCTCGTCTATGCGGCCTATGTCGCCCGCCTGACCCGCGGCGGCATGCTCGAAGTCCTGAGCCAGGACTACATCAGGACCGCACGCGCCAAGGGCGCCTCCGAGGTGCGCGTGATCCTCAAGCACTCGCTGCGCGGCGGACTGACGCCGGTCGTCTCCTTCCTCGGGCCCGCGATCGCCGGCATCGTCACGGGCTCCTTCGTCATCGAGACGATCTTCCAGATTCCGGGCATAGGACGTGAGTTCGTGAATTCCGCCTTCAACCGTGACTACACGCTCGTCCTCGGCACCGTCGTCCTATTCGCGGGCTTCCTGATCGGGATGAATCTCGTGGTCGACGTCGTGCAGGTGTGGCTCAACCCGAGGCTCAAGTTCGAGTGAGCGCCGACGAAACAGAGGCAGGGCACTCTCCCTGGAACGACGCCTGGCACAGGCTGCGGCGCAACAAGCTGGCCGTCTGCGGCGGCCTCCTGATCCTTGTCCTGGCGCTCGCTTGCCTCTTTGGCCCCATCTTCTCCCAGTCCTATGAGGAGCAGAACCTGGACCTTGGCGCCGTGCCGCCCTCCGGCGCCCATTGGCTCGGCACAGACGTCCTCGGCCGCGACCTCCTGGCGAGGACACTCTACGGCGGGCGCATCTCCATCACTGTCGGACTGGTCGCCACCTTCGTGGCGCTGACGATCGGCGTCACGTACGGCGCCATCGCGGGCTTCGTCGGCGGCAAGACAGACGCCGTCATGATGAGTATCGTCGACATCCTCTACGCCCTCCCCTTCCCGATCTTTGTCATCCTCCTCATGGTGTTCTTCGGCAGGAACATCATCCTCCTCTTCTTCGCGATCGGCGCCGTTGAGTGGCTGACGATGTCCCGGATCGTGCGCGGGCAGGTGATGACGATCAAGCGCATGGAGTTCATCGAGGCGGCCAGGGCGCTCGGCCTCGGGCCGGGCCGGATCATCTTCAAGCACGTGATCCCGAACGTCCTCGGCCCCATCATCGTCTACACGACCCTCACGATCCCCGCCGTCATGCTGCTCGAGGCCTTCCTGAGCTTCCTCGGCCTCGGCGTGCAGGCCCCTATGAGTTCGTGGGGCGTCCTGATCAAGGACGGCTCCGAGAAGATGGAGGAGTTCTGGTGGCTCCTCGTGTTCCCGGGCGCCCTCTTCTCTCTCACGCTCTTCTCGCTCAATTTCCTCGGCGACGGGCTCAGGGACGCGTTGGATGTGCGGGCGTCGAAGGACTGACGCGCATCCCCGTTCCATGCTAGACCGCTTCAAACCCTACCTTGCCTACCTGCGGCCTGTGCGCAGCACGCTGGCGATGGCGATCCTGGCCGGCATCGTCTACGGCGCGGCGAACGGCGCGGGCCTGCCCTGGATGGTCCACTACGTCTTCCCGAAGATCTTCGGCCCGAAGGCCGTCCCCCTCACCGTCTGGGGTATCCTCGGCATAGCGATGTGGCTGCCGATTATATTCACGGTACGCGGCGTGGCCGGGTACCTGAACAGCTACCTGATCCAGGTGGCCGGCGTGAAGATCCTCGAGGCCATCCGACTCGACTACTTCCGCAAGCTCCAGGTCCTTCCCCTCTCCTTCCTCCAGCAGCAGACGACGGGAGACCTGATCTCGCGCGGCATGGCGGACACGAACCAGCTGCAGACAACGCTGACGACGGTTGCCAACGACGGCATGAAGCAGCCGGCGACGCTCGTGGCGGCCCTGAGCTACCTCATTTACCTCACCTCCCAGGAGCGCGGCAGCCTCCTGATGGTGGCCGCCCTGGCCATCGTTCCCCTCTGTGTCTTCCCCGTGCGCTTCGTCGGAAAGAAGCTCGTGAAGCGCGCCTACCAGATGCAGACGCAGATGGGCTCGGTGACGAACAGCCTGAGCGAAAACCTCGCCGCCGCGAAGGAGGTCCGGGCATTCGGCCTCGAGGCCCGGCAGGCGGAGGCCTTTTCGCGCGAGACATCGGCCCTTATCGGCGTGCAGCTGAAGGTCGCCAAGTACGCCCAGGCACTCACCCCGGCGATCGAGATCATCTCCGCCTTCGGCATCGCGCTCGTCTTCGTCGTGGCCCAGCGCCAGCACGTGGCGCTCGAGGCCTTCCTCGCCATCGTTACGGCTCTCTACGCGAGCTACGAGCCGGTGAAGAAGCTCGGCGCCATCAACAATGAGCTGAAACGCGGCGAAGCCGCACTGAACCGCCTGGAGCACGTGTTCAACGAGCCCGTGGCGATCCAGGATGCTCCGAACGCCGTCGCAATCGGGCGCGCCAGCGGCGACATCGCCTTTAGGGACGTCTCCTTCGCCTACAAGACGGAGGAGCCGGTGCTCAAGTCCGTGACGATCGACATCCCGAGGGGCACGGTCTGCGCCCTCGTAGGTCCGAGCGGCGCCGGCAAGACGACCTTCGCGAACCTGGTACCGCGGTTCTTCGATGTGGCCGCGGGCAAGGTGACGATCGACGGCACCGACATCCGCGACCTGAGCCTCGCGGACCTGCGCCGCAACATCGCCATCGTCTCCCAGGACCCCGTCCTTTTCAACGACACGATCCACAACAACCTACTCCTCGGCCGCCTCGACGCGACGCCGCAGGAGGTGCGCGCCGCCGCCAAGGACGCCCACGCCGACGAGTTCATCAACTCCTTC
>DASRSJ010000221.1:0-4022 GCA_035656555.1 Opitutaceae bacterium
GTAACGGATACACCAAAATGAACGTTACTGCCCGTTGGACCTTCTGGGTCAAGCATCAGGATATGGTCTCGTTGTTCCTGCACGTCAAAATCGCGCGAAGAGGCTTCCATGCCGTCATTTGCCAGCGTGCGTATGCGCGCCTTGTTTGCAGTAACCTGGGTGTAGAGGAGAGTGAGCCTGTGGAGACCGCTGGTGAGGGACGCCATTGCCTGACTCTGATTGGGCGGTAGACTTGGGAAACGAACCTTGAGAGAAGCGCGGTCGCTTGCCGGCAGAATTGTCGACTGAGGAATGGCAAGCCTTGCGTGGCCTATAATCTCCCCAAGGAAATTGGGCCCCGTCATCGAGCCCATAGAAGCGTGGCCTATCTCGATCTCAGAGGGTGTCGATTCGTAGGCGAAGGACTTTTGCTGGATTACGACCTTTCCATTGAGCTCGACCCTGAGTTCGTCGCGGAGGCGCTCCCGATCCTCGGCGCTCAAAGCCTGCACAGCAGGATTATTGAGAGGATAGAGGGCGCTGTCGGACACGACAAGAGTCTGAACCTTAAAAAAATCCACAGGGAGCAGCTCGCTCTTGTAAAGGGCTCCCCATACGTCGGCACTAATGCGGATGTGCTGGCCGTCCACTATGTCTGCGAAAATAACGACGCCTGCGCCGATCTTCCCTGTTTTGAGAATTGGCTGATTGATGCCGATTTGCCGGTACGGAAGCTTGAAATCGATCCTAACCGGTCCCACGGCGGCGAGATCCGCACGCTCGCCGGACTTCTGACGCTCGTAGGATGAAAGGAATAGGAGCGCAGCGATTGTGAACGCGATAACAACCCCACGATCTTTGATGAATGCCGCGCATAATCGGGCTAACGCGAAGAAACGCTGAAAAGGTATCGAGGGTATTGGTGAGCCCGCGAGCACCCAGAATCCAAAAACAATCCACGAAGCGAGGCAGATCCAGAACGCTGTTCTCGCGATCACCGAGCCGACGTACCAAATTTCAACCACGCTGTGACCCGCCGGTATCGGGACCATCAGCTGTCTCGTCGGGGATATGAGCGGCGTCACGTCTAACCCATTTACTCTCGCCCGATATCCGGAAATGAAACGGCGAGGCGTTTCGACTGTGCATTCGGCCAACGGCTGGTCCACTGTCAGGCGCATGGGCAGGAAGGACTCGAGGCGTATAGGCAGGGCCTTAACGTCTACGTCCTGCAGCGAGTAGTCGGCGAAGTCAGAGAGGCCAGATAGGATTGGAAATCCGGGGTCCGCGACGATCCCGAGAATGACAGACTCGGGCTTTCTTAGGTCTGTCCAGATCGGGATCGTCCTTCGCTGGCCGGGCAGCATTCCGAATCCCTGGGCTTCGCCGGAAGACGGAAGGCCGTAGTACCTCTGGATGCTCGATCCAAGTACAGACAGATATCCCCTGATCTCAGGTACCTTGAAGGTGAAAGTCAGAAGGTAGCGGTGGCCGGGTTGGAGCAGGACAGGCTTGGAAATAGCCGATTTTGCGTCGCCCCGGCTCGCGGCGATCGATCCCTGTCCTACCACAGGCGATGCCGAAAATGCAGCTGAGAGGTTAGACGAGACCTCATCTTTGCCGTCCTGGAGGATCCTAAACTCCATAGAAGGGTCGACGACACCATGGTTGTAAGTCGGAGGAAGGCCCAAGAATGCGTAGGAGGTGACCGTCAAGTTGAGATTGGAGGGTCGATAGATCGCCTCCGTTTCCTTGTGGGATCGCCGGTCAGCGTAGCCCAACTTGATGAATGCGGTCGCTTGGTATCCCGTCCACGCGACCGCAAAAAAGACGAGAAACGGAAGAACCCGACGACGGTGTTTCCATTTCGTGAGGAATTCCGTGGAAACGAGACCGGCTCCAAAGAGTGCCAGCGCCAAAGCCACAAGGTAGAGGCGCTGCATCGGCCACTCAGTCGTCAGTGTAAGGACGCTCACAGGGACGAGCCCCCAAAGGGCCCGTGTTATCCCGGGAACCGGAAGCATCAAGAGAAGAACGAAGCAGGCGACCGTGAGGGCAAAGATGGCCGTTTTGCCATTTCCCGTCCGGCGCATGCGGTAAGCCGCCACGGTTGAACCGATCGTTAGGATCCACGGCACATAGCCAAACTGCAGGTCACCCGCAGCCGTTGCAGTCCGGGTGACCGGAAGGAATGAGGGCAGGAATGCTTTGCGAACCCCTTGCATAACCACCTCGAGAAACGGCCGGAAGACGCTGGAGTCGGCGAAAAATCCAAGGTCTGTGTTCAACGTGGCCACGCTCGCGAAGACGAAACAGGAGAGCGCGGCGAATACTATCAGGGCGCAGGCGCCGCTGGCGGCCCGAGTCACGGATGGCGCGGTCACAAAGTGGGCGAGCCGGATGACCACGAGGCAAAACGTGAGCCAGACTGCGACCGGGGGGTGAGCAAGCCACGTTTCGGCGAGACCGGCGGCCATCCACGCATCTGCCGTGAATGAGGGAACCCGGCAGCCTCTGATGCAGGCTGCGACGGCCACAGGGGCGAAGGCGGCCGCGTGAACCGTCATGAAGAGGTCCAACTGGTTGGCCGCGCACAACAGGGGCGAAGACAACCCATACACCGTGGCCAGAAAGAGCGCGACCGCCTGCGAGCATCCCGTGGCCCACCTCAATCCTGCATAGCACGCGATTACCGCACCAAGTATACTGTAGACAAGCGATACGTTCTGCAGCTGCCACGGGGTCAGCTTGTGGAAGGTCACCGCATCGATCGCAGCAGCAAGGTAGAACAAGTAGGGCGCGTTCCTGAGGGGATGCACCCGCCCGTTAAATGCCAGCTCTGTCTGCCCGACCAGGGGCGGCATGTCTCCGTGGCGCATCTGCTGGACGGCATCGCCGACGGCGAGGCTGTAGTTGTACGCTTCCCCGGTGCCTACCAGATCCCTGCTGAGGAATGGGGAGGCCGCAATCAGGCCTACCGCGACAAGCGCGGCCCAGAATCCTAGTGTCTTGCCTCGTAGACCCATCGATTGGCCTGCAGCCATTTGAGGGTGCGGACGATGCCCTGCTCGATCGTGAGCTTCGGCTTCCAGCCCGTCGCCTGGATCTTTTTAGTATCGAGGAGAATGAAGGGGTTGTCCCCAATCCAGCCGCGGTTTCCGCCGGTGTACTCGCGCTCGGGCTTAAGGCCCAGCGCCGCGCAAATGTACCCAACGCTGTCGTTGACTTGAACGTACTCGTCGGTGCCGAGGTTGTAGATCTGAGTGTGGTGGGGTGCGCTTTTGGCAGTCCCCGCGCGTGTGACG
Organism: Opitutaceae bacterium; assembly: GCA_035656555.1. Taxonomy (GTDB): domain Bacteria; phylum Verrucomicrobiota; class Verrucomicrobiia; order Opitutales; family Opitutaceae; genus Palsa-1447. The sequence continues at coordinate 3,285 of DASRSJ010000221.1, forward strand.
CCCAAAATGGCGTCGACGCAGTCCTGGACGTAAAGGTAGCTCTTTCGCTGCGAGCCGTCCCCAAGGATCCGGAGCGAACCCGGGTGGTCGATTAGCTGCTTGTAGAAGTCGAAGATGTGGCCGTGCGTGTACCGTTCGCCCAAGATGGAGACGAAGCGGAAGATGTAGCACTCGAAGCCGAAACCCTCGCCGTAGGCGGATATGAGGCCCTCGCCGGCCACCTTGGAGGCGCCGTACAGGGAGGTCTGGATGGGGAAGGGGGCGTCTTCGGGGGTCGGGATGACCTTGGCCTCTCCATACGTCGAGCCGGTGGAGGAGAACGCGATTCTGGAGATGCCGTTCAGGCGCATTGCCTCTAGGACGTTGTAGGTCGCAATGGTGTTTTGCTCCAGGTCACGTCGGGTGTGCTCCGTTCCGAAGCGCACGTCGGCGTTGGCTGCAAGGTGGAAGACGAAGTCGGAGCCCTTCATCGCCTGCGTCAATGCCGGCAAGTCCAGGTTGTCGCCCTGGACCATCTGGAAGGCACTACTGGACCGCGCGCCTTCGAGGAAGCGCTCGAGCCCGGTCGAGAAGTTGTCCCAGCCGACGACCGAGACGCCGTCCGCGAGGAGGCGGTCTATGAGGCTGGAACCGATGAAACCGGCACAGCCGGTGACGAAGACTTTTTGCATTTAGGGATCAGGAGGCCGGGGCCAAGGGGGTCTTCCTCGGCTTCAGGGCGAGCCCGATGCAGAGATT
>DASRSJ010000222.1:0-9819 GCA_035656555.1 Opitutaceae bacterium
GTCCCTGAGGGACAACCTCGGCATGAACAGGATCGAGGTCGACATGCTGCGCTTCTCGGGCCCCGCGTTCGAGAACTGCGACAACCGCCTCATGTCGCTCTTCCTCGTGAAGTACGGCCTGACGAACGCCGTCATGTTCGGACAGAAAGGCGAGGTGCTCCAGCCCTCCGAGGTGCTCTACAAGAAGGCGATCCTCGTCGAGCGCGGCAGCTTCAGGCCGGTCACGCACGTGAACGTCGACATGCTCAACTGCGCCACGGCCCAGTTCGTCCAGGAGCCCCTCGTGAAGGGCAAGGACATGGTGGTCCTTATGGAGATCACGATGAACAACCTCCTGGCGGCGGGAGACCTCGACTCTCACGACTTCCTGTCGCGCGTCGACCTTCTGGCCGACATCGGCTTCACGGTCCTCATCTCGAACTACTCGGAGTATTACCGCCTGACCTCGTACTTCCGCAGGTACACGAAGGAGATGATCGGCGTCGCGATGGGCATCAACAACCTCCTGGAGATCTTCAACGAGAAGTACTACGACAACCTCGAGGGCGGCATCCTGGAGTCCTTCGGAAGGCTCTTCAGGAATTCAGTTAAGCTCTACATCTACCCGATGCGCCAGGAGGCGTACGACATGTACATCGCCCCGCCGGACGCCGCCGGGCACTCGACAACCGCCCATGCCTTCGCCTCGAACGTGCTGATCACGTCGAAGAACGTCCGCATCACCGAGAACCTCGCGAACCTCTACGCCCATCTCCTCGAAAACCACTACATCGACAGCATCGTCGGATTCGACCCGTCGATCCTGAGCATCTTCTCCAGGGACGTCCTGCGCAGGATCAAGGAGAAGGACCCCACCTGGGAGAAGATGGTGCCCATGCCGGTCGTGGACGCCATCAAGCGCCGCGGGCTCTTCGGCTACTCGGACAATCCCATCTACGACGGGGCCAAGTAGAGCATGCGCTTCCACAAGTACCACGCCCTCGGCAACGACTACATCGTCCTCGATCCCGCGGACTATCCGAACTGGAAGGCCCCGGGACACGACACCATCCGGGTCATCTGCCATAGGAACTTCGGCGTCGGCTCGGACGGTATACTCTGGGGCCCCCTGCCCTCCACGAAGGCGGACTTTGGCCTGAGGATCTTCAATCCCGACGGTTCGGAGGCCGAGAAGTCGGGCAACGGACTCAGGATATTCTCCCGCTACCTCTGGGACACGAAGCTCGCCAAGGGCAACGTCTTCACGGTCGAGACGCCTGGCGGCGTCGTCCGCAGCGAGATCAAGGAGGGCGGCAAGCTGATCACGATCGAGATGGGCTCCGTGAGCTTCGAGAGCTCGAAGATCCCGGTGAACGGCCCCTCCCGCGAAGTGATCAAGGAGAGCCTGACGATCCAGGACAGGACCTTCACGTTCTCTGCCGCGACGATCGGCAACCCCCACTGCGTGATACCGGTCGATGACCTCTCGCCGGAACTCGCCCGGCGCTACGGCCCCGACATCGAGGTGAACCCCCTCTTCCCCAAGAAGACGAACGTGCAGTTCCTGAAGGTGCTCGGCAGATCCGCCATCCAGATCGAGATCTGGGAGCGCGGCGCCGGCTACACGCTGGCCTCCGGCAGCAGTTCCAGCGCCGCGGCGGCCGTGGCCCACAAGCTTGGCCTCGTCGATCGCTCGGTCGAGGTGAACATGCCGGGCGGCGTTATCGGGATCGAGATAGGTGACAACTTTGCGATCACCATGACCGGCACAGTCAACAAGGTGGCCGACGGCGAGATGCACCCCGAGCTCTTCGCGGTGACGGTCTAGCCTCCTGCGGGCTTGTGCCCGCGCGGTCTAGGGGAAGAATGGCTTCGCCCCGATGACCCGACAGAGCGCCCCATGGATCGGCCTTGGCCTCGTGCTGCTAGCAGCATGCGCGGCGAGCTACTGGCTCTCCGGAAAGGCCGAGAAGGCGACCTCGGACAACCAGGCTCTCGTCGAGAAGCAGGTGGTCCTGAACCGCGAAATCGTGGTACTGAAGCGCAAGCTCGCGGAGGCCGAGTCAAAGGGGTCGGAAGTTGAAAAGGTCGCCAAGACCGAACAGCCCAATGCAAAGAAACCGGAAAACCCTGCGTTGCAGGAGTGGCAGCACCGCTTTTCAAAGTTTAACCACAGGAGCATGCTGCGGAGCACCTGGTACAGGTACCACGACGTCATCGCCAAGCTTAACCTGCCCACTGACAAGCAGGCGCAGCTCGTCGCTCTCATGACCACGAAGTGGGAAGCCACAGTAGACGCCAATGATGCCGCAAACTCCCAGGGCATCACCGACCAAAAGGAGATCGATGCCGCCTCGAAACAGGCCGCGGATGAGGTGAATACTGAGATCGTCGGGCTCATCGGGCAGGCGAACGACAACGAGCTCCAGCACGGGGAGGACCTGGTCAACCCCAAGGGGGTCATCGAGCGAAACATTGGACCCGACTTCCAGATGGGAGGCGTTCCGTTGAGCGCCGACCAGGAAAATGCGGTCGCCGAGATATATTTGGACGGCCAAAAACATCAGCCGCCCGCGGATCCGAACCCGGCGGTCAACCTCCTGCGTCTGCAGCAGACAGACGCAGCGTACCTCGAGAAGGCCAGCTCGGTCCTCAGTCCCGAGCAGATGACCATCCTCAAGGACTATTTTAGCTGGAATGAGGAACGCGCGAAGACCTTGTCCGAGGTACCCAAGTAGGCCCCAACTTTCTCTGGCAAATCTGGAACCCCGCCTCGCAATCCTGACCGTTTCCCAAAACCTATCCCCATGCTCACCCCTCATACCCCCTCAGTCCTGTCCCGCCGCCGCTTTGTCGGCCAGCTCTCCGCGGCCGCCGCCGCCATCGCCCTCATGCCCCGGATGGCCCTGGGTGCCGACGAGCCCACAAAGAAGATGGGCATAGCCCTGGTGGGCCTCGGCAGCTACGCCACGAACCAGCTGGCCCCGGCGATCAAGAAGTCGAAGCACTGGTATTTGGCCGGCGTCGTGACGGGCGACCCTGAGAAAGGCAAGAAGTGGGCGAAGAAGTACGGCTTCCCCGAGAAGAACATCCTGGGCTACGCCGACATGGCCCGCCTGGCGGACATGCCGGAGATCTTCGCCATCTACGCCGTGACGCCGAACTCGATCCACGCGGCCAACTGCATCGCGGGTGCGAAGGCCGGCAAGCACGTGATTACGGAGAAGCCGATGGCCACCTCGGTCGCCGAATGCGACGCGATCATCAGCGCCTGCAAGGCCGCCAACGTGCGCTGCCTGGTAGGCTACCGCCTCCACTACGAGCCCCACACCCAGGAATTCTGCAGGCTCGCCCGCGAGCAGGTCTTCGGCCCGTTCATGAAGATCAACGCGGCCAACGCATTCGACATGGGCGACCCGTCAGACCCCGCGGACTACAACTGGCGCGTGAACAAGAAGCTGGCCGGCGGCGGCCCGCTCATGGACATGGGCGTCTACGTGATCCAGGCCGTGTGCATGGCCAAGGCCGAGGCGGCGCCGGTCGCCGTGACCGCGAAGTTCGGCAAGGTGACCCATCCCAGGCTCTTCGCCGAGGTCGAGCAGTCGATCACGTGGACAATGGAGTTCGCCGACGGCGCCGTCGCGACCTGCTTTACCTCCTACGACACCCAGGTCAGCAACCTGTACGCAGAGGCCGCCCACGGCTGGGCCCGCCTTGAGGAACCCGCCTTCTACTACGACGAACCCTTCCTCACGACTTCGCAGGGTCCCGTCGAGCGCCCGAAGGTCATCCATCAGGTGGCCCAGCTGGACGGAATGGCGAACGAGATCCTGACGGGCGGCCCCTCCCTTGCCCCGGGCGAGATGGGACGCCGTGACCTGACGATCATCGAGGCCATTTACGCCGCCGCCAACTCGGGCCAGAAGGTTGCCGTGAAGGCCTGAGGTATTCTTCCGGCAGATTGCGATTTGTTGTAACAACGAGGGTCTGGGGAGGGTTATGGCCTGAAAGCCGCCTCGCCCACCCCGTCCCCAACGTTGCTCTCAGACCTTAGATTTGCCTGCCGGCAGCTGGCCAAGGCCCCGGGTTTCACCCTGGTCGCGGTCCTGACGCTGGCCCTGGGCATCGGCGCCAATACCGCGATCTTCAGCGTGGTGAACGCCGTCCTGCTCGAGCCCCTTCCCTATCCCGACTCAGGGCGGCTCATGACGCTCTGCGAGTCGCCGCAGCCCGGATCCAACATCCCCTTCGCCTCTGGCGGGGCGTTCATGGACTGGCAGGATAGGTCGACTCAGTTCCAGTCCATTGCGGCATCCCATGGCGATAATAGAAATCTGACGGATGCGGGCGAGGCCGTGAGGCTGAGCGGGTACGAGGTCAGCTCGGGCTATCTTGGGGTGCTGGGCATCGCCCCCGTCATGGGGCGCGATTTCCTGCCTGCCGAGGACACGGCCGCGGGCGACAACAATGTCACCATCGTGTCGCACGATCTCTGGCAGACGCACCTTGGCGCCGACCCGGCCATTGTCGGCAAGATGATCCATCTCGACGGCGTCGGCTTCACCGTGATCGGCGTCCTTGGGCCGCACGCCCTTTTCCAGGACGATTCCAGTTTCCTGGTACCCTCACACATCCGGTCAACTCCCCATCGGCAGAACCGGGATTACAACTATGTCGTGGATGTGACAGGGCGCCTGAAGCCGGGCGCCACAGCGGCGCGGGCGGCCGAGGAGCTCACAATCTCAAAGGAGGCCACGAGGACCCTCTATCCCGTCTTCAAGCAGAAATGGTCGGTCGGGGTGATCTCCCTGCATGAACGGATCTTCGGAAACGTGCGCCCCTACGTCCTCACGCTTCTTGCAGCCGTCGGGGTGGTCCTCCTGATCGCCTGTGCGAACGTAGCGAACCTTCTCCTAGCCAGGGCCACCGTACGCCAGTCGGAGATCGCGGTCAGGGTGGCCTTGGGCGCCACGCGTCGCCGGATAATGCGCCAGATGCTGACCGAGAGCCTTCTCCTCTCGGTCACGGGCGGCATCGCAGGCCTTTTCCTCGCCATGGCCTCAATCAGGCCGCTGGTCTCGTTTGCCAAGATCCAGGAGATTAGCGGATCCTCCGTGAGCCTCAGCCCTGCGGTCCTCGGTTTCACGCTGGCTGCAGCGCTCGCCACGGGAATTGTGTTCGGGCTGATCCCCGCGCTCAGCGCCTCGAGTCCGAACCTGAACATTCAGTTGAAGGAGGGCACGCGCGGATCCACGGTCGGACAACGGCGAAAGGCCCAGGCTCTCCTACTCGTCTCAGAAACGGCGCTGACGGTGGTCCTTCTGGTCTCCGCCGGACTCCTGTTGCGCAGCTTCTACAACGCGATGAATTCAAATCCGGGCTTCAATCCGGACAACGTGCTCGTTTTCGATGTCTCCATTTCGGATGCCAAGGCGCCCACCATCGCGGACAAGGTTCGCAGCCAGCAGCTTCTGGTTGAGCGTATCAGCGCCCTTCCAGGCGTCTCCTCGGCGGGAATATGCGCGGACGCGCCGATGAATGGAGGAAACGGCCTGGGCGACCTGATCAGCCGCGAGGACAGGCCGGAGACACGCAATGACCAAGACGCCATGTTCAACTCGGTGGGTGGTGACTTCTTCAAGGCCCTGCAAATCCCGACACTCAGCGGTCGGATCCTCACAAACCAGGACGACACGGAGAAGGCGCCGAAGGTTATGGTCATAAATGACATCCTAGCCAGGAATCTGTTTGGGAAAGAGGATCCGGTCGGGAAGCAGCTTCATTTCAAGGGGGACGTCTGGGAAATCGTGGGCGTGGTCCGCAGTGTCCGGCAGGTCCAGCTCGACTACGACAACGCCCCCGAGATCTATTTCGGGAGGACCTATTTCCCCTGGCGCTCGTGCATCGTCGTCCGAACGACGGTGCCACCCCTGACCCTTGCCCCGGAAATCCGCAGCGCCGTCCACGACTTCGACCCAGACCTGCCGATTGCGAACCTAAAAACCCTTCGCTCGTCGGTCGACTCGAGCCTCCAGGTCCGCCGCGTGGTCCTCGTACTCCTGGGGATTTTCGCAGGGACCGCGACGCTGCTGGCATGCGTGGGCATCTACGGCGTGATCTCCTACTCCGTGGCACAGCGAACCCGCGAGGTCGGTATCCGCATGGCGCTCGGTGCGGGCCGCTGGCAGGTGGTCTCCATGATTCTCGCGCAGGGTGTGCGTCTCGTGATCATCGGCCTCGTCATAGGCATCGGCGCCAGCATCGGGGCCGGCTACATCATTGCCGGGCAGCTCTACAACGTGTCCCGCGCCGATCCGGCCGTGATCGCGGCCGTCGCCGTGGCCCTCATGACGGTCGCGCTGATCGCGAGCTGGCTGCCGGCGATACGGGCGGCGACTGTGAATCCCTCGATTGCTCTGCGCTCAGAATAACCGCCGGGACGGCGGCAGGCTCATTTGCCCGCTGAATCCTCGGGCAGGTCCATTGTGGCCCTCAGCACCTCGAAGTGCTGCCGGTTCTCCTGCGACACAGCAAACTCGACAGCTTTGTCGATAAGCCTCGCCGCGACCTTCGCCTGGCCGCCCTTGGCACAGATGAGCGCCGTGTTGTAGGCGAGCTCCGTGTCACGCGGGAAAAGCTCGGCACCCGACGCCAGCTCCTCCGCATCGGCCTCGGTCGGACGGGCGTCGCCATTGGCCCAGATGTCGACCATCAATCGGTATATCTCCGCCGTTGCGCCGCTTTTGAGCGCCAGCCTAAGCGGCACAAGTGCCGACTGGCCCTGGGCGGCGCTTATCCTGCCCTCCGCGCCGTCGGGCTTGGCCAGCGCCCGCTTCAGGAGGAGTTCCGAGAGAACAAAATACGCCCTCGGGCGGACGACCTTCGCTTCCGTCCCTGCCGCGAGGAACTCCCTCGCCTTCTTGTTGCTCCCAACATCGCGGGCGTAGAGGCCAAGGACAGTGAGCAGTCTCGGGTCGTGGATCTTTGCCGCCGAAAGGTCCAGAGCCGTGGTCGGCGAGCCAGCGGGTGCCGGAGTCGGCGACGGCTGGTCTGGCGCCGCGGGATCCATGTGGTGGATGAGCCCGTTGTCCTCGCGGTATGCGCGAAGGACGGTCCTGCCGGCGTAGTAGAGCGACTCCCGGCTCATGTCTGGATCCCTCTCCTTCAGGGAATCGCCCTCCATCCGCAGCCAGTCCCCTAGGATGCGCCCGACCTGGTCCGCCGTCGCCTGGTAAAGTACCGGCTTCGGGAAGTTCGAGGGCATGTCCAGGTCGACGAGCATCGGCTTGCCGATGGTGGTCTTAAGGAACAGCGCCAGGTCGGACTCCATCTTGTCGTAGCCGTAGCCAAAGCACTCCCGGAACACCTTCTCGGTGATCGGCTCCTTCCGGGCGCGCCTGACGAGCTCTCTGAAGGCGTTCGACTGGTCCACGTTGTCCTTGCCGGGTCCAAGGAGCGCCCACCGCACAAGAAGGGCCGCCTCGGACTCCCACGGGCCAATCGCATCGGCCCTGGGGGGAGCCTCCGAGAAGAGTTCACCCAGGGGCGGCACGGTGAAGGTGGATTGCTGGGCCATGCGCTTCGTCTCCTCCATCGACACCCAGATGGTCCCAGGGCCCGTCGCCTTGTGGATCCAGCCCGGACCAAAGAGTCCCTTGGACACATAAGGCACGAATCCCTCACGGAAGACGCCGCTTTTCTGGCCGATCAGGCCCGCTATCACCCACTTCGGCAGTGGCGGCGCGCACCGGCCAAGCCTCTCCATGCTCACCGAGCCATAGGTCATGTTCTCGACCTCAATCCCGAAGACATTTGTGCTGAAAGCGAGGGTGTCGGCATCGTGCGCCGGCAGCTGGTCGGACCAAATGAGGGCCTTGTTGGCAAGGGGCCCCCAGGAGTCCGCGTCGGCGGGTGCTTCAAGGACGATCTCGTTCGAGTGGGGCTGCCCCAGAGGGACCTTCGTGAGGTCCGTGTCGTCGATGATGACCGTGTAGGGCACCACGGGATTGGGCAGCCACTCCTTCGGCATCACGTCGTTCTGCAGCCACAGGCCACGCTGGAGCGAGTCGAGCATCGCGTACGTCGTCTCCTTGGATGCCCTGGTGAGAACCTCGAAGCCCGGCATCGAGGCGTAGTGCCAAGGTTTGTCGACCCTCGCCGCGGAGACGATGAAGCGCTGCATCCTGTAGGCGTTCTCCTTCTGCGCCTTCGCGGTCTTCGCGGCCGTCTCGTCCGCCAGTCCCGCAGGGGCGATAGTCAGGCAGAGAAGCCCAACGGCGAGTATCCTGTTCATGACCAGGCTCATTTTGTCGCCTCCGCTCCCTGGGGCTGAGCCTGGCCGATCTTCCCCCGCAGATCCTCGAAATACTGCCTGTTCGCCTCATGTGTCGTGAAGACGAGGCCCATGTCTATCAATCTGCGCGCCTCCTCGTCGAAGCCGCTCTGGGAGCATAGCACCGCTGCGTTGTACGCCAAGTCCGTGTCCCTGGGATAAAGGCCGACGCCCCTGACGATTTCCCGCACGTCGTCCGCCGGGGGCCTCGCGTCGCTGCTGGTCCACGTCGCCACCATGAGTTCGTAGAGGTCTGACGTCGGATCCTTTCCCAACATGGTGCGAAGCGGATGCAGTATGAGCTCAGCCTGCTCCGCGCTTAATTTTCCGTCCGCACCCTTTGGCGTGGCTTGCGCCCCGGCGTAGCGCAGCTGGGCCAGGACGGCATAGGCCTTCGGCCTTGAGACGTCGTCCTTGATGGCCTTCTCGAGGAACTCGGCGGCCTTCGCGTCGTCGCCCGCGTCGTGCTGGTAAAGCCCGTAGACCGCGAGGAGGCGCGGATCATGGAGGCGCTCGGCCGAGACCACGAACGGCTTCATCGACGTGGCGGCTCCGAATGCGGTGTTGGCCGGATTGTCTGTTGATCCCCCTCCGACATGGGCCGGATCAACGTCGGGTGGCAGGCCATTGTCCTGGCGGTAGGTCCGCTCGAGCATCTTGCCCGCGGAGTACAGGAACTCACGGCTCAGCTCGGGATTGGACTCGCGCATGAAGTCGCCCTTCATCCGCAGCCAGTCGCCCAGGATCCTGCCGATCTCGTCGGAGGTCGCCTCTCTGATCCTGAAAGGAGGCAGCCCATCGGACGGCATCCCCCACTTCACCGAGGTGGGCTTCGCGAGCACGGCTCGCAGAAATTCGTCGAGCTTCGTCTCCATGGACCCGTACCCGAATCCGAAGCATTCCCTGAAGACCGCCTCCGTGACGGGCGCCGAGCGAGCGCGGCTTACGAGCTCCTTGAATGACTTGAACAGTGCGGGATCCGATCGACCCGGCCCGAGAAGGCCCCATCGCATGAAGAGCGCCGCCTCCGACTGCCACACGGCCAGCCTTTCCTCGGACAATGGCGCCTCGGAGAAAAGGAAATCCATCGGCTCCACGTGCACACGCAGGTCCTTCCGGTTCTCATCCAAGATCGCCAGGAGGCGCTTTGTCTCGGCCGTGCTGATCCAGAGGGTGCCCGGGCCTGCCGCCTTCACGATCTGGCCGCCGTCCCTCGCGTCGACATTCGTCAGGAGATCGTAGCCCTCGCGGAAGATGCCATAGTCCGGGGCGAGGATGCCGGTGAGCACCCATTTCGGCAGCGCCGGCCGGCAACGCGCCAGCCTCTCGAGCGAGACCGATGCATAGTTGACGCCGCTCGTGTCGTTCCCGTTCACGTTCGTATTGAGGGCGAGCGTGTCCTCGTCGAAGGAACCTATGGTCTCCGTCGAAAGGCTGGTCACCCTCGAGAGGTAATCCCACGTCAGCGGATCGTCAGGGGCATGCAGCGTCAGCGGCAGCGTGTGCAG
>DASRSJ010000223.1:0-5337 GCA_035656555.1 Opitutaceae bacterium
TCTTCGCAGCTCAAGAATCTCCTTATCGAAAAGGCTATGACCTCGGCTGACGCGATGGAAGCTGCCGTTCAGGCCGGTATGGCGCCGAATTCCAGCGAAACCTACAAGGCGATATCGCAGGCGACCAAGGACCTCGATCAATCTATCATTTCGCTGATTGGGACAGATACGACTGAGCGATTGGAAGCGTTAAAATCCACGACGTACTATAGCTCCGGAAATGCGATAGATGAACCGATCCTCGATATGGAGGACGCTGGGGTCGCGCTGTCTGCGGACCAATCAGAGACCTTGCTGCAGGACCTCCGCGATCTTGCCAATTCCGCCAAAAATCCCGATTCGAGTGCTACGGGATACAAGGATCCGGATCCGGCCACCTGGCAGAGTCCGATGGACCAGCAATTTTTCACCAAGGCAGCGTCAATTCTGACGCCGCGCCAGCTGGAGATTCTGGAAACAGCGACACGTGAGTCCAATCAACGGGAGTCGATCATCAATCAGTATCGCACGTCCCGCAATGAGCCGGTGATGATCACAAACTGATTTTCTTGCCGTAGCTTGCGGTGCTGCTCTTGGCATCCGCCTTGATGGAGGTATCAGCATCGTCGGGGTCGTCGAGATTGAGGGCATGATCGATGGACTGGATTGAAGCGCCGGTCGGACCCGTGGAAATGAAGTAGTGGCTACGTAGCGAGGCTTCGTTCATGCCTGGAATGAAGCCGGCAAGCTCGCCGGGATCATCGGGGAAGTTTCCTTGATTTTTGTTTGCATAGTCCGCCAAGGCCATTTGCAGGATCGTTGAAAAACGAACCATTGAGGCGTCACGGATTTTTCGCCACGCCCGGACAAAGTCGGCGTCCTCCCTTCCGTCACCCAGAGCGCCTGCTGCATCCACCCAGTCTTTGGGTATTAGGAATTGGATTTCCGGCAGTTGAGGACGGGGTTGCGTCGTTCGAATCCATTCCTTCAGGTCGCCAATTTCGCCGAGGAGCCGAAAAGACTCAACGGCCGCAAACTGCTCACCACGGGTCAATGTCAGGGGCAGATTCTCCATGCGGTGCACTTCGCTCGCGATTTTCTGGTTCTTCAGTCGCAGTCGCTCCAAGGTAACGTGCAAACGTCGCTCCTGGGCCAAGGATGCATGGATCCGCATATCGAGACCGGCAGCCATGTGATGGAGCAAGAGCGCCGCCGCGCCTTCGATCATGGCGATGCAGCCGAATAGAATCACACAACGGGATTTCATGGCCACGCGACGATGGGATTGGTGTCACCAATGTTCCGGGATTTTTCACTTCGGCCGAAGGGGAATACGATTTCCCAGCTTTCCGAACCGGCTCCAGCCTTTCCAGGCTTCGCCACCATGATCGGTCGTGAGGCCATCATGGGTCCGGTAGTATTGCTCCAGTGCGAACCGGCCGTAGAAGCATCCGCGAACGCCGAATATCTCCCGAGAATGTCCGCATCGAGCGTGGTCGAGTAGGCCAGGAGTTGGCGTGGATCGGTAAGCGGGGGGTGGGGGTCAGAATTGACGAAGCGCGCTAGCGCCATTTGCACGGCTTCCTCACCCGCGGCAACCGCCTTGGTCCTGAATTCCCAGGCGACTGGCCACAGGTCACCGCCGGCGTCTATCTCGGGATGCTCGAATGCGAAGCCGACCCAATCCGCGTCGCTCATGAGTCGAAGTTCGGGCAAGGTGTAGCTCGGGTTTTCGGTGAACCAGTTGCGAAGCGCCATCACACGGTCCACGAGCACCTCTTCACTGCTGGGAGCGAGCCGCTGGAGGGCAGCCTGGCCGATCGCGCGCCGGTGCAGTAGGCTACGAACCTCAGCCCGGTCGTGCTCGAGCTGGAGCTTGAGTCCATCAAATGCGTGGTCCCGGTCGCGTTCGAGCGACCACTGTTTCCCAACGACGACCGCCGCAATCACGACGGCAGCCGAGAGGCTCAAGGCCACCTTGCTCGAGCTGATGACAGAGTGGATGCCGGCTGTCGCGCTCGCGGCGGCGTGGGAGCGCAGTACCCCGAGCGTTCCCTGCGCCACGGCCCGGGCAATCGCCGGAGGCGCGGAGGCGGAGGCTTCGGCTGTCAGCTCTAGGGCCAGGCCCGCCGCCGTCGACTCCAGTCCGCGGCGCTTCATGATGTCCGCCATCTTTCCGAGGGCTCGGTTGACCCTCAGTCTTGCTCCGTCCTCGGTGACCCCGTCGCGCTTTCCAATCTGCGCGAAGGTCAGTCCCTCGAAGAAACGCTGGACGAGGGCCTTCCGGTCCCGGTTACCGAGGTGCTCAAGCGCCTCATCAAGGGCGGGGCGAAGCCGGTCCCATTGTGCTGGCGGGGTGTCCTGGCCGTGGGATTCATCCATGCTGTGGGCCTCCTCGCGTGCGCGGCGCCGTTGTTCCGCTTTCATGAGTTTTGCGGCTGCAAACCGCGCGGCGGTGAAAAGCCAAGCCTTTGGCGAGGGGTGATGCGAAAGCGCCTTTGCCTTGCGCCCCATGTCCACCAGCACCTGCTGCGTGACATCCTGGGCGTGGTGGACGTTCCCGTTCACTCGCCGCAGCGCCACGGCGTAGACGAAGCCCATGTGGCGCTCGATCAGCTCGCCCAGTGCATTTTCATCGGCGCGGTCGGCATAGGATCTTAGCAGTTCGGCGTCCTCCATGGGGGTCTGCCATAGTACACGCGCCGATCCGGCGACCGTACACGAAAATTCCGGGAAAGCGTGGCGCATCCTGGCGCCCTCCAGGCGCAAGCGTTGGCCTTGGATCGACAGCCAAGACGGCCTGCAGCAGTCAGACCGGCTTCAGCTTGTCCAAGGCAACTGAGCCATGCTGACTCGAGAAGGCGAGGTCGCGCTTCCCGCCTCCCTGCTGCTGCTGAACGCCTGAAATCTGGTGGTCGCCGGTGTCGTAGACCTTGACCTTGCCGTCGCCGAGGTCGACCGCGAGGCGCCGCTTGTCGCCAAAGAACGCGTAACGGGCCTCATTTTGGCCGCCCGACGAATTAGGGCTGTCGCCAAGATCGGCCGGCCACCAACGCTTGGGCGGGCTCATGGGTTTCATCGGTGCCATCGGCTTCATTCCAAGAAGGGGCTTCATCGGTTTCATGGGTTCCATCCTTCGATAGTCTGTTGAAACGAAACCCCGTTCCTTCGCCGGCGCATTTTTCCGGGGACTTCGCCCAGGGCACCTCTTGCCCTAGCGGGCCGGCGGCATAGTCGAGAGGATCCTGCGGGCCTCGTCATTGTCCGGCTGAAGCCGGAGAACCTCCCGGAGCTCCGTCGCGGCCTCCTCGACCCTCGCCGGATCCCTTCCCAGCGCGATGCCCAGGTTCAGGTGCGCCCGGGGGTAGTCCTTGCGGATCCGTATCGCGGCCCGGAACTCGCTCTCGGCGGCAGCGAGGTCGCCGGGCACGTCCATGAGCGCGTAGCCCAGGTTATTGTGGGCCTGCGCGTAGGCGGGTTTGAGTCGCACGGCTTCCTGGTAGGCGCGGATAGCGTCCTCGCGTTTGCCTGGCATGCCCATCAGGGCGTTTCCAAGGTCGAAGAAATGCAGCGCGTTGTCGGGCGCAAGCCGAGCAGCGGCCTCGAACTCGGACGCGGCGTCCGCCGCGTGTCCAGACTGAGCCATCCAGGCGCTTCCTAGACTCTCGTGCATGTCGGCATCTCCCGGGGAAAGACGCACCGCTTCCATGAGCTGGGTGGTAGCGTCGCCGATCCGCCCGGGTGTTCGCGCCAGGGCATTCGCCAGATTGTTGTGAGCCTCGGCATAACCGGGTCGAATCCGGATGGCCTCCTCGAAGTGGGCAGTCGCCTCCGCGAGGCCGCCCGGCATGTTCAGGCAGAGGTTGCCCAGGTCGTTCTGAATCTCGGCGTCTTCGGGCTTAAGCCGCTGGGCTGCGGAATATTCGTTGAGCGCATGGTCCAGGTCGACCAACGCGAGGTAGGAACCGCCCAGGTTCGCGTGGGCCCTCTCGTTCTCGGGTGCCTTCGCGACCGTGTCCTTCCAGATGGAGAGTTCGCTCCTGTAATCCGCGTTGCGCAAGAACGTCGCGGCAGTCAGCGCAGCAGCGAACACAAGGCAGAGGGGAATCATCGCGCGGCCCGTCCACCGATGAAGGAGAAGGACGACGGCCACAACGACGGCCGCCAATGGGAGGTACATCCTGTGCTCGGCCATGGTCTCCGTGGCTACAGGCACGATGCTCGAGCTCGGGGCCAGGATGGCAAAGAAGCATGCGCCGAGGAATCCCGCGGCCGGGCGCCTGACGAGCGCCCAGAGTGTCGCGACGGCGAGGATTGCGACCACGGCAAAGTCCCTAAGGAAGCGCAGGGGAGGGGAATCAATGGCCGTCCCATAGTCAAAGACGAGAGGGCCGCCCCACACGGCCAGCCACAGGTAGTGGGTGACGGCATGGAACTGGGCCAGCGAGTACCGCCACCAGGGAAGGCCCGCGGCCGTACCGGCGGTGCCGCCCCTTCCGTGGGATGAGATGACGAGAAGGGCGAGCGGGATCCAGGTTGCGAACAGGGCCGCGTACAGGCGGCCGCGCCGGTGAATGGCCTCCCTGAAGGTCCCTGAAACGAATGTCCGGTCATAGAGAAGGACGATGACCGGGGCCGACACCATGACCTCCTTTGTCCCCATGCCGAGGAGGCAGCAGCCGATGCAGGTCGCGGTCCAGAACCCGCGGTGGCGGCCGCTTGGGGCAGCGGAACGGATGAAGGCGTAGAGCGTCAGGAGGTAGAAGAGCCCCATGAGGGACTCCGCCCGCTGGACGACATAGGTGACGGCTTCAGTTTGGAGGGGATGGACGGCCCAGAGAAGGGCTGCGGCGAACGCAATCTGAAGGCCGGCCGGGCCCACCAGCGGTATGAGCGTGCGTCTGACGATCCCTAGGAGGACAAGGGCCGCTGCCACGTGGATCGCGAGGTTGGCCACGTGGTAGCCCTGGACGGAGGTGCCGCTGATCCAGTAATCCAGGGCAAGCGACAGGTTGAGAATGGGTCGGCCGCCGGAAGTCGTGTTGTCCGGGGCGACAAAGGCGGTTGCGAGATGCCGGATCGAGGGATTCTGGACGATCGTCGGGATATCGTCGTAGAGGAACGGCACCGTGAACGACCGGCTGTAGGCCGCGACTGTCGCAGCGACGACAGCGATCGCCGCGGCGGCCAGCAGCCTTCTTGTGCGCACTAGGATTGCGCGCCCCTGGCTGTCGGCCGTCGTCACCGGCATCGTGCCGAGGGTTCTGCCTCAGGGTGAAAAACCTTAGTCCAAAATGCGTATTTCACACCGGGAATCGTTCGATACTGCGCGGGGTTTGCACATCCTCTGTGGCCATC
>DASRSJ010000224.1:0-4478 GCA_035656555.1 Opitutaceae bacterium
TTGGAGTCGGGGTCGGAGAGGGAGTCGGCGAGGGAGTTGGGGTTGGGCTCGGCGTAGGGGTAGGGGTCGAAGTGGGCGTCGGGGTAGGCGAGGGTGTCGGCGTCGGGGATGGGGCCGGAGCCGACCCGAGCGTTCCTCCACCACCCGCGTCCCGGGTGGTCGTGCTGATGACGCTCGTGTTGACCCCCTTGACACTTTCCTGCGCAAACCAGAAGCGGAGGGTGTAGGCTCCCGGGCTTATCCCGGTGATTGTCCAGCTGCCGTAGAAATGGCCGTCGGCGGGCGTCGAGTCGGCGCCAAAGAGGTTGATGGAGTCGGTGACGCTGGACACGGAGCCCGGCCCGCTGACGCTCACGATGGGCCCGCTCCTGTTCACCGAGGCGGTGACCTCCCCGACGGTGTTGCCCGAGCCATCGACCAGGTCCACAGTTCCCGGGGCGCTCGTCGTCCCGCCGGGGCTGTCGTCGCATGTCCAGAGAACGGAAAAGTTGCAGGCGTATCCCTGTGTGCCGACGATGATCGACTCGGAGGAATAGCGCGCCGACTGCGCCTGGGCCGGCGCCGAGAGGGCGAGGGCCAGCGCGATGATCCCCGGTGTGACTGCCGGGCAATTGCGCCTTGGTTTCATGCGCGAAATGAATCGCTAACACAGCAGATAGGACAAGTCGAATAATGAACTTAAACTGCCGGGTTTCCGGCAGAGATCCTAGTCGCAAGAGCCGCCAGCACGTCGGCCGCCAAGGACGATGAATGTCCCGTCAAGGCCGAGGAGCCAGCGGCGCGGCCGCGCGCCAGGGCAGCACATGTGCCGCCCCCCTGTGAAGGGTGAGGAAACCCAGGCGGGCGGGTGTCCCGAGCGCGTGGGCCAGCCAGTGGAGCGGGTTCCAGTCGCCGAACCACCACCCGGGAATCTGGCCGTCGGGCGTCGCCGGCATGGCGATGCACCTGCGGTAGTGCCAGGGACCCTCCGCTGGGGCGAACACAACGTGGAAGGGCCGCAGCGAGCGGATCTCACGCTTCGGCAGCAGCGGGCGCTCCGCGAAGGACACGCTGGTCGTGCTGCCTCCGCTTCCCCTTGAATAGGAGACCTCGCGCGCGATCCGCGCGCTAACGAGCCCAGAGCTTTCCTCGGCGCACTCCTCCGTCGCCGCCTGGCATATCCACCGGTTCCTTAGGTTAGCGATCAGCGGCGCGGCCTTTTCCTTGCCGCCTAGCCTCAGCCAGACCGCGTTCTGGGACTGGGTCGCCGCATAGACGGCCCCGTTGGCCTCGCGCACGACGTCGACGTCGCAGTCCGCGGCGACCGCGTGGCGCTGCCACTCGTCCTGCTCGACAAGGACGACGTTCCTCGCGAGCCAGCCGGGGTCCTCCTGTCCCCGGTCAAAACGCTCGAGGACGATCTGGTAGACCATGCTCTTGAGGAGCGTTGCGACATAGCGGCGCTGCAGCGCGAACTTCTGGGGTATCGCGAGCGTGAAGACCCGGCCCAGTTCTACATCGCGCAGGTCCACCGTGCTGTCCGCGCAGAACACCTCGGCGATCTCCGGCTCGGAAAACGGGACGAGGAAGTTGTAGATCGTGCTCCGCACGCCGCCCAGCTGGTCGGGCGGCTGGCTCCAGTAGTTGTTCTCAAGCTGGTAGCGGGCCTCGGAGAAGGCGGGGGACTCCTCCAGACCCGTAAGCTCGGCTGTGCAGTCGAGGAGGTAGCGCCGGTAGGTGTCCTGAACGGTGAGTATGTCCAGGAGCGTGAGAAGGCCGAATCCCTGCCAGCGGCTACCCAAGGGCAGGCGCTCCCGGCACGCGGCAACGGCGCGGACAAGGCGCAGCCCCCAGGCGATCTTGTCTCGTGCCTGGGGTATGAAGAATTCATCGCGATTGGCGGATTCCTCGATCGAGAGTCCCGTCTCGACGATCAGCCTCGCATAGGTATCCGCCGGCACCTCGTCCATCGATATGAGGTTCAGCCTTTGTGTAGGAACCCACGAGGCAGGAGCTCCGAGCGGGCGCGTCCTCAGGATGCACAGGTCGTCGCCGCGGCCGTGGTGGCGCAGGAGGCGCTCGGCCATGCCCCATTCATTGCCTTTCTCGCCGCAGATGAAGCCTCCCCAGGGCGCGGCACGGTACCTCCTTCGCCTTGCCGCCGCGCCGAGCTCCCGTGCCTGCCTGGGGCCGGCGGGAATGGCCGCTGACTTGGCGTGATCGAACTCGGCCTGCTCGGGGCTCCCGCGCCATCCCGGAATCTCGACGCCGGCCTCATTTACGCAGAGAGAGTGAAGCCGGGGCATGATACAGGAGAGGGTCTTTCCAGAGCCTGTCGAGCCCGTGACGCAGCCACCGCGGCAGCCGGCGTTTCGATCCACCGTGATGCCGGCATAGGTGTACATGGCCCCGGGTACCCTGAGATAGACGGGCCTGCGCTGCTTCGGACCCAGCAGTATGTGCCCCGCTGCCGCCGCGAGGAGCGGCCAGAGCCAAAAGAGGGCGGGTCCTGTGGCCCGTGCGATGAGACCCCACGTGGCGGGAAGCGCAGCAGGGCAAAGCGAGCCGGACTCCTGGAGGCGGCGCACGAGGAACGCGCAGAGGCACGTTATGGCCGCCGATTCCGCAAGGCGGCGCGACAGGTGCAAAAAGTAACGGTTCCGGGTCATCGCCCGGAACCGTTATTAAAACTAAAAGTTAGACAAGTCTAACAAATGCCGGATCAGTGCCATCGGCCGCCGTGCCAGGCCCATCGATTTCCCGCGTGGCCCCAGCCCCCTGAAACCCAGACCGCTCCGTGGTAGGGACGCGGGGCATAGTGGCCCCCGTTCCAGTACCACCCGTTGCGCCAGCCCCAGTATCCGCCGATCCAGACGTAGTCGGGATAAGGAGAGACCGGAACATACTCGGTGATCGGTGCGGGCGGCTGGTCGGAAACCTCGGTGCCGTCGCTCATGTCGGGAGACGACGGAGCGGGGGTCGAGGGTGACGGCGCAACCGCCGGAGCGGGCTGCGGCTGGGCCAATGCCGCGGCAGGGGCCGCCTCGGTCCCGGGAGGAACGGGCGGGGACGGAGGGGCGGATTGCTGCTGAGAAGAAGGAGTGCCGATCGTCCAGGCCCCGTCGACCCAGACCCAGCCGCCGTTGCCCTGAACCCAGTGGCCGCCTACCCATGTGGCGCTCGGGGACGGGGGCATTTCCCAGTGTCCGGCGATCCAAACCCAGCGCTGCAAAACGTTGGACCAGTGGCCCGCCATCCAGACGTAGCCGGGTCCCGGGGCGGTCGTCACCTGCTCGCCGACCGCGGTCCGCGGCGGCGTGTCATAGACGACCCTGTGTGTGTGTCCGACTGGCGCCGAATAATATCCGATCGGGAAAACGAGGGGAAACCCGAATCCAACGCTAAACCGCGTGAAGGCCTCCGCGGGCTTGGGCGCAAAAAGGGCGAGCGCTGCTGGGACGATGAGGAGAGGCTTGAGGTTCATGGGTGTCGGCTTGGGACGGCGATCCTATGACAAAAGATACCCGCCCTGTGTTCCGTCCGCAAGCGGACGCCGGAAGCCGCGCTATACCAGGGCCCGGAAACCGGGGATGCGCCTGGCGATGTCGGAGACGATGAAGCTGCCAGCCAGGCAAGCCGCGGTCAGTATCGACACCTTGAAGAAGGCATTCGCATGGAGAGGCCTCAGCATGACCGTGATCAGGATAAGGATCACGGGATGGAAAAGGTAGACACCGAAGGACCGCTCGCTCAGCCATTTGGACATCGGCGTTGAGTCGTTCAGGTTTCCCGAGCAGAAGGCGAGGGCGCCCAAACCGAGGCCGAGCCCCGCCAGCTGCTCCCAGGCTGCCAGGCCCAGGGAGCGCAAGTTCCAGCCACCGGCAAAGGCCTCAAACGGGGCGCCCTTGAGTATGCCGCCCGCAACAACGACTCCGGCCAATGCCAGGGGTCCGAGGAAGAGGCCCATCCACCCCGCGCGCCGGGCGGTGCTGGAGCTCGCCAGCGCCGCAAGCCATCCCTGCCTGGCCGCCACCGCCCCCGTTGCAAAGGCGAGGATGTACTGCGGGAAATAGCAGAGCTGCATGTTTAGGACTGCACGGCCCACGGGTTCCACTGTCCTGACAAGGAAGGTGACACCCACCAGTGCAAGGCCCCAGAGCCAGATGGCACCGGCCTTTGGGGGCGCTGGCGACGTGAGCGTGGGACCGCATGTGTACGGCCTCGCGTCCTGAAGGGCGGCGAAGACGAGCGAGAAGATAAGGAGGGCCGCCGCGAACCACATGGGACCCGTCGCGCCGACGAAGTCACCACTCGTGATGAAATGCAGGTACGCCGCCGGCTTGCTCCCGAAATCGTAGCCGTTCGGATTGATCCCGAAAATGATCAGGGGGTGCAGCACCAGCATGTAGAACAGCGTCGGAAGTCCCAGGCGAAGCAAACGCTCCCTCGAGAATCCCGCGGGCCCTTTTTTTACCAGTGAGCGGTAGGCGAAGAAGCCT
>DASRSJ010000225.1:0-2075 GCA_035656555.1 Opitutaceae bacterium
GACGTAGAGGTCGCGAGTTCGAATCTCGCCGCCCCGACCATTCCGCGAAAGTACCGAATAGATCCCTTTGGTTCAAAGGATCTTCGGGAATCAGATCCCCGATGGTCGTTGCCATTGCAGTGCGCGGACCGATGGTGGGACGCACGTGACCAGCATAGAGCTACTTGTTGCCCTGTTAATGCTGGTTATGGCGGTTCCGGACCTCTGCATCTGGATCGGCCGTCCGGCCCTGGCCTACCCCGCGTTTGTCTGCTTTGGCCTCATGGTTGGGCCGTTCCTGAGACCCGAAGTCGCCAACATGATCCGGGAGGCCGGCGAGATCGGATTCGTGCTCCTGCTCTTCGAGGTCGGCCTTGAGATCGACCTGCCGATTTGGCGCAAGCTGAGCCGGCCTGCTCTCTATCTCCTCAGGTGGACCCTTCCGCAGTATCCCCTGATTGTCGCCCTGGCCCTTTATTCAGGACTCGGCTGGCTTGAGTCATTCATCGCGGCCGCGGCGCTTAGCGCCTGCTCCCTCGGCATGGCCCACGCGGCCTGGAAGAACTATCCCGGACTTGACGAGGAATCCCGGCCCTTCGTCCTGCACGTGATGATCCTGCTCGAGGTGACCGCCGTTGTCCTCCTCGCGGTCGAGACCTCCGTCCTAGGCTCCGGACCCTCATGGGATTTCGTCGCCAAGCTGGCGGGCATCGCGCTCGTGATCTACGCATGCAGTCGGATATCGGTGCATGTCACCAAGCTTCTCCAGACAATGCTCGAACGGGCGACCCGCTGGCGCCTGCACTTTGTGGCACTGCTGGTCCTGGCGATCTGCGCCGTTGGCGACAGGCTGGGACTCTCCGCCCCGAAGACCGCCTTCTTTCTCGGGCTCTTCGCGAGCCGGATCCGCCACAAGGGCCGCAGCCTCGAGGATTATCTGGCCCCGATCAGCAAGCGGTTCCTGATTCCCCTCTTCTTCACGGCGCTCGGCACGCAGCTACCGCTGGCCGACTTGTTCTCGATCTCCGCTGTCCTTGGCGTACTGACCGCCGTCCTTCTCATGGTCTTCCGGTATTTTCTCCACCAGAGAATGGCTCCGACCGGGGGAGATGAGAGGACGTACCTGCTCCTATGCCCCAACTTCACGCTCGTTGCGCTCGCAGCGAACTCCCTGCTGGGCCGTCCCGGCGGCGCGGCACTGACGGCGTGGCTCCTCACGACGGGGCTTGTCGTGACCCTGATCTCCATACTCGGGCTCCCTGCCACCACGGCAGAGGAGCCTGCGTTGGCCTAGAAGGTTACTGGATCTCGTAGACCTCGACCAAGCCCACGCCCGTGTCGTTATTGGCTCCGGAAACGTTGGCCGTGTAGGATCCCGGGGGCAGCGTGACAAGGAGGGCCGAGTCGTGACTCCCGGTATCCTTCCACTGGAAGGCCACCGCATTCGCGACGCTCGAGATAACCGGGTCGCCGCCCCAGCTGCTGTTGCTCGCGACGGCGTTGCCAGCCCCGTCCCGGAGGAGGAGCACCGGGTCGGGAAGGACCCCGCCCACTCCAAACTGCGTCAGGGCCGGACCCGAGGCACGGATCAGGACCGTCACGGACGTCGTCCCCTTGATTACGAAGCCGGCGATCAGGGCATTGCCGCCCGTGCCGACATTCACGCGGGACGAAAGGTTAACGAGACGCGGGCTGGACGAGGTGTAGGTGCCGGCCGGTGTGGCATCGTAGACCTCCACCAGGGCAACGCCCGTGTCGCCAGACTGCCCGGAAACCTGGGCTGTGTAGGGGGCCGCGGCCAGCGTGAGATTCAAGGCCGCATCGTGGCTTTTAGAGTCCTTCCATGCGAATGCACCCACGGCGCTCGCCGTGTTCACGATGGCGGAGTCACCGGCCCATCCGTCGTTGAGATCGCCAGGGATGGCCACGCTGCTCGAGTTGAACATCTGCAGCTGCGGGTCCGCCAATACGCCGGCGACGTTGAAGGCCGTGAGCGCGGGTCCCGAGGCCCTCACGAGAACGGACTGCTGGCCGGAGGTGCCCGATCCGCCGATGGCGAAGCCCGCGGTCAGGATGTTGGCGCCGGTGCCGACCTG
>DASRSJ010000226.1:0-17787 GCA_035656555.1 Opitutaceae bacterium
CCGTGGGGCGTGCTGGAAATGACAAGTTCGGCGAGCAGAAGGATATTTTCCCTTCGGCCTCACCGTGGCGTTTGTCGTCATTCGGGAAGTGAGGCAACCCAACCTAAGCTCGCGTTTCCTTGCCCTGTAAGGCTATTTTCCGAATCCACTGGTATGTTCCCCCATGGTCGTGATCCCAGCGAGAATCAGTCCCACGCGCTTAACCGGTTACTCCGGGCCTGGGCCGCGATCCGCTGGGACCAGGGTCACGCCACCTGAGCGATGAGCGGTCCCGGTCCAGTTCATATTTCTGCAGTCATCCCGGCCCACAATCCCGACCCCGGCCGGCTTCGTCAGACGCTGCTGGGGCTGAAGGGCCAAAAATACGAAGGCAATTTCGAGGTGATCCTCGTGAACAATGCCTCCAGGATATTTCCCGACAGCGCCTTCTTCGCCGAATTTGCGCCCCCAGGTTTTGCCATTGTGGATGAGCCCAAGCTCGGCCTCACGGCCGCGCGGGTCGCCGGTTTTGGCGCGGCACGCGGCGACGTCGTGATCCTTATCGACGACGACAACGTGCTGGCTCCGGACTATTTCTCCGAGGTTGATAAAATCGCCAGGGAGTTTCCGTTCATCGCTTCATGGAGCGGCAATGTGGAGCTTGTTTTCGAGCCGGATGCGGTGCCTCCACCGCAGAAATGGCGGTCGTACCTGACCGAGCGCGCCTGCATTTCAGCCTCTTGGTCGAACGACAATGACCACCACTCGTCGACGCCATGGGGGGCGGGGATGTGCGTGCGCAGCTCGCTCGCTCGCGCGTATATCGAGAACTGCTCCAAGGATCCCAATCGGCTCAGGCTTGATCTGAGCGGCACCCAGCTCACCTACGGGGGCGACACCGATATCGCCTACTACGGCTGCAAGCTGGGCTTCGGCAAGGGCGTCTTTCCGCAGCTCAGCTTGAAGCATCTGATCCCGAGCAGCCGCTGCAAGGAGGCATACCTGCTCAGGGCCATCGAGGGCCATGCATTCTCGGAGCTGCTCCACTATTGGGTGCTCAACGGCTCGCTCCCTCCCGGCGCGGATGCGCGCAAGCCCCTCGCACGGAGAGCGGCTCGGTACCTGACCTCGAGCCGCGTCGACAGGCTCACCGACCGGGCTGTGGCTGCAGGGCGCGCAAGGGCAATCCGCGAGCTTGGCGGCACCCGATGAGCCAGCCCCGGGTCTATTTCTACTGCTGCCCGGAGCCGGACAACCTCCAGGATGACATCATCATTCTGGCGGAGGGCCTCCGCGCTCTGGGAATCCCGTATTACGCGAGCGCGAACTACTGGCGCCTTTCGCCGGACTCGGATGACTTTCTTTTCAAGGCGACGCCTGAGGTTTCGCCGGACGACTGCGACGTGGTCGTCTTTCCCTACACGTGGTTCAACTGGGTGCTCCTGAGCGCGCCAAGACCGATAAGGCGGCCCTTCCCGGAGGGTATTTTCAAGAAGGGCCGGAAATACAGGACGGTGTACATGGACACCAATGACGGGCTTAGGACCGTATCGTGGGAGCCGGAGTTCAGAAACTTCGACCTGATCCTGCGCACGAAGTATAACCGGCGCGTCTTCAATCCGTCGAACCTGCGCCCGTGGGTGCTCGGTCTCTCGAACCGCATGGTCCAAATGACCGCGGGTGGGCCTGCGTTCGAGCAGAGAAGACGCGCCATGATGGTGAATTTCGGGGCATCACACGGCTATCCCCACGGAGCCAGGACCCGCGCGCACGAGAAATTTGACCCCCTGATAGGCGCGCTGTTCGACATCGAGAGCACGAAGGACGATCTCTCCATTCCGCCGGATGACGCCTATGATCGGCTCATGTGGGAGCAGACCAACCACAGGCACGCCCGGACCTACTATGCGCGGATGAAGGCCTGCCAGGCCGTCTCGTGTTTCTGCGGCGATCTCATTCCACCGATGCCGTGGCTGGAGCCGTACCGCCTGATGCAATTCGGGAATCGCGCAAAGATCCGGCGGGCCTTCTATGAATTCATCGGCCACTTTGACCCGCGCCCGGAGCGTATCAGCCAATGGGACAGCTGGCGGTTCTGGGAAGCTCTCGGCAGCGGATGCGCCGCATTCAACCTCGATCTCGAGCGTTACGGGGCCCAGTTGCCGGTCATGCCGATCAAGGACGAGCACTACTTCGGGGTGAATCTGAGCCGGCCCGAAGCTTCCATCGATGCGTTGGTGGAGAATCCCTCGCGGCTCTCCGCCGTTGCCAGTTCGGGAAGAAAATGGGCGCTGGCCAACTATTCGCCCGAGCCCATGGCGCGGCGGTTCCTTCGGGAGGCGGGCCTTGGGCTGGCCGAGACATAGCGCGTCCCCATCGATGGCCAACCAAACCCCTATGCCCGTTCACCGGCGGCTTCGCCGGAAGCTCACAGACATCCTTCGCTACCCGCGCGAAGCCTATTCGGCCGCGGATGTTCCCGCGCTCCTGGCATTGGGACTGGTCAGGAATCGCTGCCCCATGCCGGGCCTCGTTCTCCTGCTCCTTGCCGGAGGCAGGCGAGTATTGTCACCCAGGATTCGGGGAGCCTTTGGACAACGCATCCGGGTGAATCTCGCCGAGCAGTCCAACATCGATACGTTTGAAGAACTCTTCTTTGAGCGGATTTACCGGATGGAGGCCGTGGATTTCGATCCCGCGCTCGTCCTGGATTGCGGGGCGTATTGCGGGTATTTCTCCGCGATGGCCGCGGGCCGGTTTCCCGTCTCCAGAATCGTCTGCTTCGAGGCAAATCCTGCCAACCTAGGAATGCTCAGGGAGCAGCTGGCGCTTCTGGCAAACCGGGTGGAGCTCGTGCCGGAAGCCGTGCAGACAAGGACCGGGACGATCCGCTTTTCGGGCGCCGGCGTGGGAGGGGGCGTTTCCGATTCGGCTCCGGAAGCATCATCCGTCGAGGTCAAATGCATCGACTTGCCGGGGTGGGTCACGGCCGCAGCGCCCTCGAGCCTCGTCCTGAAGATGGATGTCGAAGGCGCCGAGCTTGAGCTGCTGCCAGCGCTGGTCGCGCTCCTGCCGCGAAGGACAGTCCTTTATCTGGAGACACATTTTCCGGACGCAACATGTGAGTCCTTGCTGGCACCATACCGTGCCGCCGGCTTCGAGGTTCAGCACGTGCGCTCCCGACTGGCCGAAGCAGGGGACTTCTCCTACATCGAATGGCTGATCACCCGCGCATGACGGGGTGGCCGCGGGTGGCCGTGATCTCCGACGAGCCGCCCCAGACCGGGACTGCCGGGGGCCTGCTCCTCCACAGGCTCTTCGCGGACTGCCCGCCGGACCGCCTGCGTGTCCTGGCGCGGTACGTGCCGCCCATTGGGGATCCTCTTCCGGGTGTGCCGTACAGGCACCTGCCTGCCAGCTGGCAGCGTTTCGAGAAGTCCCGGTTCAACCGCTGGAAACGCTCCCTAAGAGCCATCGGAATGGTCCCTTCCGTCTCGGTTGACCTCGTTGACGGGCTCCTCGAGGGGTTCAAGCCCGAGGTTGTCGTGTGCGTGATGCAGCATGCCGTGTACTATGACGCGGCTCTGCACTATGCGCGGTCGAAGGCGTTGCCCCTGATCGCGATCGTGCACGACCTGAACGAGGAGTTTGAACCCGTGCTGAGGGGCTTCCTGCCGGCCGCCCGGCGTCGGGATGCGGAATTCTACCGCTATGCCTCGCGCAGGCTCTGCATAAGCCAGGAGATGGAGCAATTCTGCCGGGAAGCCTACGGTGTTACTGGCTCGGTCATGTACCCCAACCGCTCGGAGGACCTGGCCGCCCGTCCCCTTGACGAGTCATCGGTTCTCAAGCGGCCGCCGGCACTGACCCTCGGCTTTGCGGGCAACATGAACTACGGGTACGGCGAAGGCATGCTCGAGATGCTGCCCGTGATTCGGGAAACCGGTACCAAGGTCATCGCCTTTGGACGGGAACCCGGCGGCGAGGCCGCCGCGCTTCTTGGTGCCAGGGACTGTTTCGACCTTCGGGGCTTCGTGCCCAGCGCGCAGGCTTGGGACGCAATCAAGGCGGAGTGCGACGCCGTGTGGCTTCCCTATACTAAGGCAAACGCGGGGATGAGGCCGCTTTATTCCCGGCATTTCCCGAGCAAACTGCCGGAATACGCCGCGCTCGGCCTTCCGGTCATTGTCACCGGCCCTGACTACGCCACCGGGCTTCGCTGGGCGAAACGAAGCCTTGGGCCGGAACTCACGGCTTCGGACGAGGGTGAGTTTCGGCGTGTACTCGAGGAACTCGTCTCAAGCCCTTCGAAGAGACGCGCGTTGGCCGAGAAAAGCCTGCTAGCCGGGAAGAGGGATTTTGAGCCCTCGAAGATTGTCTCCGACTTTGTCGGGCACCTCAGGGGAGCCGTCTCGGGCCAGCCCGCCGCCTAGGCCGGAAGCTGGTGCGGGTGCGGGGAATCGAACCCCGATTTCAAGCTTGGGAAGCTCACGTGATAGCCGTTATACTACACCCGCGAAAGCAGACTGTCCCTTCTAGGGCAGGCAGGGGCACGGTCAAGCTCCCAGCTCCATCCCGGAGCTCCCGAGCATCCCCTCGTTTCTCTAAGGCAGGCTAACCTGGTCGCGCGGCGCCTTACGCCGCAGTTTCAGGTTTTGTGAATAAGTGGGTCTTGTTTATGTATGTTTATTAGACATGTCGTAAATCATGCCTTATTTAACTTTTTCACCCAAGCTCGCCGCGGCATTCCAGGCGACGGATGTGCTTGGCTGGCTCTTCACGCTCGGCCTCGCCGGTTCCGTCTGGCAGGGGATAAAGCACGCCCAGCGCGCCTACCGCGCGCAGGACAAGCAGGACAAGCTCGAGGAGGCGGCCTGGGCGATCGGCATCCCTGCGATCTCCGCCGGGGTCTACTGGTTCTCGATCAGGATCGGGATTGTTAATCCGGTGTGGACACTCGGAACCCTTCCCGCCTGGTGAGTTTCCCGCTGCAATCGCTGCCGGAAGAGCCCCAGCTGCCCTACACGCCGAGCAACACGGGAAGGCGCGCCCGCGTGGGCTACCTGGGTTTTGACGGCGTTGGGTTCAACGACCTCTGGCCACTCTTTGCCGGCCTTGTCGCCAGCATCGGCCTCGGCCTGCGTTTCTTCGTCGGCCAGCCTGGCGGCGCCACGCACTGGGCCTCGCGGACCCTTGAGGCGGCTCTGCCCTTTGCAGCCGGCTTCGCCTACCTTCGCCTTCTCGTCGTCGGCCGGCCCCCGCACTTCAAGGGCGACCTCTGCGCAACCATGCTCGGCCTCAGGCTCGACTTCACGGACCCGCCCATGCGGTCGTTCGCGGTCTTTCCCCGCATTGTGATCGATGCCTGCGCGGCCTGCGGGCCCGAGCGCGCGGCACTCGCCCGCCGCACGGTTCCCCGTAACAAGGTTCCCTGAGTCACGAGCCATGGCGCGGACCTTTCCCGTAGGCTGGTTTGAGGGCGGCATGCTCTGGTGGGGCGCGGCCCTCGACGCGCACACATGCCTCGCGAAAGGAGCGCAGGTAGAGGTGCCGGACCTCAGGAGCGCGGACAACCGCACGATCCTGGATCTGCGCCGGCAGAATGCAGCCCTCCTCGCCGCGGCCGGGGGTTCCGCGGCACTGCAGATCCAGTGGACCGTCGGGGACGACTTCGAGCCGGTGCTGGAGGACTACGCCGGCCGGGGTTCCAGCGCATCGGCGTGGTGCCGGCGAACCCGCGCGGTCCGCCGGGCCTTCTACGCGAGGCGCATCGAGGAGGGCAGCCTCAGGAGGGAGAGGGTGAACATCTACCTCGGCCGCCGCTGCGACGGACTTTCCTCGCGGGACGTCCAGTCCACCGCGGCGTGCGAGGCCTTCCTCGCGCAGTCGGCCTCGGGGCTAGAGTCACAGATGCGGATGCTCTCAATGGTGCACCCGCTGGGCCGCTGGTCTCCCATGGGCGATGCCGAGCATGCGCTTCACCTGCGGAAGTTCCTCAATCCGAGCCTCGCTCGCCTCCACGCCCCAGGCGCAGGTGAGGGGACAGAGATAGACACCTCAAGGTCCATCCGCGCGAACTGCCTGCGCAGCGACATGGACGCCTTCACGTCGGGCCGCGGCGGCGGCCGCGCGAGCCTGCTGCATTTTGACGGGAACTACCACGCGGTCTTCGTCATGCGCGAGCTCCCGAGGGGAACAAGGCCGGGCATGCTCCTGCCCGTCATGGACGCTGTCGGGCGCGGCGCCGCCCTCACGCTCGCGATACGGCCGTTGCCCGTTTCCGCCGAGATCGAGCGGCTTCGGCGCGAGATCGACGAACTGAGCGCCTTCCTCTCGGACCGGCGCGCGGCGGGCGTTGAGAACGACATACGCCTTCGGCATGGCCGCATCGACTCCCTCCTCTCGTCCGTTACGATACCGTTCCATCTCCTCTTCGTCGTGCGCGTGTGGGCCGACACCGAGGACGGCATCGCAGCCCGCTCGCTGGCGATGCGCACGGCGCTCCAGGGGATAGACGGGGCGGAGTTCATGCAGGTGAACAATGCCGCCCAGGCGCGTCATCTTCTCTATGAGACGCTGCCGGGGAACCTGGGCGGCACCTACAGGGGCTGGGACGTCTACGTCGAGAACCACAACCTCGTGGACCTCATGCCGCTGTCGTCGACCTTCACCGGGCATCTGGAGGGAGCGCAGGCCCTCTATGACAGCCCGGGGAGAAGCGTGGTGGGCCTTCGCCTCGTCACGCCAAACGGCACGCCCCAGCACTCGGTGGTCGTCGGGGTGAACGGCTCGGGCAAGTCGGCCTTCCTCATGGACCTCATGAGCCAGACCGATTGCGAGTGGACCTACCGGTTCTACCAGGAGGAGGGCCTCGCTTTCGTGACCCAGGCGCAGCTCTGCGGCATGCAGAGCCTTGTGCTCCGGGAGTCTGGCGACCAGACGCTCAATCCCTTCGACACGAACGGGCTGCCGCTCAGCTCATCTGCGGTCGCACGCGTGGTGCGCACCTGCATGAAGCTTGTCGGGCTCTCCCGCGACGAGGACCGCAACAGGAGGCGCGAGGGACTGATCGGCGAGTATGTCCGCAGCCATTTCGAGGACTGCGCCGAGGATTGGAAGAACGCCAACGAAGCGCAGTGGAGGCACCTGGCGAGGCGCGCCGCCGCGGTCCAGGCGATGAGATCCGGGGACGATGACTTCCAGGACGGCTGCCTCGCTCTCGCCGAACTCGAAAGGAGTGATCCCGGCCGCGCCGCGGATATTCTCGGGCGCGCGGGGGACGACGAGATACTTCGCCAGTCGATAAGCCCGCAGGGCAGGGCCGCGGTGGAATCGCTCGTCTTCACCCGCCTTGGGGTTGCGGAGTACCCGATGTTTGACGGCCTCGTGGCCCTCATGAGGCACGGCCGGCTGCCGCACCACAGGAGCGCGGCGGCCGCAGCCGAGCTGGACTTCCTCTCCTCGGAACTGGCCAAGGGCCTGCGCTCCGGCGGCGTCGTGGGAGGCTTCCTGGACGGCCCGACTAACATCGATGTACGCGGAGCGGGCCTGCACTTGGACACGAGCAGGCTGCCCGACGGGACGCTCAAGGAGCTCGCCGGATTCGTGGTCTTCGACCACGTGCGCCAGCACATCCTCACCCTCCCCAGGGTCGCCTCCAAGGTGATGCTGCTCGACGAGCTGCGCAGGATCCTCCTCATCCCGGGCGCGACGGAGTTCGTGAAGGAACTCCTGGCGCAGATGCGCAAGTACAGGTGCGTCTTCATCGGCGCCTTCCAGGAGCCCTCGCAGATCGACGACATAGATCCGTCGCTCACCGACCTGCTCCTCGGCCAGTGCAAGCAGTACTTCCTCATGCGCCAGAACAACGCGGACCAGGTCGCGCGGATCGCGCGCGTGGTGGGCTTGCCCGGCGCCGCCCAGCGGGCAATCCTGCAGCATCCGCTGGTGGAGCACCAGACGGGGAGCCGCCGGGCCTCGTACTTCACATTCTTCTCGAGGGAGTCAGCGACGCCCACGTGCGGGACCGTGAGGGTCGAGGTTGATCCCGCGATGCTCTACGTCGCGGAGTCGTCGGGCGAGGTCTTTGACCGCCGCGCCGGTGCGCTCGCGAAGTATCCCTCGGTATACGAGGGGGTGATCGCCGAGTCGGGAGGGAAGGCGTCATGAGGAGCATCCTGCTGGCCACGGTGATGGCCGCCGCTGGCTGTTCCTCGCCGAGCGCCGAGAGGAAAAAGGCGGTCGACGAGGGCTATCTGCTCGGGGCCGCCGACACGGTGAAGCAACTTTACTGGGCCAAGCAGGCTCTTGAAGCGCCCCGCAGGGACAGGCCCGAGGGACGTGTGGAATACTACACGTGGGAGGAGACAGGCCGCGCGGCGGACGGGCGAAAGCTGGCGCCGGAGACAGTCACCGTCCCGGTCTTCGTGCCGGCGCCCGCGCCCTCGGGGGAAAGGCCGCCGTGAAGCGCGCACCGTTGTGCCTTTCGCTTCTTCTCACGCTGTGCCCGGCCTTGGAGTGCCGGGCCTTCCTCGGCGTGGCCGACACGTCGTTCGTCACCGTGATCGCCAATCCCGCCGAGTCCGCTAACTGGGCCGCTGAGCTTGACCGCCTGAGCGCGCAGTTGTCCGCGGCCCAGGGCACGCTCCAGGCTGCCGGGGACCTCAGGGCGTATGCAGGCGACCCTCGCGCGGCAGTGGCCGCGCTCCCGGATCTCATCGAGGTGACTGCGGGCTCGTCTGGCGTCGCGGGTGGCTTGGCGACCCAGGCCGACCTGGCGCGGGCCTGGCAAACGCTGGGACCCACCGGGCAGTCGGCAGGTGAGTCTGCGCTCCTCCTAAGTTCCGGCTCCCAGGCCTCGATGTCCGTCTTCGGCCAGCAGCAATCCCGCGACCTCTCTCTTTACGGGGCGCTCGCCTCGGGGTCCTCCGCCGTCCAGCAGCTGCACGGGCAGGTGGCGCGGGAGCAGGCCGTTCGGTCCCTCGTCGCAGCCGGATTGGCGGACGCGTGGGCGCGCCTTCGCTCCGCGTCGACCGAGTCCTCCAAGCAGTCCATCCTTGCCGAGATAAGCCAGCTGCAGTCGCAGGACCAGGTGATGGCCTCGCGCCGAAGGGCGCTTCTCGACGACCTCGAGCTCTCGGACCGTGAGACCTCGGCCGCGACGGGCGCGCGCTCCACGGCGGCCGACGAGCAGGGGCTCGCCGAGTCGGCGGTCCTGAACGCCGCGATGGCCGCGCGCGTGCAGTCCGCGGAGACACAGCGCCTCTTGACCCTCCAGAAGCCACAGGCGCCGCCGCCGGCCGCCGATTACTCGGGAATGAAGCTGTGGACCACGGCCGACACGGGAGGGACCAGCAATTGACGCCGCCCCTCGCCGACACGGCGCCCGTCGCCGACCTCCTCGATGTCTTCAGCACGTATGACGGGGGTTCCATCTTCCAGGGATTGACGCAGGGGCTTGGCGGGCAGCCGTCCGTTCTGGGAAGGATCGGATGGATCTTCACGGCGTTTGGCGCGCTCTTCGTCCTCTGGGGATTCGTGCTGCGCTCGCAGCGGGGTTCGGGCGAGGACAAGCTGGGCGAGATGGCAAAGACTTGGGTTGTCATCGCCTTCATGGTGGGCGCCCCGTTCCTCATGAGGGCCGCCATGGAGGCTGCTGATTCCCTATATGAGTCTTCGTCGGGGGGCCCAAGGAACCTCACGACGGCCTGCGTCAAGGCGGCCTACGCGATGCCGGAACTCAACCGCCTCTTCGATGTGCTCGGCCGAAGCGCTCTCTCCCAGCCACAGGGAGCCGCGGGGCACGGCGCCCTGATCTCAAGCGCGAATGACGGGAGCGTGCTGGGTTACCTTGAGGCCTATGGCGTGGCGCTGTGGGACACAGCGTCGGGATACGCCTCGGAAGCGTCGCAGACCTGGAGCGGGATGGTGAGAATGGCCGCCATGGCCGCCGGTCTCGGCTCCGCCATGCTGAAGTGCCTGCTGATTGCGGTCACGATCCTGCCGCTCTATCTTCTGCTTCTCCTTGCCGCTGCCCTCGTGTGGTTCATGGAGCAGCTCAGGTACTTCCTGGCGGTTTCCGGGACCATGATGCTGCCGCTCTTCATCGGCATGTACTCGATGCCCGAAGGCCACTTCAGCCGCCAGTCGGCCCAGGCCTACGTGATGCACATGGTCTCGCTCGCTCTGTGGCCGGTCTCGTGGGCCATTGGCCACACCGGCACCATCGCCCTTTACAACGCCCTCATCTCGCTGATCGCGGGTACGAGTCGCGTCCCCGACATGGTCGGGATCCTGCAGTGGGGCTCGGTCACAGCGGGGCCCCTGAGCGAGGCGCAGGTGCGGACGATGGAGACGGCGCTTGGCAACTGGTTCATGGGAAACCTGGCCGCTCTCCTCTCCATACTGGTGGGCGGCCTCGGCTTCGTCCTCTGGATCGGCGTGGTCTGCGTCATGGGCCCGATATTCCTGCACAGGATGCTGACGACAGGGGCATCCTTCATGGCGCAGGCGATGAAGGCGACAGGGACCCACGCCGCCACGACCGGCAAGCTCGCCTTCGGCCTTGCGCAGTCGGCGGGCTTGGGCGCAGGCCTCGGCTCGAATGGGCCCGGCCCGGGCGAGCGGCTCGCGGGGGCAAGTCCGGCCGAGGCCGTGTCCCTCGTCGGAGGCATGGCGCCGGGGCAGGGTCAGGGCAGGGGAGACGCGTCCATGCAGAAT
Source organism: Opitutaceae bacterium (assembly GCA_035656555.1). GTDB lineage: Bacteria > Verrucomicrobiota > Verrucomicrobiia > Opitutales > Opitutaceae > Palsa-1447. The sequence goes on from DASRSJ010000226.1 coordinate 10,699, forward strand.
GCGGCCCGCAGTGTGGATGATTCGGATGGCAAGGCTGGAACTCGCCTGTGACAGTCCGGGGGTGGCAATGCCCCCGATCATTCGATCCGTATCGCAGGGTGCGGAGGGACTCCTGGACAGGATCCTCTGCGTCGCCGGGGCCGTGCTCTTCTCCCAAGCACCCGAGTTCATGCAGCAGTACCTCCAGCGCCTCGAGGGGCATCTGGACGAGGCGAGGATGGCCGTGGGCAAGTTCACGGACGCCGCGACACAGGCCGGCATGAGCCTCGACCAGCTCGTCAATTCCGCGTCCCAGAACCCGGACCCGGCGATGGGCAAGCTGGGCGGTGTGGTTCACGAGGCCGTAGCTCGTGTCGACACGCTGGCCGCCTCGGATGCCGCGCTGCGGGGCGCCTCGACCCTCTCGCGCCCCTTCGTGTTCCTCTCCCATGCTGACTGGGGCATCGCGAGGGCGACCTTGAGCATCTACAAGCCCGCCGTGCCGACGACCTTCGAGGGCATGGTGTACTCCGCGGCCGGCATCATCGTCGTCGTCGGATTCTACCACCTCGTGATCCGACGGCCGATCGCAAGGCACCTTCGCAGGAAGGCCGCCGCGCGCGAACTCTCCGCCTCCTGAGCGCCCGAGGGCGCGCCTCAAATCCGTGGACAGACGGCGCGCCAGCGCCCAAGTTAGAGGGCCACCATGCCCGATACCCTGAACGTGAACCTGGGAGAGCGCTCGTACTCGATACAGTTTGCCGCGGACCTGACGCCCGAGGTGCGGGCGCTGGTCGCGGAGCTTTCCGCGTCCTCGCGGAGGATAACGGTCATCACCGACCGCAATGTTGCGACGGTCCAGGCCGCGACGCTCAAGGCGCTTTTTGCGGACGCGCCGACCCTGATCGTCCCCTCGGGCGAGGAGTCGAAGTCCATTCCCGAGCTCGGCCGCGCCCTGGATTTCCTCGCGGCGCAGGGCCTTGACCGCTCCGGAGTCGTCTTTGCCGTCGGTGGCGGCGTCGTGGGGGACTTGGCCGGGTACGCCGCGGCCTCCTACCTGCGAGGCGTCGACTACTACCAGGTCCCGACGACCCTTCTCTCCATGGTCGACAGCTCGGTCGGCGGAAAGACGGGCGTGAACCTGAAGGCGGGCAAGAACCTGGCCGGCGCCTTCCACCAGCCGCGCGGCGTCTTCAACGCCACGGGCTTCCTCAAGCTCCTTCCCCCTCGCGAGTTCGCGGCGGGCATGGCCGAGGTGATCAAGACGGCGCTCCTCGGCGACCGCCTCCTCTTCGAGGACCTGGAGCGCGCGCCCTTGACCGCCGGCGACCTGCGCCTCGCCTGGACGGTGCGGGTATGCTGCGGCATCAAGGCGAAGCTGGTCGAGGCCGACGAGCGGGAGACCGCGCACGAGGGCGGCAGGGCGCTCCTCAACCTTGGGCACACCTTCGGCCACGCGATCGAGCAGGTGACGGGCTACGGCTCCTATTTGCACGGCGAGGCCGTGGCCGTCGGCCTGAGCGCCGCGGCACGCCTCTCCAAGAGGCTGGGGCTTGTCGGCGACGCCGAGGTGGCGCGCATCGAGTCAGTCCTGCTGGCCCACGCCCTTCCGTCGCGCCTTCGCGCGCCCCTCTCGATCGATAACCTCATGTCCGCCATGGCGCGCGACAAGAAGGTGAGGTCGGGCTCGCTGCGCTTCATCGTCCTCAAGTCCCTCGGCGAGGCCGCAGTCCAAGGCGACGTTCCCGCCTCGGAGGTCGAGGCCGTCTGGCGCGAGGTGGGATGCGCCTAAGGATTTCCGCCGGCCCCCCCCTGCGGAAAATACGTGTGTTCGGGGCCGCCCGCCTCTAGGGATACAGGCCGATGTCCGCAATCGACGAAGGCATTGTCCGCGAGTTCTTCGAGCAGAACGGCTTTTTCGTCAGGCAGGTCCGCAAGTACCAGGTGCAGGCCAGGAGGAAGACGGGCGACGAGGAAATCGACCTCCTTGTCCACAACCCCGCTTGGAACAAGGCGGCCAGGAAGCCCGACTTCTTCCTCTTCTCCTCCGAGCTTCAGTTCGTCCACCAGGCCGTCGTCGCGGTGAAGCCGTGGCACACGGACGTCTTCACGCCCAACATGCTCAAGGGATCGCCGGAGATATTCGGCTTCCTCGAGAAGAACGTGCTCAAGCAGGCGGCCAAGCTCTTCCCGAGCGAGGGGGACGGGATTGGAAGCGACGTGACGAAGATCCTCGTCCTTCCGGCCCTGCCTACCGCCGAGCCGTTCAGGTCGCAGAGCGTCGCGATGCTGAAGGAGAAGGGCGTCGACGCCATCCTGTCCTTCCGCTCCATGCTGCTGGACCTGATCGAGAAGATCGACGCGAACAGGAACTACGGCAAGAGCGACACTCTCCAGGTGATCCGCGTCCTGAAGAACTACGATCTCCTGAAGGACGCCCAGCTCGACCTTCTCTCGGACCGCATGCAGTCGGCGAGGCGCGCGCGCTCCGCTCCCGCCGAGGGCGCGGCGCAGTAGCCGGGGTGCCCAAAACGTTCTCGCCCTCAGCGCAGCGTATTTCAGATTAGCCCACAGATGAAGTCATCGATCCACCCCTCGGCCATCGTTGAAGCGGGCGCCACGCTCGGCGACGGATGCGTCATCCACGCGGGAGCCATCATCCGCAAGTCGGCCGTCCTCGGCGACAACGTGACCGTGCACCCCTACGCGGTCGTGGGCGGCGATCCCCAGGTCCTTCGCTTCGACACATCGATTGTTTCCGGCGCCATCGTCGGCTCCGGCACGATCATTCACGAGTACGTCACCGTGAACCGGGGGATGCACAAGGGCGCGAACACGATTGTCGGCTCCAACTGCCTCCTGATGGCGTGCTCGCACGTCGCGCACGACGTTGTCCTGGGCGACAACATCGTCGTGGCGAACTCGGTCCTCCTCGCGGGCCACGTGCAGATCGGCAACTTCGCCGTTCTTGGCGGCGGCTCCGCCTACCACCAGTATGTGAGGATTGGCGAGGGAGCCATCATCGGGGGACTGGCCCGCATCACACGCGACATCCCCCCGTTCGTCATGGCGGCGGAGCGCGACGAGGTCGCGGGCTTGAACCTGGTCGGCCTCCGCAGGAGGGGCGTTCCCCGTCCCTCGATCGTCGAGCTCAAAGAGGCCTTTAGGCTCATGTATTTCCAAGCGGGCAACATCCGCAAGCTGGCGGCCGACGCCATCGCCACCGGGGCCTTCACCTCGAGCGAGTCCGGCCGCTTCCTGAAGTTCATCACCGAGGGTACCCGCGGCATCGCGCGCGCGCGCCGCTCCGAGGCCCACCGCGCCGACGACGCGGCGGCCGAAAAGGAAGATTGAGCGAGCGGATTGCCATCGCCTGCGGCGACCCGGCCGGTGTGGGCCCCGAGGTGATCTCCTCCTGGCTCGCCACAAGGCCGGAGGGGCTTGGCGAGATGGCGGTCATCGGCCCGGCCAGCTGGCTCGCCACGATTCCCAAAGGGCCGGCGCGGATTACTGTCGGCACGGACGACTACGCCGCAGTCCCGGGCGAGCCCGACGGCGAGGGCTCCTTGGTCGCATGGGCCGCCCTGGAGCGGGCCGCAGCGCTCTGCACGTCGGGCGAGTATTCGGGCGTCGTCACGGGGCCCGTCAGCAAGGAGCGCATGGCCGCGATCGGCTGGAATTTCCCGGGGCAGACCGAGTTCTTCGCCTCGAAGTGGGGAGGGGAGCCGACCATGGCGTTTTGCGGGGGGAAGCTGCGGATGACACTCGTCACCTGGCACATTCCCCTGAAGGACGTGGCGTTCCACCTGACGCGGCCGACCATCGAGCGCGCGGTCCTTGCGGCAGATGAGCTGGCGCGCGCGGACGGCGTCGCCGCCCCCCGCATCGGCGTCTGCGGGCTAAACCCCCACGCGGGGGAGGGCGGGATCATCGGCACCGAGGAGCGCGACCTGATCGACCCGATTCTGGACGGCCTGCGCCAGCGCCTGCCGCTCCTCTCGCGCTGCCAGCCCGCCGACACGCTCTTCGGCCGCCAGATCAGGGGGGAGTTCGATGTCTCGGTAGCCCTCTACCACGACCAGGGGCTCGGCCCGCTTAAGGCGGTGGATTTCGAGCAGTCCGTCAATGTCACTCTCGGGCTCGCGCATGTGCGCACAAGCCCCGACCATGGAACGGCCTTCGGCATCGCCGGCAAGGGCAGCGCCGATGCCCGGAGCTTCACAAACGCGGTAGAAGTGGCCCGGCGCTTGATTCGGGCGCGCAAAGGGCGATAATGGTTGTTTCATGCCCGAACTGAGCACCGCCCCGACGCCCGCTGCCGCGCCTCCCCCCAGGGAGGGCGGAGAGACGCTCGTGCGCCTTACCGACTCGGCCGGCACGAAAGTCAGGGCCCTGATAGCCCGTGAGAGCCAGGGCGACTACCTCCGGGTGGCCATCACCGGGGGCGGCTGCAACGGTCTCAGCTACAAGCTGCGCTTCACGCCCGAGCCCAAGCGGGGGGACATCCTGGTGCGCTCCTCGGGGGTGCAGGTCCTTGTCGACCCCAGGACCGCCCTCTATCTGAAGGGGACCCAGCTCGATTACTCCACCCAGCTGATAGCGGGCGGCTTCAAGTTCAGCAACCCGAACGCGAAGGCCAGCTGCTCCTGCGGGGAGAGCTTCAGCGTTTAGGTGTTGTGTTCGAGGCCCATCCGGGCGAACTTCACCCAACTTTATCTATAGCGAAGAGTAATTATTGATGGCCATACCGACTCCTGCACCGGCCGCCCCCGGCGGCAACCGCCCCAGCGGATCCTACCAGCGCCGAAACAACGACCCGTTCGCGAACATACGTCGCAACCACCGCATCAAGGTCCCGCAGGTTCGCGTGATCTCGCCGGAGGGAAAGCAGCTCGGGATTCTGGATACGCCTAAGGCCGTCAATCTGGCCCTCGAGGTCGGCCTCGACCTGGTCGAGGTCGCGCCCAACGCGACGCCCCCGGTGTGCCGCATCATGGATTTCGGCAAGTACGTGTACGAGGAGTCCAAGAAGACCTCCCACGTGAAGTCGACGGCGAGCAAGATCAAGGAGATCGAGTTCACCGCGCGCATCGCCGAGAATGACTTCTACACCAAGCTGCGCCACGCCGAGGAGTTCCTCGACCACGGCAACAAGGTGAAGCTGCGACTCAAGTTCCGCGGCCGCGAGATGGCCCACACGGAGATTGGATTCGACGTGATGAAGAAGGCCGTCGTCGACCTGGCCGGCATGGGCCACCCCGACGCCGACCCGAAGCTCATCGGCCGCAACATCCACGTGATGCTGACGCCCCTTCCCGCGAACAAGCGCAAGGCCAAGTTCCACGTCAAGGGCGAGAACGAGAGCGACGGCGGGGAAGAGGACGGCGCCGAGCCGGCCGAGGGATCCTGAGGCTGCCGCGGCCATGCGCCCGGCGGCTTTTGCCCTCCTTTCGATTGTCCTTTTGGCCGCGCCTAGCGCGAGGGCCGAGTTTTCCTCGTTCGTCAACAAGGGCATCGACTATGTGAGCCTGGACGACGTCGCCGCGCGCCTTGGGCTAAGGACCGAGCGCGGGCTGCCCGTCACGACCGAGATCCTCAAGGACGGCGCGAAGCCGATCGCCAAGTTCACCGACAGGAGCCGCGACACCGACGTCGAGGGCCTTCGCGTCTTCATGGGCGATCCCGTGATCGAGCATGGCGGAGCGTTCTTCATCAGCCGCGCGGACTACGAGTACCACCTTCTGCCGCGGCTGCGCCCCGATCTCTGCGGAGCGCTGCCTCGCCAGCCCCACATCATCGTCATCGACGCCGGCCACGGCGGCATAGACCACGGCACCGAGAACCCGAGGCTGGGCACTATGGAGAAGACCTACACGCTCGACGTGGCGCTGCGCCTTCGCGCGCTCCTCGAGGCCGCGGGATACAAGGTCATGATGATCCGCGACACCGACGTCACGGTCCCGAAGGAGAGCCGCGCGGCGATCGCCAACGACTGGTCTGCGGACCTCTACATCAGCATCCACTTCAACTCTACGTACCCGAACTCCAAGACAGCGGGGGTCGAGGTCATGTCCTTCCCCTGGAAGGCGCAGCGATCGACCGATTCCTGGAGTCCCGGAAAGTCCAATGACTCGGAGAGCGGCAACGCCCCAGTGAACACTTTCGCCGCCTGGAACACTCTCTTCGGCAGCTTCCTGCACCGCCACCTGCTGGAATCCCTCCACAGCGGCGACCGCGGCGAGAAGTTCGAGCACCTGGCCGTGCTGCGCGGCCTCGCGTGCCCCGGCATACTGGTGGAGCCGGCCTTCCTTTCAAGCGACGCCGAGGGCCCGAGCCTCGCCACCGCGGCCTACCGGGACGCCATCGCCGGCGCCATCGCGGCAGGCATCCACGACTACGACGAGGAGCTGCGCAAGCTGCGCCCCGCGCCGACGCCGATGCCGGCCTCCGCCGTCGGCAGGATCGTGCCGCCTGCGGGCTCCGCCGGCCAAGTCCGCTCGCAGCCGACCCGCCCCTCGGGACCATGAAGGTGTCCCGCATGGAGGCCCGCCGCTTCATGCGCCGGGCGACGCTGATCGGGGGCATCGCGCCGGACGTCGGCGCCGCGATCAGCCACTTGGGCTACATCCAGATCGACCCGATCAATGTGTGCGGGCGCATGCACGACCTGATCCTGCGCAACCGCGTCCAGGGATACAGGGAGGGCGGCCTCATGCGCCACATCCACGGGGAGAACGAGGGGCCGGGGCACCACTATTCAAAGAGGACCGCCTTCGAGCACCACTTCCCGCTGAAGGGGATCCTGGTCGCGTTCCCACTCGAGTCCTGGCCGCACCTGAAGGCCAGGATGCGCGAGCGCACGCGTGAGACCGGCGCCTGGTCGGGGAGGCTGTCCCCGCGGGAGAAGGAATTTTCCGCCCATATCATGGAGCGCTTCGCCGAGGGCCGGCCGCTGGCCCCGGAGGACTTCGAGGACGAGCGCAGGAGCCACCAGGGGTGGGGCACCTCGACGCTCGCCAAGGCCACGCTGCAAAAGCTCTTCTTCCACGGCCGCCTGCTGATTGCCGGACGCCAGAGCAACCGCCGGCTCTACGACCTTCCGGAGCGCGT
>DASRSJ010000227.1:0-4221 GCA_035656555.1 Opitutaceae bacterium
TGTAGAGGATCAGGCCGAGCGTGTATTTCGCAGTGAGGTCGTTGTCTAGGTCCTTCCAGTAGTACGCCAGGGCCATGTAAGGCACCATGCAAACCACGTAAGGGATGATTCGCCTGAGCTCCCGAACCTGCCTCGTCACGAAAAGACCGCCGACCGACAGGGCCACGCCAAGTGCCATCTCCGCTGTGACAGAGGGACCTTGCATGAAGATCAGCATCAGCGGAAAGAGCATCGCGAAGGTGTAGAATCCCGTGATTAGCATTTCAGTTCAGCTTCGCGTTTGCTTCTGTGCGCTAACGAGTCGCCGCCTCGGCAGCCCGCTCAGGAGACTTCGTTGGGCTTGGCGTCAGAACCGAGGCGAGCGCCTCATTGAAATCATGTTCTGATATCCGTGTGATGCAGATAGGCTCCGCGTGCATGCAGACCCAGTTGCACGAGAAGCATGATTGCCGGGAAAACACCCAGCGCTGATTGTCCGACACTGTCCAAGGTGCGAACCAGCCAAAATGGCCCCCGCCAAGGATCCCCACCAGGGGCTTGTCCATGGCTGCGGCCAAGTGTGCTGGGGCGCTTTCCGCTGCAACGACCGCCCGAACCGACGAGACGGCGCGCACGAGATCCGTGATGCCTGGGGTATGGACAAGCCGAACATCCGCCGAGGTCTGATCTCGAAGGCGTCCCACCATCTCGAGTGCCCTGGTGTCCTTCGGGCTGGGCGACCAGACGTGGACCTGGTAGCCGAGGGCTTTGGCGGTCGTGCAAGTGGCCAGCACGAGGGGCATGGGCACGTCCCTAAGGACTGAGCCGGAGAATGGGGCGAGCCCGATCGCCAGCGCTGGGGCGCCAGTGCCTATGATGCGAGGCCGCAGATCGGTGGAGCTTACCGATCTGCCGAGAACCGATGAAAGCAACGTCGCGTGAAGCTCCAGCTCCCGGCAGGCATGCGAGTTCGGACCGGGCAGGGGGGGAGTATTGTCGAAGGCGAATTTTGCCCGGACGAGCTGGTCGCTCAGGCCGGCTTCGCCGAGCTCAGAGTTCGCAAGGCCCCACGTCCTGGAGGCGGGAATCGCCGAGGTGATCAGGTCGTCGTGAAGCGTGCGGTGGTGCTGCAGCGAGACGAGCACGTCCACGCCTTCACAGAAGATCGTGTGACGCCTCAGCCTTAGGAGGTCGTGCAAGGTCCTCCTTAGCGTGGAATGGTTCGTCGTGACCGTCAGGATCTCGACCTTTGGGAAGATGGAGGATACCAAGTCCCTCCCGTAAGTGGAAGAAACGACGGTGCAGTTCTCTGCTCCGAAATGATCGATCAACGCCTTCATGGCTCCAAGCGCCAGAACGTTATCGCCGAGCTTTCCCAGTTTTATGATCGCAACCCTCCTGCTGGGCTTCGCAGGCGTGCGGCGGTGCACGAAGAGCGGATAGAGGACCGCGTTGGGGAGTGCTGACCAGCCGATCCTCATGCCTTCATCCCCTTCCTTGTGTCTGGGGCGCCGCCCGCGGTTTCCAGTTCGTCCGGCGCAAGACGGGCGAGGATCTGGGTGACCGCGGCACGAGCATTGCCTGCCTTTGAATCGAGCAATTCCGCGGGCACAGGTCGTGCGAGCGCTGCCCCCCGCTCAAGAACAGCCGCCTTGATTCCGCGCTCCTTGACGTGGCTGATCCCCAGGCCAACGCACAGCGTCTCCACTTTGCTCGATCGTCCTAGCCCGTAGACCCGGCATCCAAACCACGCCGCGGAGAGAAGGCAGTGGAACCGTGAGCTGAGGACTGTCTGGACAGTCGCAAAGTGCCGGACTGTGTCATCGAGATCGGTGGCCCAGCGATTGGGCGTGATGATAGCCACGGCGTCGCCGCGGCGGTCCAGGCAAGTGGCCCAGGCCAGTTCGGCGTAGTGCCGCGACTCCATGCTTGGCATGACGCGGGCCTCGTTGGAGAGGAAGGCGGCGCTTCTCGGCACGATCTGCTGGGCCTTGAGCCACCGGAGCACCGTCAGCGAGTCCTTTCGGGGCATCCGCTCCGCGTAGTAGTTGACCGCCACCTCTAGCGGGCGGTCGTTCACTTCAGGGCAACCGCTGGCAGCGCCTTGGAGGTAAATGTGTGCAAGGTCGTCGCCGATGATGAGCTTGGCCGGATCGACTGAAAACTCGTTGCTCAGTAGGTCTCGGGTTTCGTGGTCCCTCGTTGATATTAGGTCCACTTGGCCGAGAACCGCTGAGAACCTGATTTTTTCCCGAACTGCTTCCCTCTCCGCTCCAATGCCAGCAAGCACGATCCGGGCGCCTAGCTCCTTTGCCTTCTTAAACTCTGCCTCCAGATGCTCTAGAAAGAACAATCCCGAAAGGACCTGAATTGGGGTGTCGCCGACGCCGAGCCAGAGATCGTAGAGGGGCTCCGCCTCACCCGCCACGATCCACTTTACAGAGGGGAATCGGTGTATGAGGACTGCCCGCTGGGCCGACGACACGCGGCAGAACAGCGGCCGGTTCCTCGGCCAGACCTCGAGGAAGCCGGCCAGCATCATGTCGTCCCCCACGTTCCCATGTCCGTAGAAGTCGAATCCCAGCTTGGTGAATGTTTGTTTTAGGCTGATGGTTTGCCTTCCTTGGCTATGGGTATCCGGGGGTGGGTAACCGCGCGTTATGCGGCCACCGGCACCTTCAGGAGCCGTCTTACTTTTCGCACCGCGCGGCGCCAGAGTGGCGCTCCGTGGGTTGCCAGAAACTCCGCCGAATAGGCCCGGTCGAAATTATTGTCAGGCAGCACGAACTCAGGGTGCTTTAGAGGCCGCTCCAGTCCCGAGCGCACGAGACCAAACTTGCTGCCTGCGGCGAAATGAGTGCCCGCGCCATCGAAGCCGACGTTCTCAATCAGGTTCTTGCAGGGGATGATGCTGAGCATTCCCTGGCGGGCCTTCGCGTAGCTCCACTGGTAGTCCCAAACGTCCGTGCGCTGGCTCTTATGGAGGCCGCCGTAGAGGGCTAGGCGTCTGGAACGCTCGGCGGGAGTCATGCCCACGGCGTCGACGGAACCCGACGCCGCGAACCTCGGCCAGCTCTCCATCTTTAGATCATAGCTGTCCCAGGCACGCCGCCAGGAGGCCCAGCCCCAGCACGGACCGTAGCGGCTGAAGATGTAGCTCGTGGAGCGTTTTATCTCCGAGAAGTGGCAGGGGCATCCCGAGATCTGCCCGACCCGGGTGTCATTCGCGTAGCGCTCGAGCATCTCATCGCAAAACCAGAAGAACGAGGGATCAGGGACACAGTCGTCCTCGAGGACTATCAGACGGTCGGCGCGCGAGAACGCCCAGGTGAGCCCGGTAGCGGGCCGGATCCCGCATCCCAGGTTCTTCGGCGCATAGTCGCGCTCCACGACACAGGGCCAGTCGACGCCGTCGTCTATCATCTTGCGGACCGCAGCGCACCTCTCGGCATCGTCCGGACGGTCGGCCCGCGGTCCATCGGCGATCACGAAGAGCCGCGGGGGCCGCGCTTGCCGGATGGCGGCAAGAGTCTGGGCCGTGCATTCCGGACGATTGAAGACGATGAGAGCCACTGCAGAGTTCATTCGTTTGTGGAAAGGTTTCTTTGGGCGCACTTGGTCACAGTGTGCCGGCGATTGCGCCGGCAGTCCTGATCCGCCAGGGTGTAATCATCGCTAGCCACTGCTCACGCCCGACGACGCGCGTCTTTGGGTGAATGAAGGAGGAGAGGAAAGCAGCGATGCACTGCGACACCACGGTCGCGATTGCCGCTCCCATGGCGCCGTATCGCGGAATCATAATCAGGCACGCGATCAGGTTAACGGTGAGGCCGAAGGCGCTGAACCACAGCGGGAGATGAGTGAGGAGCTCGTTCAGCAGATGCTGTCCTCTTGCAACTCCCAGGAAGACGAAGAGCAGCGACCAGACGTACACTGCGAGAACGGGCCCCGCCTCGCTGAACGTGGGCCCGAAGAGGATCCTTATGATGTAGGGAGCGGCGATCGAAACGGGTATGCAGATGCTGAGCGCAAGAAGCGCGTTGATCCGGAAGAACCTCCTGAGTGCGACACTGTAGGCCACGGCGCCCTCCGACTTGCTTTTCAGGAGGGAGGGGAGGAGGGAAGTGGCGAGGACCGTGGGCAGGAAGGTCGCCGTCTCAGGGATCCTGATCGCGGCCGCATAGATGCCGAGCGCCGCGTCGCCCATCAGGCCGCTCAGCACGAGCTGCGAGAGCTTCATGT
>DASRSJ010000228.1:0-7486 GCA_035656555.1 Opitutaceae bacterium
CGCGGAACGGGAACATGAAGCCAGAGAGGAGTATCGAGGGCAGAAAGAAGAAGAACGCCATCTGCACGGCCTGGAGCTGGTTCTTCGCGAGCGTCGAGAACGTGATGCCGACCGCCAGGTTCGCCGCGATGAAGATGAGCGCAACGCAGTAGAGGAGGACGAGGCTGCCCACCATGGGCACGTTGAAGAGGATCCGCGCCGCCAGGAGGATCAGGGTCACCTGGATGTAGCCGACCGCGATGTAGGGCAGGATCTTGCCGGCCATGACCTCGAAGGGCCGCACGGGCGTCGAGAGGAGGTTCTCCATCGTCCCCCGCTCCCGCTCCCTCGTGATCGCGAGTCCGGTGATCATGACCATCGTCATCGTGAGCACGATGCCCATGAGGCCGGGCACGATGTTGTACTGGGTGATGTTCTCGGGGTTGTAGTGAGCGTGAACCTCGAAGTCCACGGGGCCCGGCCTCGCGCGCAGGCGGGCCAGCGGGCCGCTCAGGTCGCGGTCGAGCGAGGTGTCCGCGATGGCTCGGAAGGCGGCTATCGCGGGCCCCGTAGCGGCGGGGTCGGTGGCATCGGCCTCGACCAGAAGGGTGGGGCGCTCGCCCCGCAGGAGCTTCCGGGAGAAGTTCTCGGGGATGTCCACGACGAACTGCACGTCGCCCAGGCGCAGCAGGTTGTCGGCCTGCGCCTCCGAGGAGGTGATCGTCGTGATGTCGAAGTACTGGCTGTTCCTCATCTCGGCGACCAGGGTCCTCGCGAAGGGCCCCTCGTCCGCCAGCCGGAGCGCGGTCGGAAGGTGCTTTGGGTCCGAGTTGATCGCGAATCCGAAGAGCGTCAGCTGCAGCAGCGGGATGCCTACCATCATGCCGAAGGTCACGCGGTCGCGGCGCATCTGGATGAACTCCTTCATGACGACGGCCCAGAACCTGTGGAACGTGAAGCGAGGCTCGGCGTTCATGTCAGGAATAATTGTCCGTCGCCTTGTCCATGAGCCCGATGAACACGTCCTCGAGGCCGGAGGGGATCCGCGTGCGCTTGTACTGCGGCCCGCAGGCTGAGGAGAGGGATGACTCGATCGCCGCGGGGTCCGTGCCGCTCACGTGGAGCGCGCTCCCGAAGGGGACCACCTGCTCTATTCCGGGGCTGCCCCGGAGGCTCCCGGCGAGGAGGGAAAGGGAGGGGCCCTCGACGGACCACGTGGCGAGGCCGGCCTTGGCGACGACATCGGACACGGTGCCCCGCACCAGGAGGTTGCCGTACGCCAGGCATGCGACCCGGTGGCAGCGCTCCGCCTCGTCCATATAGTGGGTCGTGATGAGGACCGTGATTCCCTCGGTCGAGAGCCTGTGGAGCTCGTCCCAGAACTCGCGGCGGGCCTTGGGATCTACGCCCGCCGTCGGCTCGTCGAGAAGAAGGAGCCGCGGCTTGTGGATTAGGCAGGCCGCTAGGGCCAGGCGCTGCTTCCAGCCGCCGGAGAGCTGGCCGGCAAGCTGGCCACTGCGGTTTTCAAGGCCCAGGCGCACCAGGCTCTCCTGCACCGCCTTCGTTCTCTCGGGGATCCCGTAGATGCGCGCGACGAAGTCCAGGTTCTCCCTTATGCTCAGGTCCTCGTAATAGCTGAACTTCTGGGTCATGTAGCCGACCTCGCGCTTGATCGCGGCCTGCTCCCTGAGGATGTCGCGGCCGAGGCAGGTTCCCTGGCCGCCGTCAGGCGTCAGGAGCCCGCAGAGCATGCGGATGAAGGTCGTCTTGCCGCTGCCGTTCGGCCCCAGGAAGCCGTAGATCTCGCCGCTCCTCACCTGGAGGTCGATGCCGTTGACGACCGTCTTGGAGCCAAAGCGCTTGGTGACTCCGCTGACGTCTATCGCGAGATCGCCGACGCTCATCGCCGCGGCAGCGAGACGTCGACCGGCTGGCCCGGGTGCAGGTCCGCGGCGACATCCGCCGGGAACACCGCCTCGGCCATGTAGACCAGCTTCGAGCGGTTGTCCCGGTTGTAGAGGACGGGCGGGGTGTACTCCGGCTGGGGGGAAAGGTAGTCCACGGTCCCGTCGAGGGCGCCGTCATGCCCCTCGACGCTCACGCTCACGTGGTCGCCGTTCTTCAACCGGGCGAAGTCGCCCTCCCCGACAAAGAAGCGGACCTTGATGTTCGCCGCGGGCAGGAGCGCAACAACGGGGTTGCCGGCCGTCACGAACTCGCCGACGCGGTAGAGGGTGTCGTAGACCAGGGCGTCGGACGGCGCGGCCTGCGCCTTCTGCTCGACGCTCCAGCGCGCCTTGGCGACCGCGTCCGCCGCGGCCCTCACCGTTGCGCCCGCAGCGATGACGGCATCGGGGCGGCTGCCGAGGCGCGCGGTCGCGAGCCTGGCCGAGGCCTCGTCGACGGCGGCCTGGTCGGCGTCATGCACGAGGCGCGCCCGGTCGTGATCGCTTGCGGTGATGGCATTCGCCCTGAAGAGCGCATCCTGCCGCTCAAGCTCGAGCCTTGAATTCTCGGCGGTGGCCCTGGAGGCCGCGAGGCGGGCTGCCAAGGCGTCGATCTCCTCCTGCCGCTGGCCCTTGCTCATGTCCATTAACAGCGCCTTCGCGGCATCGAGCTGCTGGCCGGCCTGGCGCTGGGCGTCGCTCTCCGACACGTGCTCGAGCTCGAATAGGGGGGCTCCGACCCTGACCCTGGTACCCTTGGCAACCGAGAGCTTCTCAAGCCGGCCTGAAAGGGGCGAGGAGACGTAGACGAAGTCGCCCTCGAGATAGCCCTGCCAGGACTTGGTTCCCCCGCGGGAGCAGCCAAGGAGCGAGGCAGCGGCGAGCGCCAGGAAAAGCGCGTTGCGGGGTGTGGACAGGCGCCGGTTGCTCATCGTTCTGGAAGTGAAGTGGTTGAAGTCTGGGAGGCACGGCCTCCTGGGCGCGGCCGCGCGTCCCAAGCCTAGCCCTGCGGCGCGGCCCGTCCAGCCGAGACCGATGCCGCAGCCCACTTGACCTCCTGCGTGGCGTGGGTCTATTGCACACAGACCACTATGACGGGCTCTCAGCATCGAGTCGGGGTTTTTGCCGCGGGACTTTCCGCGATGCTCCTTGCGGGCCTGCCCGCATCCGCGAGGGCCGAGCTCGCGGCCTCCTCCCCGTTCCTGCCCTCCAATTCGGCGGCGGCGGGAGCCCAGAGCGGGCCGTCCGGCCCGATCGAGCTGCGCGGGATCATGGCCACGTCCGATGGCGCCGAGTACTGCATCTACGAGACGGCGACCAAGAAGAGCACGTGGGTGGGCCTCAACGAGGGCGGCCACAATTTCACGGTGAAGCAGGCCTTCGCGAACGCGGACAAGGTCGCGGTCGAGTACCAGGGCCGCGTGCTCCAGCTTGAGATGCACGCCGCCAAGGTCTCCTCTTCCGGCAGCGGCTCGGCGGCAACGGGCATCGTGGCCAGCCCGGGCTTCGCCACCCCGACGCCCGCCGAGGAGCAAAGGCGCCTGGACGCCGTGGCCCAGGAAGTGCGCCGGCGCAGGCTGGAGCGCGAGAGGGCCCTGCAGCCGGGCAACGTCGCCCCGCCCGGCGGACGCTAGGCGGGCCAGAAATTACGTGCACCTGCCGCCCGCGCGGCTAGCTTTGGAGCCAAATGGGATCTCCGCCTAACAGCGCCGGGGCCGGGCCGTCGAATCCGGTGCTGGTGCGCCGGCTTTTCGGCCTCGCCTGGAGGTACCGCATGCGCTGCGTGCAGGTGCTGGGGATCCAGCTCCTGCTCCTCACGATGGGTCTCTTCGGCCTGAGTTTCACGGGCCTGGGCATCGACTACATCCGCCAGGTCGTGGCCCATCCCGCCGCCCCCGCTCCCGCGCTGCAACCGGTGCGCTTCCTGCCGCTCAGCCTTCCGGCCGGCATGCCCCCGATGGAGGTCCTCTCGATCCTCGGCGGAATGATCCTCATCCTGTCCTGCTGCAGGGCGTTCCTGAACTACGTCTATGCCATCAAGGTGAACGTGCTCGTCCAACAGAAGCTGGTGGTGGACCTGAGGGCCGAGATCTACGAAAAGCTGCAGAGGCTCAGCTTCCGCTTCTTCGACGCCAACACCACGGGCTCCATCATCACGAGGGTGACCGGCGACGTGCAGTCGGTGCGCATGTTCGTCGACCAGGTGCTGATCCAGAGCGTCATCATGGTGATCTCGCTCACCGTCTACGCGGTCTACATGGCGAGCCTGAGCCCGGCTCTGACGCTGGCGTGCCTCGCGACGACGCCCGTCCTCTGGATCCTCTCGGCCACGTTCTCCAGGAAGATCCAGCCGGAGTACGCGGAGAACAGGAACCTGGTCGAGAAGATGGTGCAGTACCTGGCCGAGAGCATCCAGGGCGTGGCGGTCGTGAAGTCGTTCGGGCGGGAGCGGGAGAACCAAGAGAAGTTCGAGGACCTGAACCGCACCGTCCTCACGCAGCAGTACAAGATCTTCTGGTGGGTCAGCCTCTTTTCCCCGACCGCGGGGTTCCTGACGCGCATCAACACGACGGTGCTCCTGGGCTTCGGCGGCTATCTCGTGGCGACCGACAGGCTCCCGCTTGGCGCGGGCCTGGTCGTGTTCGCGGGGTTGTTGGACCAGTTCGCGGGGCAGGTGAACAACGTGGCGACAATCGTGAACTCCGTGCAGCAGTCGCTGATCGGCGCGCGAAGGGTCTTCGAGATCCTGGACGCGAAGGTCGAGGTGAAAAGCCCCGCCGAGGCCGTCAGGAGGCCGAAGCTGGAGGGCGCCGTGCGCTTCGAGGACGTGTCCTTCGAGTACGGCAAGCTGGACCCTGTGCTCCACGACATAAACCTGGAGGTTAAGCCGGGCGAGTGCGTCGCGATCCTGGGGGCCACCGGCTCGGGCAAGAGTGTCCTGATGGGACTCATCCCGAGGTTCTTCGACGTCTCCAAGGGCCGGCTCCTCGTCGACGGCGTCGACGTGCGCCACATGCACCTGGACGATCTGCGCCGCAACATCGGCACGGTCTTCCAGGAGAGCTTCCTCTTCTCCAACACGGTCGCGGCCAACATCGCGTTCGGGCACCCCGGCGCCACGCAGGCGCAGATCGAGAAGGCCGCGCGCATCGCAGCCGCCCACGACTTTGTGACGGGTCTGCCGAAGGGCTACGAGACGGTGCTCGGCGAGAGCGGCAACAGCCTCTCGGGCGGCCAGAGGCAGAGGCTCGCCATCGCGCGGGCCGTGCTGCTTGAGCCTGCGATTCTCCTTCTGGACGACCCGACGGCCGCGATCGACAGCGAGACGGAGCATGAGATATTCGAGGCGCTGGACCGCGCGATCGAGGGCCGAACGACGTTCATCGTGGCCCACCGCCTGAGCACGCTACGCCGCGCCGACCTGATCATCGTCCTCGAGAACGGGCGCATCGTCCAGCGGGGCACCCACGCGGACCTCATCAAGGTTCCGGGCCCCTACCTCCATGTCGCCAACCTTCAGCTGGTCGATGGCAGGGAGCTCCAGGAGCCCACGGAAAGGGCCGCGCCATGAGCGACAAGGACCACAAGCCCGAGCCCATGCTCGTCCACCGCATCCGCGACGAGGACGACGACGAGGAGCAGTTCAAGCCGCTCGAGTGGGGCCTGGTTCGCCGGATGATCGGATATTCCAGACCGGTGCGCGGGAAGCTGATCACGATGTTGATCCTGACGCTGATCCGCGCCGCGCAGCTGCCCGCGCTCGTCTGGGTCACGGCGCTGGTCATCAAGGGCCCCATCGCCCACAAGAACATCCACGGAATCCTTCTCGGCACGGCGGGCTACGTGGCCCTGGCCGTCATGACGGACTTCATGTTCCACTTCAGGCAGCGCTACGCGCTGGAGATCGGGGAGACGGTCGTTAACGGGATGCGCTCCGACATCTTCGACAAGACGCTGCGCCAGCCCATGAGCTTCTTCCACAGGATGAAGCTCGGGCGCATCCTGAGCCGCGTGACGAGCGACGTGGAGGCGGTGCGGGTCGGCATCCAGGACGTCGGCTTCGTGAGCGCCATCCAGGCCGGCCAGATGTTCTTCGCCGGCGTCGTCCTAGCGGTCAGCGACTGGAAGATGTTCCTGGTCGTCGTCTGCATGGCGCCGGTCCTCTGGCTCGTGAACAACCACTTCAGGATGAAGTTCAGCCGGCTGACGCGCGCCGCGCAGGAGAGCTTCAGCAGGGTAACCGCGACCCTCGCGGAGTCCGTCAACGGGATCCGCGTCACCCAGGGCTTCGTGAGGCAGGAGACGAACGCCGGACTCTTCAGGAGCCTTCTCTCCGACCACTCGCGCTACAACATAGCTCTGGCGCGAAGCTCGGCCGTTCTCGCGCCGATCCTCGAGTTGAACAGCCAGTTTTTCGTCGCGACGCTGCTTGTCGTCGGCGGATGGAGAATCTTCCACGGCACGCTGCAGGCGGACGACCTGATCATGTACTTCCTGATGGCGAACATCTTCTTCTCGCCGATCACCATCATCGGCAACCAGTACAACCAGGGCCTCCTAGCGATGGCCAGCGCCGAGCGCATCTTCAGGCTGATCGACACGCCGCCGGACTGGGTCGACTCCCCGAACGCCGAGGAGCTGCCGAACCCGCGGACGGCCGCGGTGGCGACGGCTGTCGCGGGGGCGCGGGTCGAGTTCAGGAATGTGTCCTTCGGGTACGACCCGACGAGGCTTGTGCTCCACGAAGTGAATTTCGTCGCGGCCCCGGGCCAGACGATCGCGCTCGTCGGCCACACGGGCAGCGGCAAGAGCTCGATCATCAACCTCGTCTCGAAGTTCTACCTGCCGACCTCGGGGGAGATCCTCGTCGACGGGCGCGAGATCCGCTCGATCACCGGCAGATCCCTGCACGCGCAGATGGGGACCGTGCAGCAGCAGAACTTCCTCTTCAGCGGGACGATCCTCGAGAACATCCTGCTCAGCCGGCCAGACGCGACGCGCGAGGACGTGGTCGAGGCTGCGAGGAAGCTCGACTGCTCCGACATGCTGGCCGAGCTGCCGAACGGCCTGGACACCGTCGTCGGCGAGAGGGGATCGGGCCTCTCAGTCGGTCAGCGCCAGCTCGTGTGCTTCATCCGTGCGATGCTTCCAGACCCGCGCATTGTGATCCTTGACGAGGCGACGAGCTCGATCGACGCAATGACGGAGGCGCGCCTGCAGCGGGCCCTCGCGCTCCTGCTCAAGGAGCGCACGAGCTTCGTTGTCGCGCACCGACTCAGCACCATCCGAGGGGCGGATCTCGTGCTGGTTCTTGACCAGGGAAGGGTGATCGAGCGGGGCACTCATCCCGAGCTTCTCGCGCTCGGCGGACATTATGCCGCCCTTTACAAGCAGTTTGTTCAGGTCGACGACAGGCGCTGAGCCGGCCGCGCAAAACTAGAGTGCGATTTTGCTCGGAAACAGGGCCTCTTTCCCTCTAGAAAGACGTTGCTTTACAATTAAAGCACCCTAAAACAAAAACTCAATATGGCCAAAAAACCCGCCCGCAAACCCAACGCCGC